>CAYJKT010000081.1:0-1092 GCA_964370775.1 uncultured Eubacteriales bacterium | reverse complement strand
TTTATATAATAGGAGGCTCTTTAATGGCAGAAGATATAAAATCAATCTGGAATGATTTTAGTGATGAATTGCTTAGGTATATTAATAGCAAAGTATCTAACCTACAAGATGCTGAAGATATTCTGCAAACTGTTTTTATTAAAGTTTACAAAAATTTGAATACATTAACAGATGATATTAAACTCCGTTCTTGGGTTTACTCAATAACCAAAAATTCTATTACTGACTATTACAGACAAAAGAAATCACTTACAGTAGATATTTCAGAATATGAAAATTTTCTTGGCTTTAATGAAAACTCCGAAGAAAGTTTAAACGAAGAAATTTCCAACTGTATTAACAAAGTTCTGTATTCAATGGCTGATGAGCAAAAAGAAATATTAGACTTATACTATAATGGTGATATTAGTCATAAGGAAATCTCAGATAAACTAAGCATATCAGTTTCTGCTTCTAAGATGAGATTATCGAGAGCAAGAGAAAAACTCAAATCTATAATGTTTGATTGTTGTAATTTCACTACCGATGGACAAGGCAATGTTTTAGAGTATGAAAGAACGAACAAAGAATGTTGTAAAGATAGTGATTGCAAATAAGTGTGACCTTTTTCAAATTACTTCGTCTTACTTAGTGGATGGGCATATTAATTGCTCATACTAAAAATTAACGGAGGATTTTAGAATGAAAATTATATTTGATGGCAAAGAAATGGACGTAGAAAATGCAGAGGATAATATTGTAGAAATTGCACACAAACATGGTGTAACTATGATTGCCCCGTGTTTTAGAAACAATAGAAAACATGGGGGTTGTGGAGCTTGCGTAATTGAGATTGAGGGCGAACAAGCCTTTGCTTGTGGAACAAAACCTTATGACGGAATGAGCATAGTTTACGACAAACCAGAACTTGATACTCTTAGAAAAGAGCGACTAAAAATTTATAGTGACAATATCAAAAACGGTACAACAGAAAATAACAAATGTTCACCCTATGCTGCAAGCTGTGGTGGTTCTACTGGTGGTTGTTGTGAAACTTCCAGTAATGGTAGCTGTTGTAGTGGTAGCACAAGCAGTTGTTGTGGATAATGAGCA
>CAYJKT010000080.1:0-1143 GCA_964370775.1 uncultured Eubacteriales bacterium | reverse complement strand
CGATACATTTTTAAGGTTGTGTGCAGTGGCATTTTTAACTTCGATAAATCTGCTCATAGTTATTTTTTTATCGTTTGGTTTGGCCTTTTCATCTCTCAAATACTTTGCAGTTTTTGAGATTTCATTTTGTGAAACTTCCAAAACTGTGCCACTTGCTACAATTTCACCACCGAGAGAGCCTGCACCTATGCCAAAATCAATGACATAATCGCACTGCTTTACAAAATCCATATCATGCTCAATAACGATAACTGTGTTGCCAAGGTCACGCAGTTTTGTTATTGCTTTTAGCAGTAACAAAGTATCTCGTGCGTGAAGTCCTATGGTCGGCTCGTCTAAGATGTATAATACCCCAGTAAGACCACTTTCCAAAATACTAGCAAGGCGAATTCGCTGGCTTTCACCACCTGAAAGGGTGCTGACTGGTCGGTCTATAGAAAGATATTCAAGCCCGATTTTCACAATGCCGTTTGCACGTTTCAGAATATCACCTATTACCACTGTCGCAATTTCCTTAGCTGATGGAGATAGGTTTGACAAAACATCTTCCAAAAACTCTACAAGTAATGACATTGTAAAAGCGCTGACTTCTATTATGGTTTTACCACAAAGTTTTGCAGTCCTACCGTCAAATCCAAGCCTTGTACCATGACATTCATCACAAGGAGTGCTTCCAATAGCATTTGCAATAACAGGATTAGCGACTTTTTTCGTAGCAGACTCCACCACTTTTTTATTTACAAAGGTGCGAAGTCCCTCGACATAACCGTCCATAACTCGTTTTGGCTTTTTGATATTGGGAAACTGCTTTTTAAATTCCTCGCAGTCTACACCATCAAGAAGTACGAGCATTTCAAGTTCGTTATAGTCTTTAACAGGTTTTGAAACATCAAAAGTAAAACCATAATGCTTACCACAAGCCTCAAATGTATTTGAGTAATGCTCCCAAAAAGTTTCGTTACCCCAAATTTTGATAGCACCCTCTTTTATAGTAAGGTTTGTATCAATAAGTTTAGATAAATCCACATCTTTTACAACACCAATGCCATTACATTTTGGGCAAGCTCCTTCAGTTTTGTTAAATGAAAAACTCGCCATACTAAGATGTGATAGCTTGGTTTTGCAGTGAGGACAAGAAGTGTC
>CAYJKT010000079.1:0-1239 GCA_964370775.1 uncultured Eubacteriales bacterium | reverse complement strand
TTCCAAAGTTTACAGGACAAGAAAAACAGTTAGAACCACGAATAGAAGTGTATGGCTTTGACTGGTGAAAGGAGGCAAAGTTTGAAAAAGATTAACATTACAGTAAGCTATGATAGTGAAAAAATAGAGGTGTTAAACTTCCATTTAGACAAGAAAAAACTCTTACTTCAAGAGGAAATTGAGAAATATATTGCAGTGTTATATAGCAAAAACGTCCCTAAAAACATACAGGAATATATTGAGAGTAAGAGTAAAAAAGGAGTGGCCAATGAAGTTAAGTAATGCAGAGCGTGAAACAATAGTACTTTTTAGTGAGACAAATGAGCCCGCTGAAATATACACTTACAACGCTTCATTAATACGAAAAATTGAGAAAGCAGTAGCCGAACACCCTGAGATTTTCAAAATAAAGTCAAGAGATAACACTGGTGCTGTCACTTGCATACTTCCAAAAGATAGGCTGTCGATACTGCTAAAACTACCTGTTTCAAAAGAGCGTTCAGAAAGCGCGTCAAAACGCATGAAAGAGTATCACGAAAACAAGAAAAATAATGAGAGTTTTAACACGTAATAAGAAAAGAAGTTTTTTACAGGGTAAACATACCACCCATAAAAAACAGCAGTCGAAATCCGTGTAAGTTTACACGAATAAAACGATAAAAAGTGCAGATTTACACGGATAAAAAAGAACGGAAATATAACACTACCAAGCACTGCATTTTAAAACAAGGTTTACAGATATTTACAGGGGGTTAAGGTTACGAACAATTTTTGCAGGATAAAACAAGGTGCTGTGAATGCACCTTGCGAACACATCGGACGGCAGTGCCGACCGATTTTGCGAAGTTTTTTGATAATAATATGGGTGCTGTAAATTAACTTTTTTGCTGTGTTAGGTGCTGTGCAATTATTAAAATAGCGAAAACATGAGAAAAAACAGATGCTGTAATAGGTGATGTAAGGAGAATAATGAGAAATAAGAACATTAAAGAAAGAGTTGTAGTATGGTTAAAACCAGATGTTATAACTAAAATGGAAAAGCATATTTTAGCTGAAGACCTTAAAAACGAAACTGAGTTTATAGAAAAAGCAATTGACTTTTATTTAGGGTTTATTGGCACAAGTAATAGTACAAGCTTTTTATCAGAAACTTTATTAACAGCAATAGAGGGTAATTTGAAAAATACAGAAAATAGATTTGCAAATAACCTATTTCGATTGTCAACTGAAATGTCAGTT
>CAYJKT010000078.1:0-1282 GCA_964370775.1 uncultured Eubacteriales bacterium | reverse complement strand
AAAGAGACAAGTTAGAAATAGCTTGTCTTTTTTATTTTACAAATGAAAGGACAAATATATGAAAATCAAATCACTCTCAGCACTTTTTATGGCAGTGCTGATTTTTTTATCTACTGCATTTACTGTTTTCCCTGTAAATGCTTCGGTTTATTCAGTATCGGAAGATACAGATACAACGGCAATTAATAATTCGCTTAGCGATATTTTATCTGAATACGGCTCATATTTAGGCGATGACGGGCAGATTTATGGCAATGATTATTTACCAGTATCGCTTGAAGAAATATATGCACAGGCAGAGATAAATTCACCCTTACTATATACTCGAAGTGCCACAAAAACTGTAGTTGTTCGTACAGATTTAAACTTGAATACTGCACAAGTACAATTTAGCAACGGATATAAACAAGAAGGATGGATGGCGAAAAGAGTAGATGAGCGAGTAGCTTATTGTTTAGAACAAGGAGTTGGTCTGAGCAACGGTAACAACACTGGCTACACTACAAGCGAACCTGAAAAAACACTGCTTGATAAAATGACCTTAATAGATTATTACGGCAGATACCTAAACACCGCAAACATAGCAAATGAGCTTGAACGAGAAATGTATTCTCAATTTATGATTTGGGAAATACAAGGAACAAGCACTGTAATTTCTATGAACGATTTAAACTCTTGGGGGAATCAAGCGAATTGGGACAGGTGGATTAATTTTAAAAACACTGTAAATATGAATATTGATAAATTCTATACCACACCAAGCATTGCAGACCAAACAGTTACTTTAAAAATTGGAGAATCTGTAACAATACAAGACACAAACGGTGTATTTGAAAATTATGAAGATTCGACTATATATAACGACACAGGAGTAGCTGTATCTAAAATCGGTAATGAAGTAAACATTACCGCTGAGTCTTTAGAAAGCACAAGTGGCACTATTGTTTTTAGATATAATATTAATGCCAATTATCTTGCGAATATGACACCCGGACTTTATCATTATCACCCTGTACTTCAAGACATTGGAACAGTAGGTTTTTATGGTGACCCCAAAGCTATAAGAATTAATGTAGTAGTTGAAAAATACGGAAATTGTGAAATAATTAAAACCAGTGAAGACGGAAATGTTAGCGGTATTGATTTTACAATATCAGGCGAAGGTATAAACCAAAATGCAACTACGAACTCAGAGGGTAAAATAAACATACCCAATCTTGTGCCCGGTATTTATATAGTAACTGAGAAAAGTTATGATAAATACGAGCCTCAGAATTCTCAA
>CAYJKT010000077.1:0-1310 GCA_964370775.1 uncultured Eubacteriales bacterium | reverse complement strand
CTCTTGAAATTCTGCTCTATGGAATAAAAGGTGTTGCCGCCTATGTTGACCATGCAGAAGTGTTTGGAAAAAGCGATGCAGCTGTGTATAATTTCATCAAAAAAGCACTTGTGTATGCTGTAATTACTGATGAAAACAGTGAAACTCTTTCGCTTGAACGTGCACTTGAACTTGTGCTTGAGTGCGGAAAAATGAATTTGAGAGCTATGGAGCTTTTAGAGGAAGGCAATACTGAAGCATTCGGGCATCCAATCCCGACAAGTGTAAACCTTGGGCATAAAAAAGGAAAAGCCATACTTATTTCAGGGCACGATTTACAAGATTTATATATTCTTTTGAAACAGACAGATGGCAAAGGAATAAATATATACACACATGGCGAAATGTTGCCTGCACATGCTTACCCAAAACTCAAAGAATTTCCACATTTTGTAGGGCATTACGGCACAGCATGGCAAAATCAAAAAACTGAACTTGAAGCTTTCCCCGGAGCTGTTTTGTTTACAACAAATTGCATACAAAATCCAAGTGGATACAGTGAAAAAATATTTACAACGGGTGCTGTTGCTTGGGAAAATGTGACACATTGTGAAGACAAGAATTTTACCCCACTTATCACAAAAGCTCTTGAACTTGACGGTTTTACCGATGAGCTTGTTGGAAAAGATATTACAGTAGGCTTTGGACGTAAAACCTTGCTTGATGCGGCTCCTGCTGTGCTTGATGCCGTAAAAAGTGGTACAATTAAGCACATCTTCCTCGTCGGCGGTTGCGATGGAGCAAAAAGTGGTAGAAACTACTATACTGAATTTGTGGAAAAAACTCCGAAAGACACATTAATTCTGACACTTGCTTGCGGAAAATTTAGGTTTTTCGATAAAGACTTGGGAATGATAGGCGATTTTCCTCGTTTGCTTGATTTAGGGCAATGTAACGATGCCTATGCCGCTGTGCAAGTAGCAGTAGCATTGGCAGAAGCGTTGAACTGTTCAGTAAACGATTTACCACTTTCACTCGTTCTTTCATGGTATGAGCAAAAAGCTGTTTCCATACTTTTAACACTTCTTGCACTTGGCATAAAAAATATAAAAATAGGACCGAGTTTGCCAAAGTTTATTTCACCAAATGTTCTACAAGTGCTCATAGATAATTGGAATCTTGCCCCTATTGCCAATGCTGAAGACGATATCGCAAAATTGATGCAAGCATAAGATTTATGCATTAGTTTTTGTTGGCTTAAAACAAATCTAGGTATTAAATAATTATATACATTTACGATGATTTAAAAAATTAAATGTTAAATTTATTTT
>CAYJKT010000076.1:0-1324 GCA_964370775.1 uncultured Eubacteriales bacterium | reverse complement strand
GAGTTCGAACCCCGTACAACACAGATGACATCCAAATGTGTCACACCTTATGGAATGTGTAACAGGTTTGGATATCTTTTTATTTTTATATAGGGTTTGAACTCGTAGCCCAGATTATTAACCTAATACATTTCTAATCGCTTCTATCGTTTCACTAAAACTGATATTTTTAGCATAGTCAAATGTGTTTTGGTATTTCAGCCAATGCGTTTTAAGTGACTGGTTATTTTCGAGAAGCAAAATGATTTTTTCTGTTTCTTTAATATTTTCGCTACTACCTCTATGCTTTGAAGTATTCGCCAGTGCCTCCTTAAAAATCTCCTTACTATATTTTTTAGTTTTTGTCAGGATATACACGTCATAAAAATCTCTAGGTCTGGTGCTTAATATTCCTAAGCTCAATATACTTTCCACTTTTTCCGCAAGTATAGTTTCAATATTATATCCATTGAGTTTAATTTTTTTATCTTCAAATATGCTTTCAATGACATATTCAACTGGCGACGGAGTAATCACATCTGCTACTGAAACATCTATCCACAACGGGGTTGTAATATTTTCAAAAACTGCATCAATTCTTACCCTATATCCCCCATAAACATCTTTTTTCCTAATATTTGTAAGGGATACAAATTTAAAAGTGATACTATCATCTATTGCAGCCAAACTTATCTCCTTTATTGCTGTTATTAAATCCGTCTCAGTCAAAGGAAGATTTTTAAGAGTTACATCTAAATCCATTGTAGAACGTGTGTCAAGACCTACTATAGAGGCAATTAACACTCCACCTTTAATAATAAACTTATCGGAATATTTTGAGACACATAACCTTTCTAAATATCTTTCGAACATATAATTTTGAAGTACTACCTGTGGAGGAATGTTATTTTTCTTTGCATAATTATTTATTTTAGCTTTAAAACTCATTGAATTTCCACTCATAATAGCACCTCCATATACATTCTTATTTTATTTTCTATTTTAAACACGGCGGAATATTCTGCTAATAAATTCAAATTTTTCTCTTTTGATAAGGCATAGTTTTTTACGGCAGACACCACACTTTCTTCGTCACATCTATTTCTATTCCTTATTAAATCGCAAATTGTCCTCTCAGCATTATAGCACTTCACCAAGTTTCCTAATGTTGTTTTCTTCTCTGTCAATCCAATACTGAAAAGCTCTTTTTTCACATAATGACATTTGCACTCATCTTTAATAAATTTAGAAACCGATTCTCCACTTTTTATTGTGACCGTGTGAATAAACGGAGTTCGGTCGGATAAATCATTTAAAAACAACGCACTTTCATGCGAAAAAATTA
>CAYJKT010000075.1:0-1401 GCA_964370775.1 uncultured Eubacteriales bacterium | reverse complement strand
AGTGTAGTAACATCAGTCACTACACTATCAAGTCTAACTTTTGGGGGTCACATCAGGATTTAGTTTCCGATTACACCAGTTTTTAATTCAAATATTTACTTTATTAATGATTATTTATCTATTTTAAAATGCAAAATTTTCTGGGTCAGAGCCTACTCTTTTGTCCATATTTAATGAATCAATAATTTTCATATCATCAGTAGATAGTTCAAAATCAAACACATCAATATTTTCTGCTATTCTATTTTTCTTAACCGATTTAGGAAGCACAATAACATCACGCTGAATATTCCAACGAATAATTACTTGTGCAGTGGATTTATTGTATTTTTTTCCAATAGATATAAGTGTCTCATTTGCAAGAAGTTCAGCAGCAGTTCTACCACCACCTAGAGGACTCCACGCTTGAATAGCCATACCTAAACCTTTGCAGTAATTAATAAGTTCGTAGTTAGTCAATCTAGGATGAGACTCAATTTGGTTAACCATAGGAACTATATTGCACTTAGGCAATAATGCGTCAAAATGAACTTTGTGAAAATTGCTTACGCCAATTGATTTAACTAAACCTTCTTTATAGAATTTTTCCATTTCTAGCCAAGCTTCAACAAAGCCATCAGCAGGCCAGTGAATTAAATACAAATCAATATAATCAGTTTGTAACGCTTTTAGGCTATTAGTGATAGCTTTTCTCGCATTATTTTGTCTAATATCTTCATTCCATAATTTTGTGGTAATGAAAATATCTTCTCTATTAGTCGAACTAGCTTTTATTGCATTTCCAACGCTTTTTTCATTTTTATAAATTTTAGCAGTATCAATGTGTCTATAACCTGACTCCAGTGCCCAAGTAACGGCATTTTCCGTCTCTGTACCATCTTCGGATAAGAATACTCCCAGTCCTACCATAGGTATTTCAGATCCACTTTTTAGCTTCATGTTTACCATAATTAGTAATCCTCCGTAATATCAATTTATTTAATGTAGCTCTTTTGTATAGTATACTAAATCAGTGTACATTAGTCAATAGAATACAAAAATTTTAATTAATATTAACACTATTTTAATTGTACTAGAATTTATTTATTTTGAATGATTTTACCATTTGCTTTGTTAGCTTTTTTACTTTATTTTCTTGTGCCTACCTAAAGATACTATTTCTCTTTCTTTAGCTAATCTTGTAGATTGTGCAAAAAAGTGCTCTGTATTCTCCCTAACCTGAACTATCAAATAGGTTGTTTGGTATAACAACAATTTTTAGCTCTATAATAAAAGTTGGGGTGGTAAAAAAGAGCCTACAAAAAGAATAAAAAAAGTAGAGCATAAAATACCAAAATACGCTAAAGTGGGATTGATGAAGAAACCATTAACGGAGGTAGATTATGCTCTATAATAATATTA
>CAYJKT010000074.1:0-1449 GCA_964370775.1 uncultured Eubacteriales bacterium | reverse complement strand
AGGAGTAAACATGTCAGACATAGTAAACACCCTGTGGGGGTTTTGCCACACTCTGCGCCATGACGGCATGGACTATGGCGATTATATAGAGCAAATTACATATCTGCTGTTTTTAAAAATGGCAGACGAAAAAGATATCGCTATACCGTCTTATGTAATGCTTGATGAGAGCGACAACAAAACAGAAGTGCCTTGCAATTGGGAAACGCTAAAAGACAAAGCCGGTGCTGATTTATTAGAGCATTATAACAATGTTTTAAACACATTAAAAAAAGAAAAAGGCTTGCTTGGCGATATCTTCCGAGATGCACAGGCTCGCTTTAACAACCCTGTCAACCTTAAACAAGTTATAAACATGATAGACAAAGAAGAATGGACGGCAATGGAGGTTGACGTTAAGGGTGCTGCCTTTGAGGGGCTTTTAGAAAAATCTGCCGCCGAGGGTAAAAAAGGTGCCGGACAATTTTTCACTCCACGTCCGTTAATTAAATCTATCTGCCGTGTTATGAAACCCGACCCACGCAAGATAGACGACTATAAAATTTGTGACCCTGCTTGTGGCACAGGTGGCTTTTTGATGTATGCTTATGAGTGGCTAATGGACGAAACAAAAGGTGCTTTAAACCGTGATATTATCAAACGCATACGCACTTCAACTTATTATGGGCAAGACCTTGTGGCACGCCCTCGCCGCCTTGCACTTATGAATATGTTTTTGCATGGAATAGAACCGCAAATATATTTGGGCGACACCATTTACGAGCCTGATCGAAACGAGCGTTACGATTGTATTTTGACAAATCCACCGTTTGGCACAAAAGGTGCAA
This sequence comes from uncultured Eubacteriales bacterium, assembly GCA_964370775.1. GTDB lineage: Bacteria > Bacillota > Clostridia > Oscillospirales > Acutalibacteraceae > SIG603. The sequence continues at coordinate 622 of CAYJKT010000074.1, read as the reverse complement.
GCCAAGCGCCCGAGCGTGAAGATTTTACTGTTGAAACCTCTAACAAACAACTCAATTTTGTACAACATATCTTAACCATACTAAAACCCGGTGGTAGAGCGGCAATAGTGTTGCCCGACAACTGTTTATTTGAGGACAAAGCGGCTGACGTGTTTAAAATTGTAATGCAAGATTGCAATGTGCACACTATTTTGCGCTTGCCAAGGGGTACATTTACCCCATACAGCCAAGGCGTTAAGGCTAATGTTGTGTTTTTGCAAAAGGGCTTGCCGACAGAAAATGTATGGATATTTGACGGCCGCTCTAATGTAGAGGGCATTACAAAGAAAGACAGACCGCTTACAGAAAAGCATTTTGAGGAATTTGAAAAATGCTATGGCGAAAACCCAAATGGCACGAGTGACCGCAAAGATTTAGGCGAAACAGGGCGCTTTAGAAAGTTCCATATAACGGAGATTGCCGAGCGTGGTTATAAACTGGATATAACATGGCTAAAAGACGAAAGCGCAGAAGACAGCGAAAACCTGCCCGAACCGCTTGAGCTTATAGGCGAGGCACAACTGGAGCTTGAAAGCGTTTTAAGCGAGCTTAATGATTTGTTTGCTATGCTTGAGGGTGATAG
>CAYJKT010000073.1:0-1475 GCA_964370775.1 uncultured Eubacteriales bacterium | reverse complement strand
AAAACAGTAATGTATCTTGGAGTGATGAAGTAAATGACTAATATCGATGCAATGCAAAATATTTTATCTAACTTAAAAAAGAAGTACAGTTGTTTTATAGAATTTGAAACTTATACAAATGGGCTGCTTAAGGCAGCTGATGCAAATGACACAGAAAAATTTGGCGTAACGCTGAATATGAGACAGCGCTTAATGAGGAAAATTGACGAGCTAGACAATGAGAACAGAAAGCTTGTTTCGGTATTGCCGCAAAACGATAAATCAATAATTGCTCCGATTTTGCGACCAGGACAAAATATAAACGCTAGTTTTGATAATGTTCTTCATGCGGATATATTTGAGTGTCAAAAAAAAATACTAAGCTTAGTGAGAAAAATCATTGACGCTGACATGAAAGTCAATAAAATTGTGAATAATAACAAATAAAATAAAAAGCCACGCTTTAATAAAAAAGCGTGGCTTTTTATTTTATTTAAAAACAGTTACATTATGCACTTGTGATTTTGTACATAAAGTTAAGGAAATTTTGTATAATGATGCTAGAATCTGCAATTATCACAAGAAAATGAAAAAAATAAATAATATGTACAAAATATTAACGGTATTTTAGTTACATTACTTATTTTTTTATTATTTTGGTAAGAAAGCTCGTAAATTCACTAAAAATTCACAAAAAACGCCATCAAGCGCATAATAATGAACAAATGGTGCAAAGGCGCTGGCAGATTATGGTATTATAGTGTCGATGTAGTCCTTTTTTTTGTAATATAGGTCGCATTATAGTAGTTATTCTTTGTTTACAATTACTTTTTGTGCGACTATAACTACTGTTGATATTGACTGAAAGAAATTAAACAGTTATAATGTTAACATAGCTAACATGGAATATTGTCTAATTTTGTCTAACTTTACGGTTAGCAACTGAACATAGATACAGTATATTAATAATTTGTACATAGATTGAATTTAGAGGTGATATTATGGATTGGTTGTCAAACATTAATGTAACGCTTGCTCAAAAAGGTTTGGATTATGTGTGGGAAAAGCAAAAGGTTATACAAGAAAATATTGCAAACTCCACTACACCAGGCTATAAGGCGAAGTATTTGTCTTTTGAGGAAGAGTTAATAAAAAATCTTGAGGCGGCGACAAACGCAGGCGACGCTGTGAAAAGTTCTGACATACTGGGCGCAGTTGAAAAATCCGACATAACAGTGCTTGAGAGCACCACCGAAAGCAATACGCTAAGTGGAAATAATGTTAGCATTGATGCAGAAAATGTTGAGCTAGCAAGAGCGCAACTACAATATCAATATCTAACTAGATATGTTTCCGACGAATATGCAAGACTGAGGCTTGCGATAACTGGGTAACGTAAATATATGAAAAAATAAAATAGTGCCGATATAAATGGCGGAATGGAGCATGTAAATGGCTTTTTTGGGTTCGATGAACATATCAGCTTCAGGAATGAC
>CAYJKT010000072.1:0-1656 GCA_964370775.1 uncultured Eubacteriales bacterium | reverse complement strand
AAGAAAAAATGGGTATAGCTTTAGCAAAACTTGCTGAAGAAGATCCAACTTTCAAAGCTTACACAGATGAAGAAACTGGCCAAACTATCATTGCTGGTATGGGTGAGCTTCACCTTGAGATTATCGTTGATAGACTTCTTCGTGAGTTCAAAGTTGAAGCAAATGTTGGTAAACCACAAGTTTCTTACAAAGAGACAATCAGACGCGCATCTGAGTCAGATACAAAATACTCACGTCAAAGTGGTGGTAAAGGTCAATACGGTCATGTTAAAATCCGTCTTGAGCCAAACCCAGACAAAGGCTACGAGTTTGTTAACGCAATCGTTGGCGGTTCTATTCCTAAAGAATATATCCCTGCTATCGATAGCGGTATCCAAGGCGCAATGCAAGCTGGTATTCTAGCTGGCTACAATGTTGTTGACTGTAAAGTAACACTTTATGATGGATCTTACCATGACGTTGACTCATCTGAGATGGCGTTTAAAATTGCTGGTTCTATGGCATTTAAAGATGCTATGAAAAAAGCAGATCCAGTTCTAATGGAACCAATCATGAAAGTTATAGTTATTGTTCCTGATGAGTACATGGGCGATGTTATAGGTGACTTAAACTCTCGTCGTGGTATGATTTTAGGTATGGATGCTGTTTCTGGTGCACAACAAATCAACAGCGAAGTTCCACTAAGCGAAATGTTCGGATACGCTACTGATATGCGTTCTAAAACACAAGGTCGTGGACAATATTCTATGGAACCTTCAAAATACTCAGAAGTTCCAAAATCTGTTTCTGAAGAAGTTATTTCTAAAAGAAGCAAGTAAGATAAATTAAATTTATGTAAAACACTTGATTTTTTAGCACATTGTGTTAAAATTAGGTAAGAATATTATTTGTAAAATTAAAGGAGGCAATTCCAATGGCAAAGGCAAAATTTGAAAGAAATAAGCCACACGTAAACATCGGTACTATCGGTCACGTTGACCATGGTAAAACAACATTAACAGCTGCTATCACTAAAGTTCTAGCTCTTAAAGGTCAAGCTAAATTCGAGGATTATTCAATGATCGATAAAGCTCCAGAAGAGAGAGAGCGTGGTATCACAATCAACACAGCTCACGTTGAGTACGAGACAGATACTCGTCACTACGCTCACGTTGACTGCCCAGGACATGCTGACTATGTTAAAAACATGATCACAGGTGCTGCTCAAATGGACGGCGCTATCCTAGTTGTTTCAGCTTCAGACGGTCCTATGCCTCAAACAAGAGAGCATATCCTTCTATCTCGCCAAGTTGGTGTTCCATACATCGTTGTATTCATGAACAAAGTTGACCAAGTTGATGACGAAGAGTTATTAGACTTAGTTGAAATGGAAATCCGTGATATTCTTAACGAGTATGACTTCCCAGGCGATGACACACCTATCGTTCGTGGTTCTGGCCTAAAAGCTCTAGAATCAGCTGCAACAGAAACAGATGCTGCTGAGTATGCTTGTATCATCGAGCTAATGAGCGAAGTTGATAGCTATATCCCAACTCCAGAAAGAAAAGCTGACCTACCATTCCTAATGCCTGTTGAGGACGTTTTCACAATCACAGGTCGTGGCACAGCCGCGCGGTCATCGTCTGACATGACCATGAAATCATGAAACGTCAAATT
>CAYJKT010000071.1:0-1791 GCA_964370775.1 uncultured Eubacteriales bacterium | reverse complement strand
GCGTGAAAGTGAATTACGAAAAAGTGCAGACAGGTCAAGATGGGAAGAAACTCGAAGTGTTAGGGAGGATATAGAAAAATGGCAAAGTATATTGTTGAAGTGAATAATGGCGAAAATGAGAATGTTATAGCGGATAGAGTTGCATTATTTGAAACACTAAAAGAATATGCAATATTTGCATACGAACAAGAATGCAAGAGAGAAGATACCATACGAACCCAAGCGAGTAGTATGCAGTCAGCTTTTTCATTTGTCTCAGCTGCAATAGTTATGCTACTACCTGTTACAATTCAATATAGAGGAAATTTTCCTGTTGAATATATTGTTATATCTTTCTCGACAATTCTTGTTGCTTTAGGATTAAGTTTATTGTTTGCAACTTTGTCCCAAAAATTAATTAGCAGTGACGGATGCTTGGAAATTTCAGAACAGAAAGAATATTTTAAATCACATTATAACAGTATGATTGCTAAAGAAAGTCAAATAGATTACTTGATTAGTTATTATGATAAGTTGCATAAATCAAAAAGGAAAACAATAAAAAAGAGAATTTTTCATCTTAATGCTTCAAGATATACATTTATCATTGCTTTATCGCTTTGTGCTTTTTGGCTTGTAGTCTCTCTAATTATATATTTTATACTATAAGGAGGAACAAAATGAATATTAATAAATTGAATGATAACGAACCTAAAGATATTAATCAAAATAGTGGCACTAATTCATCGCCACCTCCAGCTACACTCACTACTACAGCGCCACCTCCTAAAACTGAATTAATTAAGTCATCGTATCAACCCAAAATTGAACCTGCAGATAATAAATAATTCGGAGGATTAATATGAGTTTTTCACCAGAAGTAAAAACGCAAGCTATGGTTGCTTGTGGCAGAAGTTGTTGTATTTGCCACAAGTTTCGTGGCAACAATATGGAAGTCCATCATATAAAACAACGTGCAGACGGTGGAGAGGACACCTTTGAAAATGCTATTCCACTTTGCTTTGACTGTCACGCTGAGGTAGGCCAATATAACCCACATCATCCAAAAGGAATAAAGTTCTCAGAAAAAGAACTAATTTTACATAGAGATAATTGGTATGATAAAGTTCTAAAAAATGAACCCGTGTCTACATCTGAAACAAGAAGTATTGATATAGAAGTTTATAATGCTTTAAAAGAGTGTTTACCTAAAGACATACTTAGAATGATGAAAGAATTTAGTTTTAGCGAAATGAGATATCCGTTTAGGTTCGATGATCCGTTGGAAAAATTTCTTTACTTGTGTGAGGACCCAATGTTTGAATACTTAGACAAAGATTTAGAAGTATGTAAATCAATGCTTGAAGAAAGAATATCTAAATATTTCAAATCGAGCGAAGGACGAATATATAAAGATGATGATACATCTGGTATTCCTCGAGAGTGGAAGATTAAAGACGAGGACAAATATTATGAAGCAGTTGAAGTATTAGATAATCAAAGTAATCTTTTATGGGAGTCTTATTGTGATTATATTAAAATGTGTAGACGAAAATTAGAGATAACAGGTGAATAGTATGCCAGAATTAAACCTAACTCAAATCACCGATAAGCTAAATTCTGAATTTGTCGGTGATACAAGAAAACTTATCTTTTGGTATGATGATAGTGCAGATTTTATAGATGATATTGATACATTAAGTCTTGAAAATGCTAAAGTTTATCGTTTGGAAAAAGATAATCAGTTTAAAACAAAATATTTTCTTGAAAGAGAAGATACAACTACGAATTATTTGCTCTATGCACCATTCC
>CAYJKT010000070.1:0-1794 GCA_964370775.1 uncultured Eubacteriales bacterium | reverse complement strand
GTTATGCCAATGTCTGAAGCATATTGGGTAACTTCAAATATTAAACCAGCAGAGTGATAAGTAAAAAACATATATCAAGTCAGTCGTAGCATTTAACAATAACAAATATATTTCTAAAACAGCACTTGTAAAAAATCCTACAAGTGCTGTTTCGTATACTTATTGAATTAATATTTCTTTTTCAAAGTGAAGAATTACTTAAAAAATTGAGTATTTTCTAGGTGATAATTGTTGTGTAGATAGAAGCAGTAAAATAGAGGTATTACAATTTGCAATACCTATATAGCTAATATTTCTAAAATTATCTTAATTATAAATCTTTATCAGGAGTTGCACTAAACATATCGATTAGTGTTTTAGCACTCGTAAGTGGCTCATCGCTTGCAACTTTTCCGTCTATGATTTGTATTACTCTCTTGCATGTTTCAATAGTACATTCAATATCATGAGTAATCATTATAATAGATGTTCCTTGCTTTGATATTTTGTTAATAATATGGCTGACATTTCGCATATTAGTAGCTTCAAGTCCACTTGTAGGTTCATCTAATATAATAATGTTCGCATCGTTCATAAGTGCAACACCGATAGTTAATCGTTGTTTTGTTCTCCTGAAAGAGAGGCAGGGTGTCTATTTTTTAGTTCATACAAGCCTAAATCTTTTAATATATTCATGGCTTTAGTTTCTAAATATACATCAGCTTTTTTGCCGATAATCAGCTCTAAGAAAACACTCTCAGCAAATAGCTGTGTATCAAGTTCTTGCGATATATACCAAATTTTATTTAATCGATTTTTAGCTGATGTCTTTTTATTTGTCACCTATCTATTGTATCATAACAATCAAAGTGTTTTTTTAAGTAATTAATATGAATTTTTACCATCATAATGCAATTGTTGCTAGAAGAATTTAAATATTATTTTCTACTAAATTAGTAATTTTATTGACAAATTATTTATTATGTAATAACATAAATAACAGTGTTATTTACCTTTTATTCCACTACAGATTTGAGGTTAGCTTGTGAATATTTCTGATAAATTACCTCCGAAATACTTATGAGTGCGAAAAAAGAATTTTTATCAAATGGCTTTGGAAAAGCAAGTATGGAGTTATTGCAAAAAATGCTGGTGTAACAACAGGCGCTCATTATACGAGATTTTCAAGTAAAGACGAACTTTTCACCACAATTATAAAACCTTTTGCTGATGAGTTTATTAGAATAGACACTGAGTGGAAAATGGGACAGGTAATTTGTGGGAACGAAAATATAACGTAGGAAACGCCTTAACTGAGCATATTTATTCTAATAAAGATATTTTTACGTTGCTTTTCACCTGTGCTGTTGGTAGTTCAGACGAAAACTTTATTGACCAGATAATAAAAATTGAGGTTAGTGATACCTTAAAATATATAGAGCTTTTAAGCGAGGAAAAGAAAAGTAAAATTAAAGTGTCTAATGAGGCAATTTATATCCTTGCTACTGCTCATTATCGCTCTCTTTTTGAAGTATCTTATCTAGATATATCGCTTGATGAAGCAAAAAAACAGGTTGCAAATATTATGGAATTTTTCATGTGTGGCTGGAGTAAAATTTCGGTTTTAACCGATTTTTTTATACAATATATGTTAGCATACGCTAACTTAATTAAATGAATTTGGAGGAATTTATAATGAAAAAAAGTTTAATTAAACTTGACGCAAGAACAAAACTAATACTTATTTTGTTGATAAATGCACTTTATTATTTAGGTGGTAATTACATATATGTTTCTATTGCCAGTTTATTTGCC
>CAYJKT010000069.1:0-2026 GCA_964370775.1 uncultured Eubacteriales bacterium | reverse complement strand
CTGCTGGGCAAAATGGGCAGTTTAGAACACCTAAGCACATTCGTGAAATGATGGTTGAACTTCTTGCGCCTACCCCTAATGATAAAATCTGTGACCCTGCTTGTGGTACTGCTGGATTTTTGGTGTCATCAGCTGAATACATAAGAAAAAATCACGAAAGCCAAATGACAACTGAGCAATGGGAACATTTTGCAAGCGACAGTTTTAGTGGATTTGATTCTGATAATACTATGCTTAGGATTTCTGCGATGAATTTAATGCTACACTCTATCACTCACCCTGATATTGATTACAGTGACAGCGTATCTAAACAAAATGAAATCACCTCTAAATATGATATTATTTTAGCTAATCCACCATTTACAGGTACAGTGGACGCTGAGAGCATTAACGATAATTTAAAAGCTATGTGCAACACTAAAAAGACTGAGCTTTTATTCTTAGCTTTGTTTATCCGTATGCTAAAAATCGGTGGTAGATGTGCGTGTATCGTTCCTGACGGTGTGCTTTTTGGCTCGTCAAAGGCACATGTTGCTATAAGAAAAGAGCTTGTAGAGAGCCATAAATTAAATGCAGTTATTTCAATGCCAAGTGGGGTTTTTAAGCCTTATGCTGGCGTGTCTACTGCTGTGCTTATTTTTACAAAAACTGGTGCTGGTGGCACTGATAAAGTTTGGTTTTATGATATGAAAGCCGACGGACTTTCTCTTGATGATAAGCGAAACGAAATCGCTGACAATGATATCCCTGATATTATCGCTCGTTTTCATAATTTAGACGGTGAAAATGACAGAGCAAAAACCGAACAAAGCTTTTTTGTTACAAAGGCTGAGATTAAAGAAAATAACTATGATTTATCTATCAATAGGTATAAAGAGATTGTTTATGAAAAAGTGGTTTATGATACACCAAATGTGATTTTGGATAGGCTTGATAGTTTAAATGCTGAAATTGCCGATAAAACAGCAGACCTTAGGGGGCTGATTTATGAGTAAGTGGCAAATGGTGAAGTTGGGTGAGGTTGTTACTTTCCAAGGTGGAAGTCAACCTAATAAGAAATATTTTGAGTACGAAAAAACAGATAATAATGTTAGATTGATTCAAATTAGAGATTATAAGACAGATAAATATCTAACTTATATACCTAAAGACCTATCAAAAAGGAGTTGCACAGCTGATGACATAATGATAGGTAGGTATGGTCCTCCTATTTTTCAAATATTGCGAGGTATAGAAGGTAGTTATAATGTAGCATTAATGAAAGCTATACCCAATGAAAAATGCGATAAAGAATATATTCGTAGTTTTTTAAAACAGGAAAGATTGCTTCGTTATTTAGAGGGACTTTCAGAACGTACAGCTGGACAAGATGGTATACAAATGGATAAATTAAAAGAATATCCAATCCCCCTACCACCACTCGAAGAACAACAAAAAATCGCTAAAAACCTTGACCTTGCAAGCGCCCTTGTAAAGCTATATAAAACGAAACTGCAAGAACTGGACAAGCTAATTCAGTCGGTGTTTTATGATATGTTCGGCGACCCTGTGACGAATGAAAAGGGGTGGGAGGTTGAGAAGCTTGGGAAAATAGCCAAGGTCGGTTCTAGCAAAAGAGTTTTTGTTGAGGAATTGGTTAAAGATGGAGTCCCTTTTTATAGAGGTACAGAGATAGGGGCTTTGGCTACTGGCGAAAAAATTAAACCAATGTACTACATAACTAAAGAACACTACTATCGCCTATGCGAACATTCTGGTAAACCAGTAATTGGTGATTTGTTAATGCCTTCGATTTGCTATGACGGTAGAATTTGGAGAGTAGACACGGAAAATGAATTTTACTTCAAAGATGGGCGTGTTTTATGGGTGCATTTCCTAGAAAGAGAAAATAATGATGTGTATTTGCAATATTTCCTTCGTGAAAAAATAGTTTCAGATTACCACAATATTGCATCTGGAACTACTTTTGCTGAATTAAAAATTTTTGCGTTAAAAGATATTTCAGTAATGCTCCCACCCCTACCCC
>CAYJKT010000068.1:0-2268 GCA_964370775.1 uncultured Eubacteriales bacterium | reverse complement strand
TCCTTTAAATAATCTCTGCCATAATAATACTACATATGAGAAAAGAAATCAATTTTTTCGCAAAAGCTTATTATCCTCATTCTTCCCTTATTCTCTCTTTTAGCACTCCGTTTTTATTGCGTTTTAAACTCTGCTTCTTATAACACAAATAATGCTCTCTTCACGGTTTAGTTTATTTGCGCTGTAGTTTTCTTACGCTACTTGTTGAGTAATGTTGAGTTCTGGTTATGAGCTTTGATAGGTAGCTGTAAATTACCTATTAATCGGGGTTATAGGGTGCTTTGGCGATAATTACTCAAAACCCGATGCTCATAAGTCCACTAAATCCACTGGAATATATCCTATAATGGGTTAAAATAAATTTTATCACAAAACCAAAACAGCCTGAATCTAATGTTCAAGCTGTTTTCATTATCAGGTGTGCTTATTTAGGATATCTTAATCGGCGAGCATTGTATTTGGGCAAAAAGAAAACCTCAGCACGCGAAATGCGTGTCGAGGTTCTCGACTGTGATTACCCACCGATAAAGCTGTCATACTATATGAGCTAAATTTGGCTTGTGTATTTGAACTTACACCAATTATTCAGCGAGCGTACCATCTGATGGCATAGCTTCCGAGGTTTCTGCTATTTGCATAAACTCATGTAATTTTTGCTTTAGCAAGTTCTTATCGATAAGCCTTGTAGTGTATTCAGATACAAGTGTTGGTGATAAACTTCTTGATAGAGCGAACTCGACCACTTCATCATCTTTACTTGCACATAATATAATACCAACACTTGGATTTTCATTATCCTTTTTCACTTCTCGATCCAGTGCTTCAAGGTAAAAGTTTATCTTACCGATATACTCAGGTTTAAATGCTCCGATTTTAAGTTCGAATGCAACCAAGCAGGCAAGTCCTCTATGATAGAAGAGCAGGTCAATATAGTAATCATGACCACCAACTTGCACCCTATATTCTTCTCCGATAAAAGTGAAGTCTTTTCCAAATTCAAGTATGAATTTTTTGATGTTCGAAGTGATTGCTTTTTGAAAATCACTCTCAGAAAATTTATCTGGTAAATCTAAAAATTCTAACACATAGTTATCTAAAAAGCTACTTTTTATAGATTCAGGTAACTCTATAGGCGAAAGTTTTTCTTTTGAGAGCATATATCGTTCATAGTAAGCACTATCAAGTTGCCTTTCTAATTCACGCTTAGAATATCTCTCTGTAATGCAAAGTTTTATATAAAACTCTCGTTCTTCTATGGTTTTAGTCGCAGATAAAATTAATATATGGTTTGTCCAACTAATTTGTGTCACCAGTGGTGACACAAATTCATTATCACGATATGCCTCATAGAATTGTTTCATTCTATAAAGCCCTCGGCGATTAAAACCTTTTATTCCGGGACAATTGCAGTTATAAGTGATATTTTGCTTAGACTTTTTTGCTCTGCAAGTTCCAAATAAAATGCTCTTTCATCATCGGATTCGCAATATTCAAGTATGATGCTGTTTATTGTAAAGTTAAGCCTTTTTGCTTTTTCCATAAGCAAAGGGTTATTTTTATATGTTAAGTAAAAATCTCTCATGCGGCGAATGTTTCTTGCAGAGAAACCTTTTAGCTGTGGATATTTTTCTTTTAACAATTTTTCTAAATGAGAGACAAATGCTTTCTCGCCTTGTAAGCAAATCTGTCTGCCGATTTCATTGTACAAACTCATAATATCGCTGTTTGTAGGCTCTGCAACTGCATAACATTTTTCTACCTCTGATATAATGTTTTCAAAATAAACTTGGAGTTCAGTCACTTGACCTATGATAATATAATCTGTTAATGATGTTGATATATGGGCGATATCATTAGGGCAGTACCATCGCTCATTGTAGTCTTGCTTGGTTCGGCGTTTAAGTTGTTTTCCACACTCGCACACGAGCAGTGGTTTTAGATTCTTTATATCTTTGCTCACTGTACGAGTATATGGTTTCATGGATTTTTGTGCTTTCTTAAATGTTATCTCATCTACTACTGAGGGATATTTGTCTGTTCCGAGGTAGTTGCTATTTTGTAGTATTCGAGCCACCATATTCTTATTCCAAGTAGGCTTGCCCTCGATATATGGCTTTTTATCAGCAGTTAGCTTTTCTGCTATTTTCTTATATGACCAACCGTTTGCATATTGTGTGTAGATTAACCTTATCACTTCACATTCGTAAGTGTCAGTTTCTATCTTGCCATTTACAATTTTGTATCCATAGGGTAGGTATCTGTTCTGTG
>CAYJKT010000067.1:2315-2689 GCA_964370775.1 uncultured Eubacteriales bacterium | reverse complement strand
TAAATGCAATTATAAGTAGTATTTGCGTAAATAATTTTTTGCTAAGACCACTATCGTTCTTGTTCATAAAATTCCTCGCTTCTCTATTAAATTTTGATTGCATAGTACGTGGATAAATACATTTGATGACTAATTTAAGTTATGACTTATACTTTCTTGTTGAATTCCTTGTTGCATTTCTGGCAAGTTACTCTAATTTCTCCACGACCTTTAGGAGCACGCAAATTTTGTTTGCATGAAGGGCATTTGAAGTATTTGTACATTTTGCGCTGAGAAAACATAGTTTTTTTGATTTTAAACCATTTTTCTAAAGGAGTGATGTATTTTAAGAAAGCATAGTATTCTTTTTGCCTTGCGTTAATATTACGTGACAT
>CAYJKT010000067.1:293-2305 GCA_964370775.1 uncultured Eubacteriales bacterium | reverse complement strand
TGTCCTAGTATAGAAAAGATAAAACCGATAATCAACAGATATATATTTAATTTATCACTTCCGTAGCGTCCCATCATAAACCTTGAAAGCTTTTCTAGCATAAAAATGACCGTGCCTTTCTTGTGTGTTAGTAGAAAAATAAATATGCAAAAGAGGCATATTTAAACATAAATTCTTTGGCAAAAAAATTAATTTTATTATTGTTTGATTGTTCATTTTAGAAATAGTATATGTTAAGTATATCCTTATTTTAGTTTTTTTTCAACTATAATAAGAGTTTTTTTACAAGAAGTTTACAAATATGACATAAGGCTTGACAAATATGTCAAAATAAAATATCCTTTTAGTTAAGATATTGATGGTGGTTTAAAATGTATGTGACGGATTGGAGTTTCATTATGGAGAAATATTTAGAGGCAGGGAAAATAGTTGGTACGCATGGCGTTCAAGGAGAGCTTAAACTTGAGAATTGGACGGATTCTCCTGTGCTACTAAAAAAAATTAAGAATCTTTACTTTGATAAAGGGGAAACAAATGCAGGTCTTAGCTCTAGCAGAGTTCATAAAAACATGCTATTAATAAAACTCGACGGAGTAGAAGACTTAAATCAAGCTGAAAAACTTAGAGGGAAGATACTATATATGGACAGAAATGATGTAAAACTTCCAAAGAATAGATTTTTCATAGTAGATTTAATTGGACTTAAAGTTTATGACGGGAACACACAGGAATTCTATGGCGAAATTACAGAAGTTTTTGAAACAGGAGCTAATAATGTATATAAGATTGAAAAGGATGGGAAAGATTATTTATTCCCCGCAGTTGACCACATGATTAAGAAAACTGATATTGAAAACGAAAGAATAGAAATTTTGCCTATTAAAGGTATATTTGACGGTCAGGAGATTAGCGATGAGGTTTGATTTTATCACGCTTTTTCCCGAGATGTGTGAGAATTATTTGGGCGAGAGTATTATTGGTAGGGCTAGAAAAAGAGGGTATCTGCAAATGTGCTTTCATCAATTAAGGGATTTTGCATTTGATAAGCACAAAAAGGTTGATGATTGCCCTTTTGGCGGTGGAAAAGGTATGCTGTTAAAACCCGAACCTATTGCACAGTGTATAGAAAACTTAATCTCGCATTTAGGTGAAAAACCTTATATTATTCATATGTCTCCTAAAGGCAATGTTTTAAATCAAAAGAAAGTAATCGAATTGTCGAAAAAGGAGAGGATTTGCTTTGTTTGTGGGCATTACGAAGGAATAGACCAAAGAGTTATCGAAAAATATGTCGATGAAGAAATTTCGGTGGGCGATTATGTTTTGACAGGAGGCGAAATGCCAGCCGTAATAGTCGCTGATGCAGTTTCAAGAATGGTTAAAGGGGTGTTAAGTGATGAGGTGTGCTTTACTGATGAAAGTCATTTCACTGGACTTTTAGAACACCCACAATACACAAGGGCTGCAAATTGGAACGGAATGGAAGTTCCTCCTGTTTTACTCAGTGGTGACCATGGAAAAGTTGAGAAATGGAAAAAGGAACAAGCGTTGGAACTAACAAAAAAACACCGCCCTGATATGTGGGCGGCTATAAATGATAAATATAGTCAAACCAATACAAAACCCAAACAGACCAGCAGGTAAAAATCCGTTTAACTGCGTTGTCGTCAGTCGCAATAGAGCAACTATTACTCCCTCCTCCGCCTTGTTAAACAAAATTTTACCTTTGCTGTCTTTGTACGTTTTTTGTATTGGTTCGACTATAAAATAAAAAAATAGGCTGAGATGAAAATTGTGATTTCATCTCAGCCTTTGATATTGAGTAGTATCGGGTATTTAATTTAAACTTTGTGTTATTGAAAAAAGTGAGATAGATTAATTAAATCTCAACAACGCCCTCAAACACTTTTTCGCATCCGCCTGTTAGTAAAATACGGTCATCGTTATAATTTACAACTAGTTCTCCACCTTTGAGTATTACACGAATGTCTTCGTTCATGTTGCATTTTTCG
>CAYJKT010000067.1:0-283 GCA_964370775.1 uncultured Eubacteriales bacterium | reverse complement strand
TACTGCTGCTGCGCAAGCGCCTGTTCTGCAAGCAGGAGTTTCGCCAATGCCACGCTCCCAAACACGCATTTTGATTGTGTTTTTGTCAATAACCTCAACGAATTCTGTGTTGATGTTATCGGGGAAAACATCGTGATGTTCAAATTTTGGTCCTATTTCGCTTAAGTCTATTTTATCCACCGAGCCTGTGAAAACTACACAGTGTGGATTTCCAACTGATAGGCATGTCACGCTATAAGGGATACCACCTACGAAAAGCTCTCTATCTTTTACAATGTCACCC
>CAYJKT010000066.1:0-2823 GCA_964370775.1 uncultured Eubacteriales bacterium | reverse complement strand
AGGTATTGACAAGTGAACTTGGTATATGATAATATAATATTATGCCAAATGTACTTGGTAAAATTACAAATAAACTTTGAGAGGTATTAACTATGAAAAAAGAAGAAATTTTAGCAAAGAGCCGTAAAGAAAATCCCTATGCAGATGAAAGAGAACAGAACGTAATGCTAAAAGCACATCAAGCGGGATTTTATGCTTTGTGTATTGCAACACTTGTATTATCTTTTGCTAACGGATATTTCGATTTACCATTTGCAGACCTTTACGTATTGTTTGCTGTAAATGGGCTTGGAACATCAGTATATCGACTAATTAAATCGCCGAGCAAAACTTCTGTATCTTTTGCGATAGTGTTCTTGGTTATTTTTGTCAAAGCGGTTTACGAATATTACTTGTTTGTAATGTAAGGCGGTGAAGCATGGACGATAAACTAATTTTGAAAAATAAACTAAAGGTTGCAAGAGCCGAAAAAGAATTGACCCAAACAGATTTAGCAAAACTTGTCGGCGTGTCAAGAAATACAATCAGTTCCATAGAAACAGGACAGTTTGTACCTACCGCAAAACTTGCATTAATATTGTGTATTGCACTTGATAAAAAGTTTGAAGAATTGTTTTACTTTGAATAAATTTAGTAACGGAGGTATCTATGAAAATAACCGCACATCACAAGTACGAAAACTTTACACTTGAAGTAACAGACTTAACATTATCACCAAATCGCATTACGGGGCTTGTCGGCAAGAACGGAGCCGGAAAAAGCACGCTAATGTCTATTTTATCATCATACAAAAAAGCAAATATTAGATTTGATTTGCTTGATTGTGATTTACAAGATACGGTTTTTATTCCAACAAGCATAAGCCTGTATGATTACCTTACAGTAGGTGAGTTTGTCGATTTTGTTATAAAACACAGTTCTTCGAAAAAAAATACAGCAGAAATATTAAAGGTTCTATCTCTTGAAAATAAACAAGATGTTTTGATTAGTTCATTATCACAGGGTATGCAAAAAAAGCTGACACTTGTACCGATATTTGTAAAAAACTATTCCCTTATTATTTTAGATGAGCCATTTAACAGTATTGATTTAGCGTACATTTTTCAACTGAAACAACTGCTTAAACAGATGCAAGAAAACGCAACTATCATTATTTCATCACACATCATTGACATTTTAGCCGATATTTGCGATGACATTGTGCAGATTGAGAACGGCAAAATTGTACAAATGATTAAGAACACGGGAAGCGTAAAAGAATTGGAGGCGATTATTTTTGAGTGATATTATAAGTCTTAATTTATCTCTTACCCGTAAAAGATTTAAGGTGTATGGCTTTTTTAACATCACGAGTCTTTTGTTAGCTATAACAGCAATTTTAACGGGTATAAAATATATTCAATACCTTATAGGAGATTATGAGGAAAGTTCTATATTTTTATTGCTCTTTACAGTAGTTTCCTTTATGCCACTTGTCTTCCCTAAAAACTATGAGGAGAACTGTATCAGACAAAAAACTTTTTTTGTTGACCTTAATATGAGTGCAATTCAAAGCTATTTTTCAAGAATAAATATCGTTATTTATCAATGTTTTATCACTTACTTATTGATACCATTTGATACAGACGATATAAGAACATTTAGTGTTTTAATGCTTATTCACAGTTTAACAGTTTTTGTTTTCATAGTTCTAAAATCAAAAATGAGCACAACCGCTTTCGGTGGATTTTACAGTGGCATAAAAATATTGATAACTGTTTTGATTTTTATACACTTACGCTCACCATTTACAATAATGACATATATCAGCTATCCCGACCGTATAACAGCCTTGATACTCGCTGTAACAGGAATACTCTTTTTGGTTTCCCTTATGTGGATCAAGCCCAAAGGATTTGCATGTGATGCACAAGTTATATTTTTATCACTTACAAGTAAATTACCATTTATACGTTCCAATTCAGATTTATTGATGTTCATTCGTAAAAATCTGTTCTTTAACGCACTTACGACTATTGCCCTTTCTAATATTGCTTTTAGGGCTATTGTTACTGATAAGGCGGGGAGTTTAATTACATTTCTTATGTCTTTGCTCATTGCCTATTTTACTATATTTTCAGACTTTATGAATGATGAAAAAGGCAAAATAATCTTTTTTTACAATTATCAAAGTGGCAAAAAGATTATAAAGCGAAAAGCAAAGAACACCATATTATCATCACTTGTTTTATTTCCTTTTACATTTATGTTATGTGCGTTTTTTGTCCCTATTGACGTTATGCTAACGGGTTACTTGTTATCAATCATCATTTTTTCCGTAACAATAAAAATAATACCATTTAATGCGAAAAGGAATAATTTTATACCACTTTATACCATTAAGCAAATGATAGCTTTAATGTTTATATTGATTATGTTATCTATAACATTTGTATCTTTCCTGTTTATTTAATTTTACATTTAAGAAAGGAGTTGTAAATTATGATAGCTGAACAATGGCTACTATGCCCTATATGTAGAAGCAAAACAAGATTAAAATTACTTAAAGAAACAGAGTTAAAGTCTTTTCCACTATTCTGTCCTAAATGCAAACAAGAAACTTTAATTAATGTTAAAGATACTAAAATAACAATTATAAAAGAGCCAGACGCTAAGACGCAGAGCCGATAATTTATGAGAATTAACTCATAGGTTATCGGCTTTTTTCCACAATAAATGCTAACAAGGTTGACGCACTACAGACAAAAGAAAAAAACAACGGTAAAGCCTTTATTGATTCGCCGTCGATAAAGGCTTTTTAATACCCTCAAATTAAAAGAAGGA
>CAYJKT010000065.1:0-2981 GCA_964370775.1 uncultured Eubacteriales bacterium | reverse complement strand
GAAGTCAGCACCCATGATGTCCATTTTGTTAACATAAGCCATACGAGGAACTTTGTACTCGTTAGCTTGACGCCATACTGTCTCTGATTGAGGCTCAACGCCACCTTTTGCACAGAAAACTGTAACTGATCCATCAAGAACACGTAGAGAACGTTGAACTTCAACTGTAAAGTCAACGTGTCCAGGTGTATCTATGATATTAACTCTATGTCTATTCTTTTTAGCCTCTTCAGGGGAATCTGTATAATCGGAATGAGACCAGAAGCAAGTAGTCGCTGCAGAAGTAATTGTAATACCTCTTTCTTGCTCTTGAACCATCCAGTCCATAGTAGCGCCGCCATCATGAACTTCACCGATTTTATAGTTAACGCCTGTGTAATAGAGGATTCTTTCAGTTGTAGTGGTTTTACCAGCATCGATGTGAGCCATGATACCGATATTTCTAGTTTTTTCCAGTGATACCTGTCTAGCCATTTTTTCCTCCTAAATACGCTATTACCATCTGTAATGTGCGAATGCTCTGTTAGCATCAGCCATTTTATGAGTGTCGTCACGTTTTTTCGCTGCGCCACCTGCACCGTTAACGGCATCAAGTATCTCGCCTGCAAGACGCTCTTTCATGGTTTTTTCTGATCTTAGTCTTGAGTATCTTGTAAGCCATCTTAAACCTAGAGTTTGTTTTCTCTCTGGGCGTACTTCGCAAGGTACTTGGTAAGTAGAACCACCAACACGTCTAGCTTTAACCTCTAGACTTGGCATAATGTTCTCCATAGCTTGTTCGAAAACTTCTAAAGCTTCCTTACCTGTTTTTGTCTCAACGATTTGGAATGCGTCGTAAACAATTTTTTGTGCTACACCTTTTTTTCCATCATACATAATATTGTTGATTAGACGTGTAACGATTTTTGAATTATACATTGGGTCAGCTAAAACATCACGTTTAGCAATTTTGCCTCTTCTTGGCATAATCTTCCCTCCTTCACATTTATGATATCATCGGTACTCGAAAGTTTTACTTCCGTGGCGCCAAGGCCTTAATACATATATATATATATTAAACACCTAAACCGTCAAAGCGGTAAGCCATTGGAACTTTTACGTTTCGAAATTCTTCTTATTTCGATGCTGCGCCTGCTTTAGGTTTTTTAGCACCATATTTGGATCTTGATTGCATACGTTTAGCAACACCTTGGGCATCTAGTGTACCACGAATGATGTGATAACGCACACCAGGGATATCCTTAACACGGCCTCCTCTGATCATAACTACGCTATGTTCTTGTAGGTTGTGTCCAACTCCTGGAATGTAAGCTGTAACCTCAATACCGTTAGAAAGTCTTACTCTGGCAATTTTTCTTAGAGCTGAGTTAGGTTTTTTAGGTGTTTGAGTTTTAACTGCTGTACACACACCACGTTTTTGTGGAGAATCTTGATCAATTGCTACTCTTTTTTTAGAGTTCCAACCTTTTAATAGAGCTGGAGTTTTTGATTTTTTCTCTGCTACGAAACGTCCTTTGTGAACCAATTGGTTAAATGTAGGCATATTGCACCTCCTTGTTTAAAATATATATATATGCAAAGGTAAAATACCTTAACATCAGAATAAAGTGGGCATTACAGCTTTAATTTTGAACTAAAGCTGTAATCTATACCACTCGGTTTATAATTATATCACACGATGTACTCGTTTGTCAATAATTTTATATAATCTCTGTTTCTTCGTCAAAACTTAACGCTGAAATCTCTTGAACAACTGGTTTAATCTCTACATCAGAGTAGCATTGCATTCCTGTACCTGCTGGAATTAACTTACCAATGATAACATTTTCTTTAAGTCCAAGTAGTGGGTCAGATTTACCTTTAATAGCCGCATCTGTAAGAACTCTTGTTGTTTCTTGGAAAGAAGCTGCTGACAAGAATGAGTCTGTAGCAAGAGAAGCTTTTGTGATACCTAGAAGAACTGGTGTGCATTTTGCTTGACGAAGTGTCTCGTCTCCAGATGCTTCTATTCTATCATTCTCTGCGTAAACTTCGTTTTTATCAACTAAAGCAGTAACTAACAGTTTTGTGTCACCTGCATCTTCAACTCTAACTTTTCTCATCATTTGACGAACGATAACCTCGATATGTTTATCGTTGATATCAACACCCTGTTGACGATAAGTTTTTTGAACCTCTTGAATTAGGTAGTTTTGAACTGCGCTTGCACCACTAATTGCTAGAACGTCATGTGGATTTATTGAACCCTCTGTAATCTTAGTTCCTTTTTCAATCTCTTGACCTTCTTTAACGCTAATGTGTGAACCAAACGGAACCATGTATATTCTTTGATCGCCTGTTTCTTGGTCTGTAACGATAACGTGACGGCTTTTTTTGATTTCTTCGAAGCTTATCACACCATCAATCTCACTGATAATAGCAAGATGTTTAGGTTTACGACCCTCGAACAACTCGTCAATTCTTGGAAGACCTTGAGTAATATCTTCGGCACTCGCAACACCACCTGTGTGGAAAGTTCTCATTGTAAGCTGTGTACCAGGCTCACCGATTGACTGAGCAGCGATAATACCAACTGCTTCACCAACTTGAACTGGTTTTCCGTTTGCAAGAGAAGCGCCGTAGCATTTTTTACAAACACCATATTTAGCTCTACAGCTAAGGATTGATCTAATAGTGATTTTCTCTGTTCCACGGTTTACGATGATTTTAGCATCATCTTCATCCATCAGTTTCTCTTTTGAAACTAAAACATTACCGTTTTCATCACAGTAATCTTCAACTAGATATCTGCCGATTAAACGCTCGTTCATTGACTCAATTGACTCATGACCTTCTTTAATCTCGAATATTTCAAGACCCTCTTTTGTCATACAGTCGTCATCACGAATGATAACATCTTGAGAAACGTCAACCAAACGTCTTGTTAAGTAACCTGAGTCAGCAGTTCTAAGCGCTGTATCTGCAAGTCCTTTTCTAGCACC
>CAYJKT010000064.1:1079-3141 GCA_964370775.1 uncultured Eubacteriales bacterium | reverse complement strand
TAAACACAAGCGTAGAGGGTATTTTTGCCGCAGGCGATGTTAGAAACTCTAAGTTAAGACAAGTTGTAACGGCAGCGGCAGACGGAGCCTTAGCTGCTAGCATGGCTATGCATTATATTAGCAAGAGAAACTGAGCTTTTATTTAGTAATAGTAAATAAACTTATTGAATTAAGAAAATTGAATAATTAAAAAATCATAAGGGCTTGACACTTGCGTTTAACATGTGTCAAGCCCTTAATTTTTATTAAACTTTACAATTTTTATTACCGAGCATTAAGTAAGTTCTTTTTTATTATATTTCTGAAAGAGAAACAGTTCTTCCCTCTTTTAATGACTTTTGCGCTGCAACAGCTATAACAACAGCCTGTAAACCGTCGTGAATGTCTACAGGAACATCTGTATCATTCTCAACAGCATTTACAAAATCAGAAACCTCTTGTGTAAATGATTGCATATATCTTTCTAAGAAAAAGTATAAAGGTTTTTCTGCAACTACACCATCTTCTCCGCTAAATACAGCAGTGCTTTGTGTGTCGTTTGAAACAGCAACTTGACCTTTTGAACCGAATACTTCTGCTCGTTGGTCATAACCATATACAGCTTTTCTTGAGTTGTCAATAACTGCTAAACTGCCGTCTTCAAGCTTCATTGTAATAATAGCAGTGTCAACGTCACCAGCTTCGCCAATCTCAGGGTTTACTTTAACGGTTGCGCTTGCATAAACATCAACTACTTCTTTACCTGTTAAAAATCTTACCATGTCAAAATCATGAATTGTCATGTCTAAAAACATTCCGCCAGAAACTTTTACATATGAAACAGGAGGTGCGTCAGGGTCTCTTGAGGTGATTTTAACTATATGTACCTCACCCACTTTTCCGCTTTGAACTGCACTTCTAACAGCACCAAAATTATGGTCAAATCTACGATTAAATCCTACTTGATATTTAACCTTACTATCTTTTAATGCCTCCATTACTTCATGTATTTTGCCTATATCTTGAGAAACCGGTTTCTCGCAAAAAACATGTTTGTTAGCTTTAATAGCTTCAATAGAAATATCTGCATGAGTATCAGTAGATGAACATATCAAAACTGCGTCGATTGACGGGTCGTTTAAAATGTCGTGATAATCTTCTAAACAATTTTCTATAGAAAGCTCTTTAGCAAACTCTTTTATCTCAGAGTTCATAAACGGGTCTGCGATTGATACAACTTTTGCGTTTTTAACGAATTTTGATATACTTTGTGCGTGTACTTTGCCAATTCTACCTGCTCCGATAATACCTAAATTTAACATATTTACGCTCCGTTCAGCCAAAACTTGTTTGACAATTTATTTTTTAATTACTATATTAGTAATGTGATTACCCAATAGTAAATTAATTACTTTTTTAGTAACTTGATATATTTTAACACATAAATTAATCAATTTCAATTGGCAACTTTACAAAAGTTACTATGTTTTTTTATCAAATATCCCAAATGTTAACATATAAGTTTGTAGAAAAAATGTATTTACCTTTTGTTTTTTATGTGATATTATTTATGGTAATATGATAAAAGTGTGTAGGAGGTGCTCGATGAAATCCGCTCGACTTAGGAATATGGAGCAGTTTATTATAGATAACGGAACTGTAACCATGGCTCAATTGTGTGAAGAGATGAAAATTTCAATTAACACTGCAAGATTAGATGTTGCAGCTTTGGTAAGTCAAGGAAAAGTTGAAAAAATTTATGGTGGGGTTGCTAAACGTGCAGTTACTACTCTTGTGCCTTTTGAAAGCAGACAAACAAAATCATTAGAGTCAAAAAAAGCAATCGCAAAAAAAGCAGCGTCTTTTGTTGAGGATAATAATATTATTTTTATTGACTCAGGAACGACTACAATGCATATGCTTGACTTTATGGCTGATAAAAAAAATGTAGTAGTACTAACAAATAATTTAAGTATTATTAATTCCGCTTCAAAAGTCTCGAATATTGAGGTGTATGTTTTGCCTGGTAAGCTTGATAAAAACACCAATTCTATTGTATCTACAGATACGATAGCTACATTAG
>CAYJKT010000064.1:613-1069 GCA_964370775.1 uncultured Eubacteriales bacterium | reverse complement strand
GTCACAAATTCTTCTTTGCTTGAATATGCATTGAAACAATATATTACCCAAAAGGCGAAAAACAAATACCTTTTAGTAGATAATACCAAATATAATAATCCAGCATTGATGACTTATGCAAACTTAAGTGATTTCGATGCTGTTATTACTGATGGCGGGAAATCAAGTGACTTAGTTAAGTTATGCAAGGAAATCAATACTACTTGTGAGTTAGTTGATTTAGATAAGTAGATAAGGCATAAAGCAGCTCAGATAATTGCAGTTTAATATTTAATTGCACAAAAAATAATATAATATACGAAAAGGAGTTAATATGAAGTATTTAGAAATTGATTCGTCAAAATCTCTTGATATGGTGTTGCTAGGTAGAATAGCAGTAGACTTAAATCCTATAGATTATTATTGCACACTGGCAGAGAGCATGACTTTTAAGAAATATTTAGGAGGCTCACCTGC
>CAYJKT010000064.1:0-603 GCA_964370775.1 uncultured Eubacteriales bacterium | reverse complement strand
TAACATCGCAGTAGGTATGGCAAGGCTAGGCATGAACATCGGCTTTTTCGGAAGAGTGTCTGATGACAGACTTGGAGATTTTGTAACCGAGTATTTTGAAAGAGAAGGCATAGACACTTCAAGGGTTTTTAGATGCCAAAACGGTGAGAAAATTGGCCTTACCTTCACTGAGATTTTAAGCGAGACCCAAAGTAGTATATTAATGTATAGAAATGAAGCTGCAGATTTAAAATTAGAGGTAAGCGACATTGATGAAGAATACATAAAATCGGCTAAGGTGCTACTTATTTCAGGTACTGCACTTGCTGAAAGCCCATCAAGAGAGGCGGCTTTAAAAGCTGTTGCAATTGCAAACAGGCTAGGCACACCAATAGTGTTTGATATAGATTATCGCCCTTATAACTGGAAAAATGAAGATGAAACAGCAATTTATTATTCTTTAGTAGCACAAAGCGCATCAATTATTTTGGGCTCTAAAGAAGAATTTAACTTGATGAGCAAATTTGCACTTAGTAACCCAACCGATAAAGAAGAGGCCGAGTATTGGTTTGGCAAAAACGCAAAAATAGTTATAATTAAGCATGGCAAAGAGGGCTCGATTGC
>CAYJKT010000063.1:0-3553 GCA_964370775.1 uncultured Eubacteriales bacterium | reverse complement strand
GAAAGGCGGTAAATTATGAAAAAGATTATTTCAATTTTACTTATGCTAAGTATGGTATTTTCCCTTGTGGCTTGCTCGACCGAGCCTGCTTCTGATGTGGTTGATAATGACAATGCTGATGTGAGTGGCGAGGGTTTAGAGAATGTAATAGAAAACATAGGCATAAACTCTGATGAATCCTCAAATACTTTCGAGGGTTCAATATGGTGGGTTGAATACGCTGAGGATTTAGACCTTAATGATGGCAAGATTTACGAAGATGGATCAGTTGTTGTTGTTGATTTTTGGGATGAAGATATTGCACTTGTACAAATTGTAGAGGAAACAAATGAATGTGAATATGTTATTGAGAATGACAAGATATTATTTTCAGGAGATAGTGTGAAATATTCAGCATACCTTGAAGATAATTATTTAGTTCTTGAGGATGAAATCAGTAGGTATTATTTGCTTGATGTTAGTGCTGAGTTAGAAGATACACAGACACAATTTGACCAAGCATTTGAACTTATGACTAAATATATTTGGTACATTCAGAATTATAGTGATGTTCAAGAATTAGAAATCTTTAAATTTAATAGTGATGGTACTGTTATCAGAAAAATATACGATAAAGAATACTTAGGGACGTGGGAGCGCAGAGGCGACCAAAGTATTGATATGTATTTTGATAGTGATTTATTGGAAGCAACAATTAATTTATACTCAGATACTCCCGAAGAAATAACTTCGACGACAATTACTATTGATGGTATGCATAATTTTACTACTGTTAGAAATAGTTGTGTGTTATCTGAAACAGTTTGGGAAATCTCAGCCCTTGAAGATAAAAACGGAAACAGAACTGACTCACCTGCACCACTTACTTTCGAGTTCACCTCTGAAACAGGTGGAAAGTTCACACAACCCGAAAAGATTGATAATGTAGCTTTAGACAAAGAAATCGGAGGAACACTACTAAATATTGACAATTTAAGCGGACTCGCAGAAAGTTTTGTTTTGACAGGAGAATTTTTCGAGAAGTACAATAATGATGGTAGTGACAAGGCAGAAGTTACCATAACAGAAAACGAAATGATTATCTCAACTGATGTGCAAAACTTCGTGTTTGACTATTCTGGTGTAAGAACAACAACTGTTTTGCAAGATATGTCACTTGTACTTGATGAAGTTTATGATGAAAGAATTACGGTATTAAGCGAAGACGGCAGAACAGGTCTTGAAAGATTTTATGTAGAAGAAAACAAACTTGAACTGTTTTTAGGTGCAGACGGAACTGCCGAACTTAGCAATGGTGCTGAAACACTAACAGGCACTTGGGATTATGACGATGTTTTAATTGGCCCAGACGGTGGATACATAAACATAAGCTCAGATATTTTTGATATAGAGTCAAATCCGGAGTTTTTTGCAAATTTACTTATAGAGCTTAAAAATATTGATGGGCAAATTGAATGGTCAGTGGATAGTAGCTTAGATGCATATCCCGGTAATGTTACCTCTGAAGAAATGTGGTTTGACCTTGGCGACACAAGATTCAGTTTTGTGCAAGATACTGATTTTAACCACTTTGCTACCATTGATAACAGTTTTAACTAATTAAACAAAAAGGAACTACCTTGCCTTACTTGGTAGTTCCTTTTGCACAATATATCAGTTATAAATAAGAAAGCATAAGGTTTGATGTTAAATCATTGCCTTATGCTTTAATATTTTTTAGGAAATCACCTCTTGTATCAAGAGGTAGTGTTAAGTTGCTACCGAGCCTTATCATTTCTTGCACTTTAATTAACACAAGGTTTATTTCAGTGTTCATTAGTCCTGCTATTTCTGATACAGTATACCCATCTATGCACAGATTAAGCACCTCGTTTGTGTCAAGCAAAATATGAGCAGCGAACGCATTAGCTTCATATTCTGTGTTATCTTTCATTCTGAATAAGGCAAATTCTTTTAACCCTTCTTTTTTAGCAATCTCTCTATGTAGTCGGTCATGACCTAATTCATGCGCCATAACCATTCTTGTGAGATGTTCATCCATATTTGAATTTAAAATGATACATCTATTCTTGTATTTACACAGATACATTCCGAGTAAGTCCTTAAAATAATCAGTATAAATAACCTCAATTCCGCTTTCTTGTGCGATTCTAAAAGGATCGTTTGTGCCGTGTGAGCGAATGAGTTTTTGCGCCTTTTTATAAATTTCTGCCGAATTATACATATTAGCACCTCCAATCTCAAAACAAAATGCTAATCAATTATTCATCGTTATTCTTTTTACGACCATATTTCGTATTCTTTTCTTTAGACATCCAATAAAATTCCTGTATTGCACGCATAACACCATCTTTATCTTCGTCTGATAATTCACCACCGGCAAACAAAGCACCGACTTCTTCAATTAGGTTTTCAGCTTGCTTCTTACCACGATAACCATATTTTTTTCGTGCATCATCAAAGAACTCTTCATTCTCATTGTAAAGAAATTCTATTTTAATACTTAGTGCGTCTGCGAGTTTAGAATATACATCTCTTGTTTTAGGATAGGTTTTGCCACTCTCATAATTTTTTATTGTTTTTAAAGCTACTCCTGCTTTATCTGCAAGTTCTTGTTGTGTCAATCCACATTCATTTCTACTCATTTGCAACTTTTCGCCAAACTTCATTATAGTACCTCCGTGTTATCAAGGTGCAATTAACTTGCACCTTTTTTTGATTTTTGCTATTGACAAGTGCAAGTTATTGTCCTATAATAATAAAAGGGTAATTAACTTGCACTTTTATTATACATTCAATTGCCCTTTGTGTCAATATATTTTTATTATTATCTACTGAATAATAATATATTCAGTAGATTTTGACTGCATTTAAACATATAAATCAACAGATTAGCTTTAGGGGGATAGAAATGGCGAGAAAAGAAAATAAAACAATTAAGAGTTTGAAAATACTTTGTAATTCCCACGCATTGGATAGTGATGAAGTTTTTCATAAAGCAAAGCTATTGCTTAGTTCATATAGACAAGTTGTCTGGTCCACTGTTCAAGATGTAAACTGTGTAAGAGAGTCAACCTCAGATTTATATTGTAGCAATCAGCTTGATGTAGCAATGATGTATCTATCAGAATTTGCCCCAACTGAAACGAGAGCAGCATTTGAAGAAAAACTCACTTGTTTGTTTGAAACAAGATATATGATCAGCCTTATAGATAAAGCAATGGATAAAATCTACGAATATCCGGATAAAGGCAAACTGTTCCATGAGTTGTTAAGTAAAAGCTATATGACGGCTTTTACATATACAGAGGGAGAGCTACTGGATGTACTTAATTTAGAGCGTAGCACCTTTTTTGATAGAAAGAGAGAAGCGATATTTTTATTTGGTATATCATTATGGGGGGATGCTTTACCGGAGTTTAAGGTAATACTATCTAATTATACAAATCTGCAAGAAGATACATAGCAACTACCCAACACAATCCCGACTAAATTACTACTAAAACCCGACTGTTTTCCTACTGACTTCCGACTGTCAAGATGTTATACTGTG
>CAYJKT010000062.1:0-4151 GCA_964370775.1 uncultured Eubacteriales bacterium | reverse complement strand
CACATCTTTCATATCTTTTCTATTTTAATTTAACCCCAACTATTGACATAGAGCCGTTATTCTATTTGGTATGAAAAAGATTATTTTTCATCATTGTCTTTAGGAGTTAACTTTTTATCTATGAGAGACAAAACAGTATCTTCGTCATTCATAAACATTTCTTCTGCTTCACTTTGAGATTGTTTCAGCTTTTCAGTTATCTGAGCTAAAGCACCAGTAGTAGCTTCTAATGCGTCTATTGCTACTGTCATTTTACCAGCTAGATAAAAATACATTGCTTTATAATCTGCCATGATAATTCTCCGTTTTCTATAATGATTTAATTGCGTGTAAAATTATGAAAATTATTATATCAATTTTATTTAGTAATGTCAAATTGTTCGCTCACTTGTGTCATTCAGCAAATAATACATTATCTTGTAGGGTCGAGTCTTGACTCGACCGATATAGAAATAAATAAAAATATATTTCACAGCATTTCGGAACGGTCAAGACCGTTCCCTACGTGATAAACTAAACATTAGTCGTTGACACTATACGTTTAATGGTGATATAGTTAAAATATATTAATAAAACATAACTTAGAAAAGAGGTTAATAAATGAAAGTTATAGCTATAAACGGAAGTCCAAAGACTAATGGTAACACAGCACACTCACTGGAGCAAATGGCTGATATTTTTAGTCAAAACGGAATTGAATATGAGATTATACATTTAGGAAGAAAGCCTGTGTTTAACTGTGTTGATTGTGGAGCCTGTCAAAAATTAAACGGTAATTGTGCATTGAAAGGTGATATCCACAACGAAGTATGCCATAAATTAGCAGAAGCAGACGGATTGATTTTTGGTTCTCCTGTTTACTATGCAGGTATGTCAGGTGGTTTAAAAAGCTTTATGGATAGATTTTTTAGAACTAATTCAAAAAAACTTGCGTTTAAACCTGTTGCTGGTATATGCGTGTTAAGAAGAAGTGGGGGAGTGGAGACTTTTAACCAAATCAACAATTATTTTGCACTTTCTCGCTCACTTGTAGTTCCTACATCATACTGGAGTGTTTTCCACGGTGCTGGAGCAGGGGAGGTACTACAAGATGATGAGGGAATGGACTGTGCAAAAGAAATTGCAACAAATATGAGCTGGTTGCTTAAAACATTAGAACAATCAGAAGTAGCAAAACCAGAAATCACTCAAAGACGTATTACTAACTTTATCAGATAAGTAAAATAATAGTGTAAATCTATTTATGGACTGTGAATTATATCATAGTCCATTTTTATTTTTAAATTATGCATAAAATAAAAAAATTACATATTGCTTTTTTTATATTATTATCGTATAATTTTGATATCGAATTTATTTTTTTAAGCAAAATATTAAACGATTAATATTAATAATAAAAGGAGATAACAAAATGGAAAAGAAAATGAGTGCAGCAACCAAAAGAGCAATCGAGCGTGACTACTTCCAAAGTGGTGACTGGTTTTGCGATTTTGACGAATGCCCAGTAGAGGGAATTGGTTTTGAGGACGGTATTCACAGAAGAGACCCAAGTAGCATATTACTAGTAGGTGATACATACTATGTTTACTACACAAAATCTATAGGCCCTCATGTGGGCTTCCATTCAGGCGATTTAAGCGCAAAAGTGTTCCCGTGGGATCATTCAGAGCTTTGGTATGCTACATCTAAAGACGGATACAAGTGGGAGGAAAAAGGGCTTGCTTTACCTAGAGGTGAGGCTGGCGAGTACGACGACAGAAGCGTGTTTACTCCAGAAGCATTAGAGTATGAGGGTAAATACTATCTTGTTTATCAAGTTGTTAAAGACCCTTATGTTAATAGAAGCTATGAGAGCATTGCTATCGCAGTGTCTGACTCGCCTGATGGACCGTTTGTTAAATCGAAAGCGCCTATCGTTGAGCCATCTGCTGATGGCGAGTGGGACGGTGACGAGGACAACAGATTTGCTGTAAAAAGCAAAGGTAGCTTTGATAGCCACAAAACTCACGACCCATTACTAATTCCTTTTAAAGGTAAGTTCTACCTATATTATAAAGGTGAAATCATGGGTGAAGAGTTATATATGGGTGGACGTGAGACAAAATGGGGTGTTGCAATTGCTGATGACATTCTAGGCCCGTATGTAAAAAGCGAGTATAATCCTATCACTAACAGTGGACACGAAACTTGCTTGTGGAAATATAACGGTGGTATTGCAGCGTTTTTAAGAACTGACGGTGTAGAGAAAAACACTATGCAGTTTGCAGAGGACGGAATTAACTTCGAGATTAAATCTGTTATTAAAGCAGGCCCTGAGGCTTCTGGACCATTTAGAGCAGAAGAAAGCTTTGATAATCCATTAGCTGGTTTACAATGGGGACTTACCCATAAATGGAAAAACGGTTGGGGATATATCGAAAGATTTGATATTAACGAAAAACAAAAAAATATCTTTAAAAGAAGAAAAATGTACGAATAATATTAGTATAATTACAAAGAACTTTGCATTGTGAACGTGCAAAGTTCTTTGTTTAACGAAAATACGGTTGCAACAAAATCAAGCTTGTTACAACCGTTTAACCAAAAGAGAATTAATTAGCAGAAAAAGTTAGACATTCAGTATCACATTCTACACACGGGCTACTAGATAGTCCAGCGATGTTGACGCTGTTAGCATGACATTTTTTTCCACTATTGTGGATACACTGGGTAGCCTTACAGCAAATATCTGTGGCTGGCTGAGGGTTATTATTCATAGTGCTATTGTTCATAGCACCTGATGAGTTTTCTGCGCAAAAAGAAGCACAGCAGGTTTGGTCAGAATTTTTAGCACCTGGACCGTCAACATCAATTTTATTGAGCTTACATAGGTTATTGCAGTGATGTTCACAGGTAGAAACCATACAACTAACGTTGCTCATATTAATACTCCATTCCGCCGCTTCGCATCGGCACAAAAGTTTAAAGAAAGTGCGACTCTTATCATGCGAAGCATAAGGAATGATAAGAGTATTATTAATTTTAGTTTATTAGTTTGAAAATTGTTTCAAACTAAATAACCTCTATTAAAAATTGTGGAAATCCACTTCTTTATTATAGACATTTTCGTCTTATTTATTCATAAAAATATTATTTTGTAAAAATAGCTTGACTTTAAACAGAGTTTGTAATATAATAATCTAGTCTTAAAGACAACCTTGCGCTTGTAGCTCAGCTGGATAGAGTGACTGGCTACGAACCAGTAGGTCAGGGGTTCGAGTCCCTTCAAGCGCGCCATAAGAAATCCAATCGATTAGTCGGTTGGATTTTTTGCTGTTTACTTTTATTTATAGCTAACTTGTTAATATTTATACCTCATATAAACCAGAAAGATATAGAGTTAGGTATTTTATAATTGTTTGTAAAAAGTTTCACATTATGTTGCGTTTGTGCATACAATATGCTATACTGAATATACTAATATAGGAGGTGATTTTATGGCTAAAACAGCTAATATTAATATTCGTATCGAGCCTGAGTTCAAAGCGAATGTCGAAGCACTCTATTCTAATTTTGGAATTACAGTTACTGATGCTATCAACATGTTTCTTCATCAGTCGATGATGGTTGGTGGACTTCCATTTGATTTAAAGCAACCTAAATACAATATGCTTACTGAAAATGCAATGAAAGAGGCAATCGAAATAAAAAATGGTAATATTCAATCAAAAAGTTATAATTCGCTTAATGAGGTATTAGGAGACTTAGATGAATAAGTACGAGTTGAAAATTACTTCACAGTTTAAAAAAGATTTAAAACTTGCTAAAAAAAGAAATCTAGATATGTCTATCTTGGATGAAGTTGTATCTTCATTGCTAAAAGGTGAAACACTTGACTCTAAATATTTAGACCATGCTTTAACTGGAAATTACAAAGGTTTTAGGGAATGCCACCTTAAACCAAATTGGTTATTAATTTATTTGATTGATGATGACAAACTTATTTTAACAACTTCACGAACTGGTTCGCATGCAGATTTATTTTAAGTGTCTGAAAAACAACGTCTTTCAGTTATACTTGGATTTTGTAGATGTTCTTATGAAGTTCCATAAAGAAAAGACTAACATTAACTGTTAGTCTTTTCTTTGGTTGCGGAGCTCAGGGATGTTCA
>CAYJKT010000061.1:0-4171 GCA_964370775.1 uncultured Eubacteriales bacterium | reverse complement strand
ACAAGTTCTGTTTCGATGTGTCGTTCATTTGAATTTTCATCGGCTGTGATAAAATCAAAGATATATGGGTCTTTCATAGTTTGCATAGCAAGCTCACTTTGTGGCGAGGGCAGTATATCAGAAAAATTTTGCACTTTGCCTGATAATACTTGTCGTTCATATAAATTTAATTCTATTTGGTGTGTCAAAACATTTCTTGACCAACCATTTTGTATTGCTTTATCTGTGTACCATTTTCGGACTGATTTATCTTTAATTTTATCTATCA
Source organism: uncultured Eubacteriales bacterium (assembly GCA_964370775.1). Classification (GTDB taxonomy): domain Bacteria; phylum Bacillota; class Clostridia; order Oscillospirales; family Acutalibacteraceae; genus SIG603. The sequence goes on along the minus strand of CAYJKT010000061.1, from coordinate 3,903 downwards.
ATACTAAATTATGTCCCCAAGGCAATTGTGCAACAGCCTGTTGCACAATTGCAAAATCAGCATATTCCGATTAAAATTTCGCCATATATTTAAGATTTCGCACAGAATATCCTGTTACCGACGGAAACTCCAACTTTATATCGCGTGCAAGATTTTCTATAAATTTATTACCCCAAGAACTGTTGTCGTTTATAATCTTGCCTATATTCCAGTAAAGACAAATCAGTTCTTTGTTTGCACCAAGCACCGCTTTGTGTCGTGCAGTGTGTATTTGACTTTTTATATCATCTATTATTCCTAAATAGTCGGAATTATTTATTAACATAGTGTCCCTCCTAAAACAAAACATCCCCAGTGTGCATGCAAAAACAGCCTTGTGGAAAAGTTATTTTCAGTGTATCATTCACTGTGATTTTTGTCAAGCAAGATACCCTTTTTCTGTTGTAACACATTGTAATCAAATCTCTACCTATAATAAAACTTGTACATTGTCGTACAAAAAAATTATATGGAGGTTTCACTTATGAAACAAAAATTTACAGAAGAACAAAAGCAAGCATTTGTTATAAGGTTTAACAAGGGGGAATCAGTATCAACCTTATGCTTAAAAACTCAGATTACCAGAGTGCTATAATCAGTAGACTGTTCGCCCAAGGCTCCACTCCGAAAAAACTCTATGCTCTTGAGAAATAAAAAGGACGATACTTGGTATCAAAAACGCAAGGAAGAACTAAACATTATCATTACACAAGTATATGATGAAAGCAATCAAATCTATGTAGCTAAAAAATATTTGCAATTCTTTAAGAGCAAGGAGTTAAAGTTAGTGAGAAATACGTAAGAGGAATTACGGAAGAACTCGGGTTACAAAGTATTCGAACTACATCAAAAAAAGATTACTTAAAACTGAACTCTAAAAAGCGACCTGATTTATTAAAACAACAATTCGCACCTACACGACCAATTGCAGTATGGGTTAGCGATACAAAAACTTAAAGATAGAGCCGATAAATGATTTAATTCACTATGGACATTTATCAAAAGAAGCCAGAACAAGAGAATGTAATAAGGGTGATACTTCAAATATGTACACTCTCTTGAAGTAACTTTTGAAGTATCAGAGTTTAAATTCTGTAAAATATATAGCCACAAACAAGGGAGTAGTCTAATATATCAGTGACTATGGCTGATGGTCATAAAATCCACCCTATGAAAAGAAAAATTTAACTAGTATTATCACAGAAAAAGAAGTATATTAGTCTTAATCTATTCTATAGATTGAGACTAATATAAATATAAATAATAAAAATCAAAAAAACACTTGACAAATTATTGATTGGCCACTATAATAATATTGTAATCACAATATGTGATTAACAATATTATTAAGGAGAAGATACTATGGGAAACAATTTTCAAGAAATCAACGATTTTATTTATGGGTTAGAATACGACCCAAAAGAAGTGTTAGCCTATGATGGAGAAGTTATAGAAAACTTCGTCAGCACTGAAGGCGAGTTTGATGGTGACGATTTTATCGTAGTCGAAAGAACTAAACATACCATGAGTGGACATTATGATGTTGCTGTGCCAAACTCTTACAGAAACATTACCTATCCGGGTGGGATGCTGTTCGCAAATCAAGATTTAATAAATAATGCGCCAAATCCTCTTGCTGCTCAACGTACACCGATTAAGCTAATGATTGACTTGCCCGGGCTTGGAAAATCTAATCAAGAAATTATTCAAAACCCTGACTATGCAAATGTTTCAGCTGGCATAGACACGATGTTAGATAAATGGTTTGCCAATGAACAAGAAATACCAGCTGTACTCTCTTGTAAAAAGGATATTCTTTATAATGAAAAGTGTATGGGGATACAATTTGGGCTTGGAGGAGAATACTTAAGTCAAGAATTGTCAATAGATTTCTCGGCAATTGATACACAGAGAAGTTCAGCATATCTTGTGTTATTTAAACAAATTTTTTATTCTGTTTCGGTAGGATTATATGACCAGCCAGCAGATGCTTTTCATAGCTCTGTTACAGTTACCGACTTAAAAAATATGGGCGTGAATAATGAAAATCCACCTGCATATGTTCAAAATGTACAATATGGTAGAGAGGTTTATTTGTTATTTGAGTCTGATTTGAGTTCACAAGAATTAATAGCTTTCCTTGATGCAACAATTGTTATACCAGATGATGCGGGTAATATGAGTTTCAATGTAAATGGCAGTGCTATATATAGGGATATGGCAAATAAGATATCGTATACACTGACTACACTTGGAGGAACTTCTCAAATTTTTACAGGCACGTTTAATGACAGCACAATGTTCGAGCAAGTAAATGCTTTGATTGTCAATAATATGAAACTTTCACCAAGTAACCCTGCATACCCTCTTAATTATGCACCAGCATTTCTGAAAAACAACCAAGTTGCAAGCATCAATGGAACTTCAGAATACACTACAACTACCTCTAAAAAATTTAATTCTGGTTTGATTGATCTTAATCATCATGGTGGCTTTATAGCAAGGTTTAATGTCAATTGGAATGAAATTTCATATGATTCGGAAGGAAATTCGCATACTACATCCCAAAGTTGGAATAAAAATGGTGACAATGTCACTGCACCGTTTAGAACTGAAATCCCACTAAAGGGCAATGCAAGGAATATTTCAATAAAATGCGAGGGTAAAACTGGACTTGTATGGGAACCGTGGCGAACAAATTTAGACCGTAAGGACATCAGTCTTTCTAAAAAAATTAATGTTGACATTGGCGGTACAACATTAAATCAAAAAAGTAGTATTACATATAAAAATTAAACGTATAGCCGAGAAAGGAGTTTGTCATGAACAGACATGTTTACTTAGAACCAACAGAAGAAGGTGCAAAATTAAACTTGCCTTTTGAACTTCAACACAAATGCAAAGTAGTATATAAAAAAGACCCAGAAAGCGATGGCTACTTATTCCACTCTCTATGGGATGATAGTGGTGAAACACATTATGATGATGAGCATATTATTGTGCCGTTACAATCAACTTTTAATGGTTATGCAACAATGAACAAAGGTCAACTATTTGCAAATGTTGTCGGCTCAAAAGATGATCGTTGGAATAGTAATATAAAAGATATTCCGAGTAATTTATCTTGGCAAAAGGTACTTGAATTACTCGGCTGTGATTATAATAAATGTGTTACAGATGGATATTTTTATTATTCACGTACTAACAATGCAATTTATGATGCTAACGCTGGAGGCTATGTAACATGTAGTGTAATTAATCATAATGATAAAAACTATGCTCATGGTAGTCATATTGTAGTAGGAACTGAATCATTGGCTCCAGGTATAAATAGACCTGTTTATTTGTTTAGTCTATGCGCAAGGCATAACACCAAGGATATAGGTCAAGGTACTGGTGTCGGGTATTATATGAAAGCAGGAATGAATTGTACTGGAATTGAACTTGCAAACTATCTACTACTACGAAATCCTTTTGCAAATTAATAATTTTTAGCGATAAAGGCAATCTTTAACCAAGGTTGCCTTTCACCTTTTATTTTATACACATAAATCATAACCACTCCTTTTATTCAACCCATACTTAAAACACATTTTTATTAGAAACTCTGACATAAATTATATCTCCAAAAATTTTACAAATCACTTGATTTTCACCTTTTAAATATGATATAATTTAATTTGTATAAGTATGTCAAAAATTGCAGAATGAAAGGTTATAAGTAAATCGCTCTGCGTTTAGTTTCCTTATTTTTGATGAATGAACTTCATCTTTAATATACAAAACTAAAATTAAAATACGAAGGAGATAATTTATGATTAAAACAAAAAAATTGTTGTCGTTACTTCTTTCAGGTGCAATGGT
>CAYJKT010000060.1:0-4284 GCA_964370775.1 uncultured Eubacteriales bacterium | reverse complement strand
GTAAAAATGAACAAAAAGTAGGGGAGGGTTTCCATGCCCTCCCCTAAAACAGGTGAAAAATTGATAATTTTCGGACAGGCATGGAAGCCTGTCCCTACACTGGTTTGTTCGTTTTAACGGTAAAATTCGTTAATGCGACAACCTCTATATTGTTGCTTTTATTTAATTTTAAGCCATGTTTTCTCATAAATACCTTGCCAAGTGGAGTATGTATCTTACTTCCGTGTAAAGCTGTTTCAATACTTTTCCAATCATAAAACTCCATACTATTAGAGTATTGTTTTTAGCACTTTTTGTGTACTTCACATTGTATTTCCTTTCATAAAAAGCGTAGGTTTAATCAAATTCATAAAAATTTGACTATCACCTACGCTAATCTTTTTGATATTAATATTTAGGGAACCAAATACCCATGTCACATTCTTCTCTGTTTGCCCAAGTGTAATACGGAATTAGGTTTAGTGTTGTCTCTTTGCTGTCTCTTAACACTTCATAATAAAGAGTGTCTTGCTCTTCTTTTGCCTTTGCTTTCATAGATAATGTAACTACTCCACCAAGTAAATCTTTTTGATATTCACTTGTTATTTCAGTATTTACATCAAGATAAATATTATCAAGTTTTTCTTCATTATCAATACCTTCTGCACAATACACAACTGGGCCTCTCATCACGCAAACCATGCCTCTATCTTGTTCGATATTTGGGTTAGCTTGCATAATAACAGGTTTCATCTCGAATTCAGCTAAAATTTTGTCTCCTGAATTCACTGTTATCTCGTGGTAAGTTCCAGCTATTACAATCTCACCATTCACTTTAGGTTTTTTGCACCATGACGGAATACGGATTTTCATTTTTTTGTTATCTGCTTTTATAACCTCTATATTCACTGTTTCTTCCCAAGGATAATTACTTGTCATTTTTACTTCAAAGTCGTCATTTTTATAGTCACAACTGGTAAAAAAGTTAACATACAAAGCGTCTTTACTTACACCATACACAAGTTTTCCCATACCAGCTAATGCTCTAAAAATTTGTGGAGGACAACACCAGCATGTGTATGTATGCCATCTTCTTGATGATTTATGCTTGTATTGTTTGTTATCTTGCGTTATAGGGTTGTCTTTTCTGTAAGATAGTGGGTTTGAATAGAAGTATCTTGTTAAATCTAGGCTTGTTCCTGATATACCAGAATTATACATTACTGTCTCAGCAAAATCTCCGTACTCTGTGTCTTCTGTAATGCTTAACATTCTCATCGCCCACATAGCATTACCTATGTTTGCACAAGTCTCGTTATATGCAACTTTATTAGGTAAATCGAATTGCACACCATGTGCCTCGTGAAGTTCTTCGCCTCTTTCTGTGTGACCCACAAAAATTGGGCTAGACGCACCTGTAATATAACTTTTTTTGGTTGTCATATCTTTCCAAATGCGTTTTAATGCAACCATTAAAGCTTCTTCACCTGTTTGAGCATATACCTCAGTCGCACCTGAGTACAAATATACTGACATAACAGCGTGCCCTACTGCTTGTGTCTCTTCTCTTAATGGAGTAAAATCTTGGTTATGTTCTTCGCCACCAGGTTGAGAACCTCTCATATTAACAAAAATTTCTGCTAACCTGTAATGTCTTTCTTCTCCAGTAATTTTATATAGCTCACAAAGTCCCATAATTTGGCTTGGATTAACACCGAAATGAGCCATTTCTACTGGGTATCCCTCAAAAACAGTGCATAAGTAATCTGCAAGTTTTTTTGCTACTTCTATCATTGTTTTTTCGCCAGTTGCTTGGTAATGTGCCACTGCAAAAGTGAACAAATGACCCATGTTGTATAGCTCATGGTGAGCAGGTTTTGCCCATCTTGTCATTTTTTGCATTTTAGATTTATGACCTAAGTTATATAGCTTGTGTTGTTCTTGGTCTATATCTTTTGGGTCAACCTGTTGCAATGTTACTTGAGTACATAAATATCCGTCTTCTTCTTGTGATTTCACAATCCACGGAATATATGTATCTAAAATAGCTTTAACTTCTTTATCCCCTGTGTTTTGATACACATAGCAACAACCCTCAAGGAACTTGTAGCAGTCACCGTCAGACCAGTTAGAGCCAAAAAATTTGCCGTCTATCGCTCCTGCACCTATTCCAAAGTTTAAAAGTCTCGCTGAATTTGTTGGACACAACAGTGCATCTAGCATACTGTTGATTATCTCCATATAATTTTCTGTTCTTTTTCCAAAAAAGCCGTCTGTTAATTTTGTGTTGCCTACATCCGCTAAGTCAAATTTTCTGTATTCGTTCATAATAATATAATTCTCCACTTTTTAATTAAGTCATAATATAGACTTTATTTGCTCTATTTTCTACCTCAATCATATCTCAGGTGTGCCGATATTCCACGGAGTATCATAGTCTGTTGTAGCTTTGTGCATACTGTTAACCATAAGAGAATAATTTTTTATTTTTGCGTCTTTGTAGTTTTCATCATCCCAAATATTTACTCTCTCTAGTGGATCTTTTATCAGGTCATACATTTCGCCATAGTTACGGTTAATATAGTGAACCGTTTTAACATCATCACATATAATACCTTTAATATCTCCAGCTTCTAGGAAAAGAAAATCTCTAACTCTTTTTTCTTTTGTGTCGTCCCAATAGCTGTTATAACTATAATTAGATACACCTTTTGGCACTTCAATTCCTGATACTTCAAAGCAAGTACTTGCTATGTCTATGTTCACAACTTTATCTTCTATAGCTACACCCTCAAAGTTTTTAACAGGAGGTTTTACAAAAAGTGGTACTCTCATCAAGCTATCTTGCAAGCATTGCAGTTTTTCAACCAAACCATAATCTCCCATAAAATCTCCATGGTCAGATGTAAAAACTATCATACAGTCGTCGTATTTATCGTATTTCTTAAGTACATCTATAAACTGTCCAACTTTTTCGTCAATCAAAGTCATGTTTGCATAATATGCTCTTTTTGTTCTTTTAAAAGTTTCCTCTGTATAATCTTTTAGGTAAATCTTTGAATACATACCCATGTTTTTATACTGAGGCCCTTTTGTGTCTAGGTCTTGATAAGTACTTTCAGGTACCGACATATCGTCTAGATTATACATCTCAGAATACTTCGTACCCTCTAAGTCATAAGGATGGTGAGGCCCTGGGAAAGATAATGTGAAGAAGAAAGGTTCATCGTTCTTGCTTTCAAATCTATCCTCTAACCAAAGTTTCCCCCTCTCCCCTATATAGTCATCTATATGATGTTTTATATCTGTTTTCCAAACGCCACCACTTATGAGTGTTTTTTGGTACATATCTTTTGAGTCAAGCCCTTCGCTCTCTAAGTATTTAGCATAAGAGCCTAAATTTTCTTTTGGAGAAAACGGACTGTGACCGTCTATTATATCCTCATAGTCAAAACCTTTGTCTATTGTTGACTCAGCAAAATGTTGTTTTCCTATAACTGCTGTATGATACCCATTTTCTTTAAGCGTTTTCATAAATGTTTTTTCATAGTCAGGCAAACAGCTTATGTACGCTGGCACATGACATTCGCAAGGCATTTTACCAGTCATAATAGCAGCTCTTGACGGCACACATGAAGGGTTAGAGCAATATGCGTTCTTATAAAACACTGTATCTTTTATTAAATTATCTAAATTAGGAGTGATAATCTCTTTGTTAATACAAGAAAATGTGTCATATCTTTGTTGGTCTGTCATAATAAAAATTATATTTGGTTTCTTCAACTTTAACACCTCATGCAATTTAATAATCTAGTTTTAGTTTAGGATATTCAGGTAATCCTACTTTTCCAGCTTGTGGTAAATCATCTATAATCTCAAGTAAATAATCATCAGTTGTTTTCATATTTTCTATAACTTTTTTCTTAAGTTCTGATTTTATCTCTTGATAATAAAAATCGTCTGATAAACAGCCTTTATAGGGTAATTTTTGATGGTTTTCTGTATGACATCCAAATGTGTCAGACTTTATGGAAGGTGTAACAGGTTTGGATATCGTATGATTTTTTATAGAGGGTTTGAACTGTCACTTTTAAACTTAACAACTATAAAAACTATATTTCTACATTCCTTTTCCCTTTATAATATCACTTATCGTCATCTGTATAAATAATATCCTAAATCCCAATAATCTCAGGGTTTAGGCATAAAAAACAACCGTATTCTATACTATCCAATTAATTTGGTTAAGCTTTAATACGGTTGTTAGGCTTTTACGCCTTAATTGCCCAGCGCATTTTTGTAGAA
>CAYJKT010000059.1:0-4609 GCA_964370775.1 uncultured Eubacteriales bacterium | reverse complement strand
CGGAAAAAATTTGAAATGGTACGAGTTAATACCTATACTATCTTATGTTTTTTTGCAAGGCAAATGTTCTGAATGTAATTCCCGTATATCGCTTCAGTATCCCTTAATTGAAGCGATTAACGGGGTATTATATCTAATTGTTTTTTACTATTATGGGTTTACACTAAACACACTTACAGCAATGTTTTTGACGAGCGCTTTGCTTGCGCTTTCGATAATAGATGCAAGGACAAAAGAAATACCACTACCTTTTACAATTTTTATAGGAGTTTTGGGGGTAATAAACCTAATACTTAACTACGAAAATTGGCTTAACTACCTACTTGGATTTATTGTAATAACAGCATTTTTAATGCTTATTGTTATCGTATCAGGTGGGTCGGCATTAGGTGGTGGAGATGTGAAACTTATGGCAGGTTGTGGCCTTTATTTAGGGTTACCACTAGTGCTGTTTGCTTTTTTCTTTGCCTGTATTATCGGCTCAGTAATTCACATAGTTAGAATGAGATTTTTTGGTGCCTCAAGAGAGCTTGCCATGGGTCCATATCTTTCTGTGGCAGTGTTTGTAGCCCTCTTGTGGGGAAACGATATTATAAATTGGTATCTTGGACTTTTTATAGTATGAAAAAATTTCATGCTATAAAAAGTACTTAAAATATATAAATTCACTAACAATTAGTATATCAAAATATGAGGGGGGATTGTTTAATGGCTCAAAGATTATTAAATATTGAGATAGGCGAAAGATTTGTCAATATTTGCGCAACTCAGGTTTCAGGAAGAAATTATAAAGTCCTAAAAGGTTTCCGATTTGAGTTTGTTGGCGATATCGTAAATGATGGTCAAATTACGAATATCGAGGAAATGGCAGAACAAATTAGGACACAACTTGAAGAACATGGACTTAGTGAAGAAAGAAATGCAACGTTTGTATTTTCGTCAACTAAAGTACCATATCGTGAGATTACTCTTCCACTGGTAAAACCAAATAAACTGCCAGAACTGGTCGCAATGAATGCAGGAGATCATTTTCCTGTGGATTTGAGTAATTATCACATTACTCATACAGTGCTCGAAAAACTTATAAAACCAGAGCCAGGCTACAGAGTACTTGTTACTGCTGTTCCGATGTCTATTTTGAAAAGCTACTTTGATTTAGCTAACAGCCTTGGGGTTGTTGTACAGGCAGTCGATTATGCTGCAAACAGCCAAATGCAAATTTTCTCATCTATGGATAAAAATGGTGTGGCTATGTATTTGTCTATTAATCTATTTAGTACAACGGCTACATTCATGCAAGATGGACAATTTTTAATGCAGCGTAGTATTCCAATGGGGGCAGACGACATTATTACGACAGTTTTAAGGCAAAATGATTTTGGAGCAAGTGAGTATATAGATACTTTAGAAAAGTGTAAAGATTCACTATGGTTAAGTCAACACTTACCAAAAGACATTTTTGCAGCTGCTAGTAATCGTTTGTTTGTCGGTATCGGAAGAATGCTTGAATTCTTCTATTCAAACAAAAAAGGTATAACTATCGACAAAATAGTTTTACTTGGCATTTGTTCTGAGATTGCAGGAATTAGAGAAGAAATAGAGGCAGGCTCTTCTGTAAAAACAGAAATTCTAACAGCAATACCAAAACATGAAAATACTGCAAATGTATTAGAAGGCAGCATAGTAAACTATATCTCTTGTATCGGTAGTATTATTGCACCGCTTGATTTAATTCCACAGGAATATAAAAGAGAAAATCAAAAAACAAAAAATAGAGATAATTCAATGTTACCAAGCATCTTACTTTGTGCTTTAGCGATTATTGCAGGTGGAGCACTCTCGCTAACGGCATGGCTTGATAACTTATCAGTAAATGCTAAACTTAATAAAGTTAATAATGACATTGCAGAACTTCAATATGTTGTTGAGGGATACAATACATACGTTGAGTACGTGAGTATGCATAATAATTTAAAAGTTGTCACAGATGCTTCATCAAATCAAAATGAAAATCTTCCAGATTTCTTAAGTGAGTTAGAAGAAATTATACCAGAATCAATCTTATTTATGAGTGTTCTTTCTGATAATAATGGTGTTACTATTAATGCTACTGTAGATGTTTTTGAGGATGTTGCAGTTACACTTGCAAACATTAGAAGTATGGAGTCTATCTCGGTACTTAGCGTTTCAAGTGCAACAGAACAAGGGAATGGTTTAGGAGATTCAGTCATTGCTTTCTCGGTTACAGCAACATATGTACAAGATGTAGAAGAACCTACTGAAGCTCTACAACCTATAGTTACAGAGCCAGAATAAAATTTTGTAATTTGTAACTGGTATTAAGATAATACATAAAATAATTTTTTAAACAAGAAAGGAATGTTAGACTATGAAAATTTCTAAAAATGAACTTAAGTTACTGCTTGTTTTTGGTGGACTACTAATATTTATTGCACTATATTTCTTAGTTTATAATGGTTTGGTTGCAGACAATGATAAAATTAGAGTAGCTATCAATAAACTTGAACCAACACTTGAAGAACTAAAAAAACATGAAGCCAACTACGATACTTATATTGCTGAAACAAAAGCAATTATGGATGAAATTGATGTTGCATTAAATACACATCCATCAAAAATTGAGGACGAAGAGTTCTTGGCGTGGCTGATTGACTGGTCAGATGATAACGGGTTAGATATAAATGCAGTGGGATTTATGGGAACAACACCTATGGGACAATTTCCACTATATATTGAAAGTGATAATGACAACAAAAGTATGATTGATGTACTTGCAGGGCGTATGATTTTGTCAGTTTCAGCACGTTTTAACTATGAAGAATTAAAAGATGCTGTTGATGCTATCTATGCTAATAAGCAAAAGACAGCACTTGAGAATATAACAATTACTTATGATGTGACAACTGGTGCTTTAACTGGAAATTTCTCATTATCAAAATATTATCTAAATTATGAGGGTGCACCTTATGATAGTTACCCTATGCCTGAAGTTGATCTTGGTAAAGAACTACCATTTGGTAGTGTAGAATAGACATAGCAAACTAGTGTTGTGCCTATTTGAAAGAGTACGAGTATTTAACAATAAGTATAAGATACAAGGAGGAGTTATTATTGAAAAATTTAATTAAAAATAATAAAGGCTTTTCGCTTGTTGAGCTACTTGTGGGGGTTGCTATTTTAGGTGTTATTGTTTCACCTCTTTTAAGTAATTTCATTTTATCTGCAAACATTTTTTCACAAAGTCGTGAGATAGGTGAGGCAACAAATGCAGCGCAAAATATTTCTGAAAACCTAACTGAGGCAAATTTTAGTGAGCTCTTGTCAAATCCGGGATTACTCGGTGGCAACAGTGCTAGCTTCACAGTGGGTGCAGGTCTTATCAATCAAAATAATTACACAATCGAGTTGGATGGTCTTACAAGTGGTACTTCAACTTTTAGTGCAGAAGTTAGACTTATGGCAGGTGTTGTTGATAACCTTGACGATTCCTCTGATACTGTAACAAATACGCTTTTTGAAAATATTAATAATGAGGATGTTATCAATTTTTCGTCTATGGATGCGATGTTTGCACAACAAAAATTCATTATAGGATATGGTTATGACCGCATAAAAGGTACTGCTGATGATTTGCCAGTATCAGAGCAAAAAGATGTGACAGACATTGACCAAATCAATGCTTCTGGTGACCCGGACTTGATATCGTATAAGTCAGTTGAGCTTTTGGAGGCTCAAAGAAGAGGGCTAAGTGTAGATCAACTTGGCACACGTGATGCTCAAGGATATATAAGCTCTGTTATAAGAGAAAGAGATATGATCATTATAATCGAAAATGTCGGTGTTGAAGACCTTAATAACAGTGATGATGTTTTAAAAAATAATAACAACAAAATTACGGCAACAATTATTTATGAATATAGCTATACCTTTGGATCAGGAACAACCAATGAATACACCTATAATTCTTTGACTAATCCTTTAGAGTGCAGAATTGAATTTGAGCTTTTATCTGTTCCATTTGATGTAGGACAAAATGGTGGAAAATATCCGGTTTTTTATGTGTTATATCACCCTTATTATGATAATGACTACAGCACTATTGATGAAAGAATTACAATTAGAAATAATGTTGATCTAGAGACTAACTCACTTACTAAAGAGCGACTTCCTGTCGATATTTATCTAATAAAACAGAAAGATCCAAATCGAGCTTCAGCACAACTTGACTATAACTATCAAGCTTTAATAGAGCTTGTTCAACCATATAGTGTAAGTGAGCCTAGTGAGACTATTCAAATATTCTCAAACTCAAATGAACAGTTTAGTACTACAGGAGGAACACCACAAAATCCAGTTTTTAGATGGTACAATGGTTCTGCTGCATACTATAATGCCGATTGGGAAGGCTTACCACTGCCTTTAGTAGGTGTTACAACGCAGTCACCAACGAGCAGTGAAATTCAAGATTTAGAGCAAAAATACAGAATGTATTTAGTTGAAATTGATATTATAGACAGCCGTGGAGAGGTAATATTTACTTTATACGCTTCTAAATTAGCATAAGGAGATTTGTTTTGAAAAATAGGAT
>CAYJKT010000058.1:0-4717 GCA_964370775.1 uncultured Eubacteriales bacterium | reverse complement strand
TTCTTTCAGGTGCAATGGTCTTTAGCTTATTTCCTGCTAATGTATTTGCGACCGAGGAACATATCGACAGCACAACCATTACTGAGTTTGCTGAACTCTCGGCAGATGTGAAAACACAGGAGTTTACTGTGGGCGAAACATCTACTCCGATACTTCCAGACGTTTTATCAGCGACACAAACTGATGTAACTTGGGAAGAAATTGACGGAGTTTGGTTATCAGAAACTACAAGCTCTAATGCTGATGTGGCTGTTGACTGGCTAATCGAAGATGACAAAACTTTTAGCACAGAAAATGCAGAAACTTTTACATATACAGCTTCGGCAAGTGGCTATGCAATCGCAAGCGATTTAGAAATGCCACAGATTGAAGTTTCGGTGCAAGATGTGCCGACACAATTTAATGAGCCTGCACCTATTTCAGACGTAATATTCACAGTCCCAGTTGACGTTGTGAATGGCGAAAGCACAACACAAACTGACATGAGATTTCTGGTGCTAACAGAACCAGAGAGTGACGGTGGAAACGGCACTGCTCAAGTAGGTTATGACGGGTTTTTTAATGCTTTTGATGATAAAAGCATAGCTGGAGAAATCACAATCCCTAGCACAGTAACAAATGCAACCACTAATATTACATACAACGTGACTGAAATTGGTGATGTGGCGTTTATGGATTGTAGTGGACTGACATCTATCGACATACCTAACAGCGTAACATCAATAGGACAGAGTGCGTTTTTGCATTGTAGCGGACTGACATCTATCAATATACCGAATGGAGTAACATCAATAGAAGCTGGTACGTTTTTTGGTTGTAGCGAACTGAAATCTATCGATATACCGAATGGTGTAACATCAATAGGAGATAATGCGTTTGAAGGTTGTAGTGGGCTGACATTTATCAATATACCTAACAGCGTAACTTCAATTAGTGCGGCTGCATTTCGAAATTGCAGTAGCTTGACAGAGATAAACATTCCCAATAAAGTCACTTCTATTTCTAAGCTTGCGTTTAAATATATCGATGCCTTAGAATCAATATATTTTGACGGAAATTATCCGACTACAGATGCTTCTGGTATTAGTTCGATCAGAGATGAGGCAAAAATTTATTACAATTCAGATGCAACAGGTTGGACTTCAAGCGAACGCATAATACCTGTAACCGTAACTCTTGATGATAACCTTGTTTATAATGGTTCAGTACAAACACAAGGTGTATCATCTGTAAGTGTAGGAAGTGTTGTACTAGATTCTGGTGACTACACCATAAGTGAAAACACAGCCACAGATACAGGTGACTACACTCTAAAAGTAACACTTACTAATGCTGACTACCCATCATTTACTGTTACAAAAGCATTTAGCGTTGTGCAATCTGAAACCGACTTTAACGATGGTATCAGAACATTCAATGGTTATGCAGAAACTACTACTTTCACCTACGGCGATACTATTACAGCGAGAGTAATACCAAAAGCGACTGGCGTTTCATCATTTAGTTTAGCACCACCAATGGCAAACCAAATGGCACTTTACTTAGGTGATGAACAAATCAGCGATCCAGTTAGTGCTGATAGCTACGGAGTATATAGCATGTCCTATGACACCACAGGGGGTCATCTCACGGCAGGTGGTGATTGGAATTATATTACTGCAAAGTATGTTGGTAATACCAATATGGCAGACTTTAGTGCAAATGTGGCAATCAAGCTGTACAAAGCTAATTCTTCGGTAACAACCGCTCCAGCAGCGAAAACCTTAAAATACACAGGCTTACCTCAAGAACTTGTAAATGCTGGAACTGCCACAAACGGTACAATGCAGTACAGCCTTATGGAAGGTGGCGAATACTCCCCTGCAATCCCTACTGGGACATCAGCAGATACATACACAGTGTATTACAAAGTGGTAGGCGATGATAACTACAATGATACAGAGGTAGAGAGTGTAACTGTTACTATCGGTAAAGCGACTGCACCTAACATAACCTTCCCAATTACAACAGACATTACCTATGGAGAAAAATTGTCTAATAGCACCTTGTCAGGTGGTAGCACCGAGTTCGGTACATTTGAATGGACAACACCTGACACCGTACCAACAGTGACAAACGGCGGTTATGAAGTGACATTTACACCAAGCCAATCAACGATTGACAATTACGAAACTATAGCAGAAGCCAACACTAAACAAAACGTAATCGTGACAGTGGCGAAAGCTACACCGTCTGTAAATGTGAGCTTAACAATATCGCGTGAAACTGGCAATAGCAGGGCAATACTAACCGCCACGGTAGATAAGGTAGGCAACGGAGAAATCCCAACAGGTAAAGTAACATTTGTAAATACAACAAGTGGAAGTGACATAATTTTAGAAAGTGAAGATATGATAGATGGTGTAGAAGCCTATGTATGGACAGGACTTTTAGACCAAGAATACACCTTCACAGCTACCTATAGTGGTGATAGTAACTATACCACAGCAACCACAGGCGAGCAAAGCTTTGATACAAGAAAGCAAAACCAAACAGGCTTTACCCTCACGGATATAGGTGCAAAAACCTACGGTGATAGCACATTTACCCTATCATCGACTGGTGGTAATGGCACAGGTGATGTGACTTACACAAGCAGTGATGACAGCATTATCAGCATAAACGGCGAGGCAGCAACTATCTTAAAAGCTGGTACTGTGACAATCACAGCAACCAAAGCCGAAGATAGCACCTACAATGCGGCGACAAGCGAAATTGTACTTACTGTTGCGAAAGCTACAATTACCATCACAGCAAATAATAAATCTGCTTATGTAAACGATAACTCCCCTGATTTAACAACACCTGTTGTGGGTACGGACTACACTGTATCAGGACTTGTTGGTGCTGATAATTTGGTTGGTAATGTAACATTAAGTTATGAAAATACTCCTAATATGGATCAATCTGGTACAGTTAAAATTATAGCAAGTGGAGTGACTGCACCTAATGCAGACAACTACAATGATATTGTATATGTAGATGGTACACTTACTATTTCTAATCGCCCAACAAGTGGTGGTGAGACCAATGTTGACATCGAAGTGAAACCTGAAACAAATGATGGTAATTCATCAGCTGACATTCCTGATGATACTTTAGAGAAAGCCGTAAAAGATGTACTCGATGAAGTAAAAGGCACAAATAATGCTCCGAAAGTTACCATTGACGTTAATACTCCAAGCAGTGCCGATAGTGTGGAGGTTACCTTAAATACTTCTGCACTTGAAGATTTAGCAGACAATGCAAATGCAGTGTTCGAGATTAAATCTGGTGTGGGCACAATATCATTTGATAAAACTGCACTTGCAAGTATTCTATCACAAGCAAATGGTAGAGATATTACCATTATCCTTAGAGAAGCTGATGACTTGAGCGATAAACAAAAAAGTTCTGTCCAAAATAATACAGCTTATGAACTGCTTATAGAAGTTGGTAGTAGCTACATTACAAGCTTTGACGGTGGCATTGCAACAGTTTCTATTCCATATAGCTTAAAGTCTGGTGAAAATGAAAGCAATATAGCTGTATACCATATCGATGATAATGGAAAAGAAACATACAAGCCAACTACATATAATGCATCTACCAAAACAGCTACGTTTACAACAGAACACTTCTCTGTTTTTGCTATTAAGAGTACATCAAACGATAGTCCAAAGACAGGAGATAACTCTCCTATTTCCCTGATGATGTTCACTATGATATTAGCATCCTTAGGTGCGATTATCCTTATCAAGAAACGCAAAAATATAGACAAGGATGATTTGCACATGGCATAAAGCAATCAAATTCGGTTAATTCCGGACAGTGAGGGCGGCTACCGAATGGTAGCTGCCCTATCTTTTTTTTGAAGGGAAGTATGAGGTTGAATAAATGTCCTTATTATATAAATATGGCTAATCAAACCCACCACAAGTGTTCGTTCCACAGTGGGAGCAACCTCTTTCAAGCACAACTAACCCGTAGTTTTTTCATCTATTAAGACTGCATTTGCCACTTGGGGTGGTGGTTCTAGTGTAGCTCGAGGTATAGGTTCTACTGTAGGTTGTGGTGTAGTTTGCGGTTCTAGTTTCGCTATTGGCTCTACTGTTGAAACTGACTCTATTGTACTTATCATTGGTGCACTTACATCTATACCGTATATATCATTAATTGACTCACGGATATCTCCTGTTGACATTCCTCGTGCATACAAGTTGATTATTTTGCTGTCTACATCCGATATATCTCGGCAATTGTTTTCTACTATCACTAGCTGAAAACTAGAGTTTCTATCTCGTGGTATTTCTAACTCCACTTTCCCTTGTGATGTTTTTACTGTTTTTCTTGTGCTTCCATTTCGGTAATTCGTCTTTTCTGTTTTTTGTTCATGTTTTTTGTTCCTCATGTGTTCTTCAAATTTTGCATCCATCATCTCCTGTAATGTTTCTCCTAACAGGTCTTTTAATGCATTTATTATGTCTGTTGCACTCGTTACTCCATATTCCTCGATGATGTATTTTACTATATCTTTCTTTCCCATTTTAATTTCATATGTTACTTATTTCTATTCTACCATAAGAGCTCTTTACTTTACACATTTTATTTTACAGGGTTGTGTTTAACCCACCCGGCAAAGCCTCCTCACCTGTAAACTCATCCCCTGTTCATCCTCAAACCCATTTGAATAGATTAT
>CAYJKT010000057.1:0-5181 GCA_964370775.1 uncultured Eubacteriales bacterium | reverse complement strand
AATATGGAATCTCGTTTTGCATTCTGTAGAAGTTAGCTCTTGGGTTATCCCATGAACGGAAAACTGCTTTAACAGCGCCCATTAATTGCTCTTTAGGATCTGTTGGGAAGTCTGAACCTAATTTAGCTTTATATTCAGCTTTAAATTGCATTGCAAGTTCTTTTAAATCGTCAGCAGTAAGGTCTGTATCTTCTGTAATACCTTTGCTTTCTTTCATTTCGTCGATTAGCTCTTCGAAATATTTTTTACCAACTTCCATAACAACGTCACTGTACATTTGGATAAATCTTCTGTAGCAGTCATACGCCCATCTTGGGTTACCTGTTGTCTCAGCCATAGCTTCTACAACATCGTCATTAAGACCTAGGTTAAGAATAGTATCCATCATACCAGGCATAGAAGCTCTAGCACCTGAACGAACTGAAACTAAAAGTGGGTTTGTTTTATCTCCGAATTTTTTGCCTACAGTAGCTTCCATTTTAACGATATTTTCCATAATTTCTGCTTGGATAGCGTCATTTATTTTTTTACCGTCATCGTAGTATTGAGTACAAGCCTCTGTTGAAATTGTGAAACCTTGTGGAATTGGAAGACCTAGGATAGTCATCTCAGCTAGGTTTGAACCTTTACCGCCAAGAAGTTCTTTCATTGTTCCATTGCCTTCGCTAAATTGGTAAACAAATTTTTGATTCATTGGTGAATCTACCTCCTGAATTTTTATATCGAATTTGACATCGATTGTGAAAATAATACGCAAAATCCTCTTATATATGACTTTGCTCAAGTTATTATACCAAATATTTCGCCAAATATCTAGTATTATTTGGAAAAATATTAATAGTATTTTAGACGACTTTTTTATTATTTTTTATTTAAAACACATAAAAGAAAAGAATTTTAATTATTTCCTTGATTAAATGCCTTAAATATGTAATAATAAAGGAAATATCGACTACAAATAGGCGGGGTATAATTATCCTGTCTTTGTCTTTTGCAAAAATTAAAGCGAGGTATATATGTTTTTTAAGAAAAAGTTCGAAACTAACAGTTCATTTGATTATATAATTGTGGGGCTTGGCAACCCAGGAAAAAAATATGCCGACACTAGACACAACGCAGGTTTTATTGCTATTGATAGTATAGCCGAAAAATTTAATACTAAAATAGATAGACTAAAATTTAAGTCTTTGATTGGCGAATGTGTTATAGACGGAAAAAAAGTGTTGCTACAAAAGCCAGATACTTTTATGAATAATTCTGGGCAAGCTGTTACTGAGGCAATGAACTTTTATAAAATACCTCCACAAAATGTTATATTGATTTTTGATGACATTAGCCTTGATGTTGGCAAGATGAGAATTAAACGTAAAGGAAGCCACGGTGGGCAAAACGGAGTTAAAAATATCATTTATTTGAGTGGTAGCGACGAGTTTCCTAGAATAAAAATAGGTATAGGCGCTAAACCACACCCAGATTATGACTTAGCTGATTGGGTATTATCTAGGTTTTCTAACGCTGACATGAAAACTATTAATGAAATATGTGATAAGTCTAAAAACGCTGTTGAATTAATTATTAACGGAGACACAGACAAAGCTATGAGTATGTATAATTCGTGAGGAACTTATATGAAATTTATTATTGATGCATTTAAACTTACCAAAGAATTCAGTGAAGTTTTCGAGTCTATTAATAACAAAAAAACACCTGCTGTTATAACAGGTGTTTCAAACATTCATAAAACTAGCATTAGTTATGCACTAGCAAAACAAAATAAAAAGAACTTTTTGTATCTCTGTTCTGACGAAGCTGATTGTCATAAGGTTAGCAGAGATTTAAAATCTTTAGGCTTATCTACTGTTATTTTCCCTATACGAGATTATACTCTTAGAGATAGCGAAGTAGGTTCACGTGAATATGAGACTGAAAGACTTCATGCACTATCTATGATAGCAAAAGGCAGTGCAGATTGCGTTGTTGCTACAATAGACGCTGCGTTACAGTTGACTATTCCAAAAGCTGATTTACTCGCTAATGAAGTAGTTTTAGAAGCTGGCACTGAGATTAGCCAAGCTGAGGTACTTAAAGCACTTGATATATGTGGTTATAAGAGAGCCGAGCAAATTGAAGGTATCGGTCAATTTAGCCACCGTGGTGGAATTATTGACTTTTTCCCACCAGGTAACGAAAAGCCGTATAGACTTGAGTTTTGGGGTGACGAGATTGATAACATATCTCATTTTGACACACTCACTCAACGACGTGACGAAAGCATCGATAAAGTCGCTATCTCCCCTACTCTTGAAGTTATTGTTAAGGATAGAAAAATCTTAGCTAAAAAAATCGAGGGTATTTGTGCTAGCCTAAGAGGTAAACACGCACCACGTGCTAAAGAGATTTTGATTGGTGAGGCTGAGAGTTTAATAAACGGACTTAGCCTTAACGCTATCGATAAATTCATTCCAATAGTCTACTCTACAACTGCAACTCTTTTTGATTATTTTGATAAAGATAATTCTTTTATAGTTTTCTCTGAGGGAAGTAAGTTAAAAGAAAAAACAAGAACTACGCTTTGGCAATGGAGCGAAGATATAAAAGGTTTGCTAGGTGACGGAATACTTTGCAGAGGGCTTGATAAATACTCAGAAGACTGGGTGTATGCATTATCAAAAGCAGAGGAAATACCGTCTTTCCACATGGACGGTTTTGCTAGAGGTACTTATGAAATTCCAACAAGAACGCTTGTAAACTTAAATGTAAAACAGTTATCAGTTTGGGGTGGCACACTAAATCTTTTAACAGAAGATTTAAAAGCTTTACTAGACAGAAAAATGCGTTGTGTTGTGCTTGGAGGTACTGAAAAAGCTGCGCAAAGTTTAGCAGAAGATTTAACAAAAGCAGGTTTCCCAGCAGCGTATTTTGATAAACCTGTTTTACCTCAAAAAGGCACAATTGTTGTGTGTGCTGGCAGTTTGTCATCTGGTATAGAAATTCCGTCTGCTCATTTTGCTTTAATTACTCACGGCAGAATTAGCGAGACTCCACAAGCTAAAAAAGCTAAGAAAAAAGATAAAAATTCTAAGCAAATTTACAGCCTTGGTGAGCTTAACAACGGCGACTATGTTGTTCACAGCATACACGGAATTGGTATTTTTATGGGTATCAATAAAGTGGAACTTAAAGGTGTTATGAAAGACTATATCAAAATTCAGTATGCAAAAAGTGACACTCTTTATGTGCCTGTTACTCAGCTTGATATGGTTGCAAAATATATAGGTCCTAGAGAAGACAGTGGAGTTAAACTTCATCGTCTTGGAGGAGCAGAGTGGCAAAAAGCTAAAACTCGTGTACGTTCTGCTGTCAAAGATATTGCTAAGGAGTTAATCATTCTTTATGCGAAACGTATGGAGGAGAAAGGTTTTAGTTTTCCAGAAGATGATGACTGGCAAAGAGACTTTGAGGCTCATTTTGAATATGACGAGACAGACGACCAATTGCGTTGTATTCAAGAGATTAAAAACGACATGGAGTCCATAATTCCAATGGATAGACTGCTGTGTGGTGATGTTGGTTTTGGTAAAACCGAGGTTGCATTACGTGCTGCATTTAAGTGTGTTACAGCAGGTAAACAATGTGCTTTGCTTGTGCCGACAACTATACTTGCTTGGCAACATTTTCAATCAATCATAAAAAGGTTTGAGGGTTTCCCTATTAACGTAGAGTTGTTATCTAGGTTTAGGACAACTAGACAGCAGAATGAGATAATACGTAAAATCAAACGAGGTAGTGTTGATTTAGTTGTTGGAACTCACAGAATTATATCAAAAGATGTTGAGTTTAGGGATTTAGGACTTGCGATTATAGACGAGGAGCAACGTTTTGGAGTTGCTCAAAAAGAGAGACTAAAAGACGTTTGCAAAAATGCAGATATACTCACACTTTCAGCTACTCCTATCCCCCGTACTTTAAACATGGCACTTTCTGGTATTCGTGATATGTCTGTAATTGAGGAAGCTCCACATGACAGACACCCTGTTCAAACTTATGTTTTAGAGCATGATATGGATATTATTGGCGATGCTATTAAAAAAGAGCTTCGCCGTGGTGGGCAAGTTTATTACCTGAAAAATGATGTTAGTGCTATGGACGGAATTGCTGCAAAAATACACGCAAAAGTGCCAGAAGCTAGAATTGGAATTGGACACGGTAAAATGCAAGAGCATGAACTATCCGAGGTTTGGAGACAACTTTTAGAGCATGAGATTGACGTTTTGGTGTGCACTACAATTATCGAGACTGGCGTTGATGTTTCAAATGCTAACACTCTAATCATAGAGGACGCAGACAGAATGGGTCTATCTCAGCTTCACCAAATTAGAGGACGTGTTGGCAGAAGTAATCGTAGAGCGTATTCTTATTTCACATACACTCCTAACAAAGTTTTATCCGAGATTTCTCAAAAAAGACTTAGTGCAATTAGAGAATTTACTGAGTTTGGTAGTGGTTTTAAAATCGCCATGCGTGACTTAGAAATTAGAGGTGCTGGTAACATTTTAGGAGGCGAACAGCATGGCCACATGGAGAGCGTTGGTTATGACATGTACCTAAAACTATTAAACGAGGCTGTTGCACTGCTCAAAGGTGAAGAAATTCCAGAGGAAAGTGCTGAGTGTACAATCGATATTCAAATGAATGCACATATCCCAGAGGAATATATCTCTAGTCTCAACCATAGACTTGATATTTATCGTAGGATTTCTGATATTAAAAACAGCGAAGATAGCGAAGATGTTATAGACGAGCTAATCGACCGTTTTGGAGAGCCACCAACTGCTGTACAAGGTTTGATAGATATAGCACTGCTAAGAAACACGGCTGCTTCACTTGGAATTAAAGAGATAAAACAACAAAACGAATCACTTATGTTATACCTTAACCATGTTAATATGGAACAAATCGCAAAGCTGACTGGCGCTATGAAAGGCAAAGTATTGCTAAGTGTTTTGAACACACCTTATTTGAGTGTAAAATTAGGTGGCAAGCCTAATTTAGAGGTTTTATCTAACGTTTTGAGCATAATGAAAGCGTAAAAATTGTTTATAATTACAATTTTAACCATATAAAGAGGCTGTGACGTAATTGTTATAGTGCACAAAATTCGTAGGGGCGAACCTGCGTGTT
>CAYJKT010000056.1:0-5711 GCA_964370775.1 uncultured Eubacteriales bacterium | reverse complement strand
ACTTTATTATTTAGGTGGTAATTACATATATGTTTCTATTGCCAGTTTATTTGCCGTTTTTCTTTTGGGATTAACGGTAATTACATTATGTGGATAATCTTACACAAAAACACCTACAGCCCCATGCCAGAATTTCACTGGAAGGTTTTCTTTACAACTGCTATGCAGTTTTAACGATTTTATATAAACATAAATTGAAGGTATCTATATGTTTCTATAGCTTTTAGTTAGAAATTGAAGTATAATAAAAACATTAATAAAAAACATGGAGATTATTATGCTAATAAACATAGCTATATGCGACGATGAGAAAGCGCAAATAGATAACCTGAAAAAATTTGTTAGCCAATGGGCTAATGAGTACAATTTTAATGTAAACATAAGTGAGTTTAAGAGTGCAGAGCACTTCTTATTTTACTACGAAGATAACAAAAATTTCAACATTCTCCTGCTTGATATTGAAATGGGAAAACTAAATGGAATAGATCTTGCAAAGAAAATTCGTACAGAAAACGAAGCTGTGCAAATTATATTTATTACAGGATTTCCAGATTTTATATCAGAGGGTTACGAAGTTTCTGCACTCCATTATTTAATGAAACCAGTCGGTAGAGAGAAACTTTGTGATGTATTAAATAAAGCTGTAGCTAAACTAAAAAAAGAGGAAAAATCTCTTGTTATAAATAACACTAAAATAAACTTAAGCGAAATTTTATATATAGAGGCCTTTGCTCATAGCTGTGAATTTACTCTTTTAAGTGGTGACAAAATTAAAAGCTCGCAAAAAATATCTGCGCTTGAGAGTGAGCTTAAAAGTGCTTTCATTCGCTGTCACCGCTCGTATATTGTTGGAATTAGACATATAAAGCATATTGATAAAACCGAGATTCTTCTTGATAATGGAGGCGCTGTTCCACTTTCAAGACGACTTTACACAGATGTAAACAAAGCGTTTATAGCTTATTTTAGGGAGATTTGTTAATGAGTGTATTTGACTTCTTATTCGGCAAGATGATAGATAAAAGAATATCGGCTTATCAAAGTGACCTTATTACAAAGCACTGCGACGAGATTGAAAATATATATAAGCAAATGAGGGGTTGGAGGCACGACTATCACAACCACATTCAAACTCTGCTCGCCTTAACCGGAGAAACTGATGAAAAAGTGACAAACTACCTACACAAATTAAACGACGATTTAAGCACAGTTGATACTGTAATTAAAACAGGTAATGTAATGGTAGACGCTATTTTAAACAGTAAAATCTCGCTTGCAAAAGCCAATAAAATTACTGTGAATGCTAAAGCTACTGTTCCGAATGAACTTAAAATATCTGAGATAGACCTCTGCGTTATTATTGGTAATTTATTAGACAACGCAATGGAAGCTTCTCTTAAAATAGAAAATAAAGACGAGCGAATTATAAGGATCTTTATAGGAGTGCTTAAAAATCAGCTTTATATGAGTGTTGCAAACGCAGCCAGTGGAGAAATTATAAAAGATGGCAAAACATACTTCTCTACAAAAGACAAGGCAAACCACGGCTTTGGGCTTATGAGAATTGATAAAATAGCTGAGAAAAACAAAGGCTTTGTTAATAGACAAAATGAAGACGGCTTTTTTGCGACAGAAGTAATGCTACCAATGACAAGTTCAGAGGAGAAACCAAGAAAGGACGGTCATGATAATGGAAAATAGTATTATTGCCGAAAAAAGCAAGGCGTATGCAATACGCATACAATACGCATAATTAATTTAAGTAAGTATTTGAGAAACGAACATAAAGAATTTACATTATCTAATCAAATTTTAAAAAGTGGAACAAGCATAGGGGAAAATGTAAGGGAAGCGAGAAGAGGGCACAGTTCGGCTGATTTTATAGCAAAATTTAGTATATCCTTAAAAGAGGCTGATGAAACACAGTATTGTTTAGAATTACTGCACGAAACTGACTTTATATCCGGTAAGGAATTTCAGTCACTAACAAAAGACTGTGAAGAAATAATTAAGATTTTAGTAAAAAAATAAAACAACTTCAAATCAAAACATCTGAACTCTGAACTCATAACTCTGAACTATTTGCCATTCGTGCAGAAAATAATACCACTCGTGCAAAATTTTACACAAATAAAGAACTATATGCTACACTTCAAGCACAAGGTATAGTAAAACAACTGTGAACTATGTACTATGCACTGTGAACTGTGAAAAGGGGTGGTTAAATTGAACAAAACAAAAAAAGAAAAACCAAAATACTCATTAATTAGCAACGTAAGCTTTATGATTGGTAAGATGTGGAAAGCTTCAAAAGGTTATACTTTTCTAACATTCCTATCATCGCCATTTACTGTTTTAACTTCATTTTTGGCAATCTATTTATCAAGGCAAGTGGTATATGCAGTAGAGAACGCTTTTGACCCTACACAGCTTTTGGCAGTCATAGGACTAATAACTTTAGCTGTAATTGCTACTGGAATAGTCACAGCTTTTTCTGGTATGTCATCAGATGGATTTATGTTAATTTTTGACAATTCTATTAGTCAACAATTGATAAAAACTTATTTGGGAAACGATTATCAGATAAACGAGTCGCCAAGAGGTTTAGACAGATTTAGCAAGGCTATTGGAAATACAGGTAGTGACAATAGTCCACCAAGAAGAATTCCTTTAGTTCTATCAAAAATATTTGCAAATTTTTTAGGCATAGGTTCTTATGCTGTTATGCTTTTTGTTTTAAATCCTATTATTGTTATAGTTATCATGATTACGACTATAGGCACATTTTGGATTTTAAAAAGAAATTCTGATTGGTCCTATAAAAATAAAGATAATTGGACAGGACTTGACAGAAAAATTGAATACGTTATGAGAATTATGGGTGATTTCTCTCAAGCAAAGGACCTTAGAATTTACGGACTAGGCGAGTGGCTTTTTGATGTATTTAATCAAACCTTTACGGGTAGAATGAATTGGAGAAAAACTGAACTTCTCTACAATTTTAAAAATGATTTTTTAACAGCTTTATTATCTTTAACAAGAGATGTAGTGTCCTATTCTCTATTAGTTTATGTTATTATCGAAAGAGGATTGACAGGTGCTGATTTTGTATTTTACTTTGGTGTAGTCGGTGGTTTTTCCACATGGCTGAGTGGTATGGTAAATGACTTTTCAGAGCTTATAAAACATAATTTAGGCTTTTGTGAGCTTAGAGAGTTTTTGGACTACCCAAATAAAACTAACAGAGGTAAAGGGATAGAAGTACCTAAAGACAGTTTCTCTATTGAGTTTAAAAATGTATCATTTAGATACGAGGGAAACGGAGAAGATACTATTAATAATCTCAGCTTTAAAATTGAAAAAGGCGAGAAAATTGCGTTTGTTGGTGTAAACGGTGCTGGTAAAACCACACTTGTAAAGCTTATTTGTGGTTTATATGAGCCTAGCAGTGGTGATATTTTAATAGACGGAAAGTCGATTAAGGAGTATAATATTTTTGAATATTACAGGCTTTTCTCTGTGGTTTTTCAAGATATATTCTTAATGCCTCAGTCTGTTAAAAACAATATTGTCGGCGGTGAATTTAACGAGTTTGACAAAGATAAACTAAATAACGTTATAGAGCTTGCAGGGTTAAAAACTAAGCTCGACAACCTACCAAATGGAATAGAAACAAACTTAGTTAAAACAGTACATGAAAAAGCAGTAGAGTTTTCTGGTGGAGAAATTCAAAGGCTTGCACTTGCAAGAGCACTATATAAGGACGGAAAAGCATTACTTTTGGACGAGCCAACTGCTGCATTAGACCCAATAGCTGAGAGCAAAATTTACGATAGATACAACGAAATGACAAAGGGTCACACCTCTGTGTTTATATCACACAGACTAGCAAGCACAAGGTTTTGTGACAGGATTTTTATGTTTGAAAAAGGCAAGATTATAGAAGAGGGTACTCACCAAAGCTTAATGCAAAAAGGTGGAAAATACTCAGAGATGTTTGAGGTGCAAAGCCATTATTATAAAGAGAATATTGACACGGAGGTGACTGATTATGTGTTTTAAAGAGAAAATAGCGCTGATAAGTAGAGGTTATAAATTATTGCACAAATTAGTTCCACAGTTAATGTCTTCTGTGATTGTTTCTTCTGCCGTGGGTTCGATCTTACCTTTTATAAACATATTTATGTCAGCACAGATTATAACTGCAATATCTACAAGTGAGGACTTTAATTATATTTTATTTCTTGCAATATTAACTGCTGTTTTAAATGTACTAATAAGTTTAATTAATTCAGCTATAGGTAAATGGAAAAGCTATAATGAGTCAAAGTTTTGGACTGTATTCATGAAACCAGTTAAAGACAAAATACAAACTCTTGATTATGAGCTCATTGAGAATACGGATGTTCATTTTGAAGCAGAATATATAAGAAACTTAGCAAATTCTATGGGTGGGGGTCTTCCAAGGTTATTTTTTGCAGGACAGTGGGCGTTATCTGGTTTATTTAAGGTTGTTTTTTCTATATCACTGCTTGCTAGTGTTTTTACAACTAATCATACAAAAGAAGTAGGTGCGTTTGAGTTTTTGTTCTCACCCATAGCCTCTGTTATTATGGCTGTGATAATTCTTGCTAACATTGTATTTATTATATATGCAGAAACGAGTGCCATGAAAACAATGATGAAACAAAGTAGTAATTGGGCGGTACTCAACCGAACATACATCTATTATTATCAAAATCTTTTTAACTACAAAGGTGGTAAAGATGTAAAATTAAATGAACTTAATAAACCTGTACTCAGCGAATTTGCTTCAATGTTTGGAATGATTAAACAAATGGGTCACAGTATGATAACAAATTTTGGCACAAGAAGTTTAAAAGTTAACACCTCGAACGCTATTACATCTGCTTTAATGTATTCTTTTGTGGGGATTAAAGCATTATTCGGTGCATTTGGTGTAGGTCATATTGTTCAGTACGTAGGCTGTTTAACACAGCTTAATGGTGGTTTGTCCCAGCTTTTTTCGCAAATTACATTACTATTAGAAAATGCAGAACCACTTAAAATTTTGTTTTCATTCTTGGATAAACCAAACGCAAAATATCAAGGTACTTTACCAGTAGAAAAAAGAGTTTTTTGCGATAACCCAGATTACGACTATGACGTTGAGTTTAAAAATGTTAGCTTTAAATATCCAGGCACTGATATTTTTGTGCTAAAAAACCTTAATTTAAAACTACACATAGGCAAAAAACTTGCAGTAGTTGGAATGAACGGCAGTGGCAAAACCACAATGATTAAGCTTTTATGCAGACTTTACGACCCAACCGAGGGCGAGATTACCCTAAACGGAGTGAATATTCAAAAGTATGATTACGACGAGTATATGAGTATTTTCTCGGTGGTCTTCCAAGATTTTAAGCTATTTTCATTCGGCTTAGGGCAAAATGTGGCTGGTGCTGTTAAATACGATAAAGCACTTGCAGAAAAATGCTTAAAAGAGGCAGGACTTGCCGACAGGCTAAAGCTTATGCCAAAAGGGCTTGAAACTTGCCTTTACAAAGATTTTGAAGAGGACGGCGTGGAAATATCAGGTGGCGAGGCACAAAAAATAGCACTCGCAAGAGCGCTTTATAAGCGAGCACCATTCATCATTTTAGACGAGCCAACAGCCGCACTCGACCCACTTGCAGAGTTTGAGATTTACT
>CAYJKT010000055.1:0-6645 GCA_964370775.1 uncultured Eubacteriales bacterium | reverse complement strand
CTAAGAGCTGTGCGTCGGTTAAGGAAATATCTTCATTGCGATAGCCTGTTTCATCGAGAATATCAAAAGTTTCTCCATATTCATCGGATTGATTAAATGTCATCTGAGTATCTTTAGTATCCACTTTTCCAATATCTCGTCTGTATTTAAGTCCATCATGAAAACCTTGTCCGTTAAATATTTTAGTTACAGCGTTAACGGCATCGGTTTGATATGGCTGTATTTTAAAATTAAATTTCATTTATTTGCCATCCTTTTTGCTCGATTTGAGTCCGCTGATTAAAATCAATCTTACACCACCTAAAAGCGCTATGATGGATATAACTAATGGTGCAGACAACATACACAAATATTTAATGTTTTCAAGCACATTAAAATTTGTATTTTTCATTATATCGCTGATTTCATTAACATTAATAATGATAATAGCAAAAATCGCAATGAATACACCCATCATTGAAATGATATTAACATATATATGGTTTAATTTCTCACTCAATGAATCTGATCTTTCTTGTAGAATTTTGCTTTGATGTTCGAATTCGGAAAGTTTATTTTGCAATTCAGTTTCAATGTATTCAATTTTTCTCTCAACTGGCTCAATTCTTTTGATATATTGTAAATTAGTAGATTTATCTTCTGGGTTTGTATTATTTTGTACTAATGTGAAAAACCGAACTTTCCTTTTGACCTGTGCTGTATTAGCAAGTACTTCATCTGACAATATCTCGTCTATTTTGTTCGTTTCTTGCAATTCGCTCAATATCCTATGGGTAGTTTTCATGCTTAAATTTAATGTATCAGATATTTCTCGCATTGACATGGGCGTAGTTGATTTCTCAAGTAAGTCTATTATTTTTTTTGTAGATTCATATTCCATTTTACAACACCATCCTAACTGTATCCGCACTATATGCCTTAAACAACTGCTCGAAATTTACAGCTACGCTACTATCTGCAAGGGAGCTATCACGCATAACGAAATAGTATGGTTTTTTCTTTGCGATTTGCTCTACAATTTCGTCGGTGACATTATCATCGAAGCAAGCTATCAAATAATCATCTGCTACACTGAACACTTTTTTACCATTAATCTCATAACTCTCAATTTTGCTCGACAAAAGCACACCTAAGTCAAGCATTACTTGCATTAGTAAATCTTCGGCTGTTCTGTCCGCTTTGATGTTGCTAACCATATTATCAAACATATTCACTTCGGTTTCTTCCGGGTAGTAGTAAACATCTTTCATATTGGAACTGTCACATTTTAGCACCCTAAAGCCAATGTCAGGTACTTTCTTTGGTTCTTCGCCTATTTTAAGTTGTGTATTATTTTCCTCTGTTTCAGTCTTTATTTTTTGTCCAGCTCTGCGAATACGTTCTTTGCCTATTTCGCAGATATTTTTATATCCCGCTTTGTAGGCTTCGGATTTTTCGTCTGTTACTTCTGGTAGTTGCACCATAATGAATTTACGATTACCTCCATCCTCTGCATTTAATTGCATAACAGCGTGTGCAGTGGTGGCAGAGCCTGAGAAGAAGTCGAGGATAATGTCAGTTTTATCGAAACTTAGTAATGACATAAAGTACTTAATTAGTTCAATATTTTTCGGATTGCTAAATAATCCCTTTTCTACAAATAAAGAATTCAATAGATTAGTACCCTCATTAGTAGAAAAATCTAAAATACTTCGTGAGTTCGATTGTGATATAGCGACATATTGCAACTTTCCATTAATTGAAACAACATCGCATTTATCAACAAAAGTTCTTTTTTTCACTGAATACGAACCGTTTCTTCCTGTTATTACAATATAATCTTTTTCACTATTAAATTTTTCAGCAGACCAAGTCCAACACCCTAAATTCCCTCTAACTTTAGGCGGTTTAATTGAAACATATCCATTTTCTATTAAATCTTGTCTTTCAACATATAAACCTCTTTCCTCGTTAGCTACTTTAGCTAATTCTACATCATAGTTCATTATTGCAATTTTATCATTAGTTACTGGATTATAATAAACTGTGTATCCTAAATTAGGTCTTGCGTTCAGAGTCCCACCTTCACCACGAGTAGTAATTGCATCATTTAAAAAATAATAACGTTCTCCATCAGCAAATACATCTTTATAGGTTTCTTTAAAATTATTAAGAACTGCACTGGTGTTGTAAGATTTTTGATATACCAATACAAATTCATGATTTTTTTGTATATTCATTGTATCGTTTTTTGCATTTTGTTTATTTTGTATAATAGGACCTAAACAATTTGAGTATCCAAAAACTTCGTCACACATTTTTTTTAAATTAGCTTGTTCATTATCATCTATACTTATAAAAATAACCCCATCATCGGTAAGCAAATCTCTTGCAAGTTTCAGCCTTGGGTAAATCATATTAAGCCAATCGGTGTGAAAACGGCCGTTTGAGTCCATGTTCTTAAAAAGGCGGTTGCCGTCCTCATCGTACTGTCCGCTGTTTTCCATATACTCATTTACACCTTGTGCAAAATCGTCCTCATACACAAAGTCATTGCCTGTGTTATATGGTGGATCTATGTATATCATTTTAACTTTGCCAAGATAAGTTTCTTGCAGTAGCTTTAGCACTTCAAGGTTGTCACCCTCGATATAAAGGTTTTCTGTTGTGTCAAAGTTTACGCTTTCTTCTCTACAAGGTCGCAAAGTCTTGTTTATAGGCGCATTTGCAGTAAGCACCGACTTTTTCTTATCAGGCCATGTGAACTGATAGCGTTCTTCCTTGCCCTCCACCACAGTGTGGGAAATTTCCTGCATAAGCACGTCTTTATCAATAGCACGAACGACCCGCCCGTTTTCGTCTATGGTTTCGGTGACTGCATTTGGGAATAGTGCAGAGAGCTTTGCAAAATTATCATCAGCACGATTAGATGTATGCATTTTTAGTTTTTCCATTATTCTTTTACCTCACTTGTTAAATCATTTTATAAATTATTTGTTCAAAATCTAATATTTTCTCTGCTTTTATTGCTACTGCAAGGTTAGTCGGAACATCAATTACAGGATATACAGCTGTAGGAATATTTGTAAATTTCAATTCTCCTGCCTTGCTATATTTTGTTGTCGCATAGTTAATACCTATCAACATTATTCGCTTATCTATAGTGATACCTTTATTAGTAGGGTATCCCATTTCATTCCAAATAAAAATCGGAGAGCCACTCGAACCACTAAGACAAGCTATATCAACCACAAATTCAGCTTTTCCCCAAAAATCTTTTTTGGGGTGAGTGGCAGTAATACCCTTTCTTATTAAAGGTTTATTGTTGTAGGTATCAGAAATGCCACAGGGGTAGCCTATCATAATAACTTCTTCCATTGCCATAAGTTCATTTAGCTGCACTTGTGTTGCAATATAGTTCTTAGGAATGTACATGAAAAATATATCCCTGCATTCTTGTTTGGCAGCATTTTCAATATATGCTATAGGTAAACAAGCTAAATCAACACGATTATCCGGGTGTTCAATCCATTGTGGCATATCAAGTTTGATTGTGATAGGGTTTGTGTCTATCGGACTTCCGTCTTTTCCTTTTTCACAAAATATAAACTTGTTAGAAATACAAAATTGATTGTTTTTTTCATCTTTTACAACGTGTTTATTAGTGATAAGAACTTGAACACCTCTTCCAGATTGTTTGTCACCACATAAATTCGTGATAAAACCTGTCCCACGACTGCCACCATTACTAAATAATGATTCAATCATTACTGTTGAATATGTTATTTGTTCTGATAAACTCATATTTTCTATCATTTTATATTCTCCTATCACTTGTATTAGTTCAAAATTATGTTATTCAAGAATTTCTGTCACTGCGTTTGGGAATAGGGCAGAGAGCTTTGCGAAATTGTCGTCAGCACGGTTGGGTGTGTGCATTTTTAGTTTGTTAGTCATTGATGTTCTCCTTTATAGTATCAAAATTTTCTTTTTTGAGTCTTGAGAATTCTTTTTCCATTCTATCAGCTATATCTTTTAAAGTTGTAAAATAACTCTTTATTAGCATATTTGTGATTAAATCATCTGTTTCTATTGCACAACTTAAGTATCTAACAAATATAGCATTTAATAAACGAATAGTATTAACGGCAACTAAATCAATGCCAGTATCCGTTGGACCTATTGGAATGCTATTTTTCATATATCCACCAACTCTCTTAAATGTACCCTGTGGTGAAGCATGAACTATTTTGTGCATATCTTTTTGTTCTTCTTTCCATTTTGTAATGAAACTTTCTTCCAAACCACAATTTTTTTCTAAGTCGGCAAATACTATTTTGTGATTATTTTTTGGTTTGTTTATAGCAGATTTAGCCCAATGATACCAATTCCCTGTGTAATTGATAAAAGCTTTTGCCACATTATCCCCATGTTCAATTATAAAACTCATCGTAATAAGCATTTCGTATAACGTGCGATTCCTTGCATAACCATCATCAGGATACCCGTTTCTAAGTGATACCAATATTCCATTTGCAATTTGTATTGATCGTCCGTTGAGAAAACGTAATGATGATAAAACATAATCATCATCTCTTACATCAACGCCATACATTTTTATTAACTCTGTAAAACTATCCGAAAAGTCGATATAGAAATTAATGAATAAAGAATAGTATGCAAAAGCAGATCCCCAAATTTCCTCCAAATGATCAATATTATCTTGATACTCTATTAACTTGGTTTTCTGAAAATTGTTGATCTCTATATCCATATAATTAGCATTAAATTCACTTAATTGCTTACTAAGAATGTTGAAAAACAATTCTATAATATTTTCTTCACTTAAATTATCTATAGTTTTTCCATTCTTTTTCAACTGCTCTGAAATTATATTGATATTTTGTTTCACTGTTTCTAAATATAGAATGTTTTCCATTGTTATCCCAGCTCCAACCTTTTATTCTCATGTGTAAGTTTAAATTTATTATTTAACAGTTTCTGTCACTGTGTTTTGGAATAAAGTAATGAGATTTACAAAGTAATTATATGCAGAATTTGATATTTAGTCATTATTCTTCTTTCTCCAAGTTTTGCAAGTGATCTCTTATGCAATTTGCTATATCTCTAAAAGATGATTCAATTTCAATTTTTTCTTCATGTATTTTTTTATTGTTTTTCATTTGATAGTCACATTTAGTTTCACTGTAATTTTTATGGGTGAAAATAGAAAAACAGGATATATGCCCTCGACAAATTTTTAATATTTGCTCAAACTTATCAAAAAGTAATTGTTCTATAAATGGTGCATATGAGTATAAAGAATTTTGCGCTTCACATATGGAGTTATGAGCTGCGATCACACTGTTTCGCACTCTTTCTTCTTCTTTATCTTTTTCTTCATACTGGTTATCAATTGTTGGAAATACATTCAGTACATTTCGTTGCATTAAAAAGTAATTGCGTGAAAGTTCACAATATATTTCAAATGCCTTGTCAAATCGAACTTTGCTAACATTATTCTTGCGTTCATTGCTTGCTTTTTTATCTTCGAGACCTTTGTCCAAAGTAAGTTGATGGTTTTGAGTGAGTCTATTACTTAAGTTTTCCAAAGATTTTTCGAATATTGTCTTTAGAACAAAACTTATTCCTGCTGTGCTAAAAATTATGGTTATGACAGTTTGTATTATTTCTTGCCAGTTCATTTTATAATCCCCCGTTAATTGACAATATTACATAAAAACGACAAGCTGCTTTCAACTCTAATTTTTATTGCTTTTAGTTGATCAAAAGTGAATTTCCCTGATTGCCCATGCGTTCCACCACTTAACTCACGGATTAGCTCAACTACATTTTTTATGTCTTTATCCGCAAAATCAATAGCATTTTCGTTGTTGAAGTTTTTATTACTCAAAAAATATTTTATTTTCGCTCTGTATGATGGTGTACCATTTGGGGTTAAATCACAATTAGGTTGTTGAGCGATTACAATATCATCAGGAGCCCTTTGTTTGAAAATTTCAGTAAATATTTCTCTTGCACTTGTACAAAAATGTCTTGTTGCATCAGGATTATATGGGTTTAAAGCAAAAACTGCACCTTTCCATCGGTTGTTTAAATCATCAGATATCATAGATAGTTGGTTGCTCAGTTGGTTTTCGCTTTCATCTAAATCAAATACATATGGCTCATCAGAAAATAATGCATTACTTACTTGTAAACTGTTGGCATTTTCTTGCTCAGCATGAGCATAAAATTGCTCAACAAAAGGTTGCGAATGGTCAAGGTTATCATAATCAGAAGCAACCGATATATAAGATGTATTTAAATTTCTGACAGTAGCTGTATAGGTAACTGAAGCACGGCTATAATTTGATGTCTGTAGTTTCTGTAATTCAGATTGTATTTTTCTTCTGTTTTGTAGAACTTTTGAGTTATGTTGCCTAACTGCGGTATTATACTGCCTAATAGAATTGTTTAGTTTATTAATAGATTGCCTTTGTTTACTTTCCAGTTGCCTCAATTTGCTATTAAATTGAGATGAATTAAATTTTTTTGCCATTTCTTAGCCTCCTATATCCTTTTTTAATTTCTTGATCTCCTGCACAAGTTCAAACTTCTTCTTCGGTTGTTTCTCAGCTCGTGCTTTTTTCTCTAACTGTTCTA
>CAYJKT010000054.1:0-7574 GCA_964370775.1 uncultured Eubacteriales bacterium | reverse complement strand
TCTCTGTTAACTCAGGTTACGGTGGTAACGTTCTTCTTGGTAAAAAATGCTTCGCATTAAGAATTGCTTCTTACCAAGCTAGAAACGAAGGCTGGATGGCAGAACACATGCTTATCCTAGGTCTTGAAAATCCAAAAGGCGAAGTTAAATATGTTGCTGCAGCGTTCCCATCTGCTTGCGGTAAAACAAACTTAGCTATGATGATCCCACCACAAGGCTATGTAAACAAAGGTTACAAAGTATGGTGTGTTGGTGATGACATTGCTTGGATGCGTCAAGGTGATGACGGCAGACTATATGCTATCAACCCAGAGAACGGCTTCTTCGGCGTTGCTCCTGGTACTAACGACAAATCTAACCCTAATGCTCTAAAAACAACTCTACAAGATACAATCTTCACAAACGTTGTTCATAACTTAGACGACAACACAATTTGGTGGGAAGGTCTTGATAAAAATCCTCCAACAAATGCACTTAACTGGAAAGGCGAAGCTTGGAATGGCCAAACTTCAGAAGAAAAAGGCGCACATCCAAACAGCCGTTTCACAGCACTTGCTAAAAACTGCCCTTGCATAAGCTCAGAGTTCGAATCACTTGCTGGTGTTCCTATCTCAGCTATCATCTTCGGCGGACGTCGTCCTGACACTCTACCTCTTGTATACCAATCAAGAGACTGGAACAACGGTGTATTCGTAGGTTCTATCACAGGTTCAGAGACAACAGCAGCAGCTATGAGCGCAGCTGGTGTTCTAAGACGTGACCCAATGGCTATGTTACCATTCTGTGGTTACAACATGGGTGACTACTTCAAACATTGGATCGAAATGGGCGAAAAATTAGGCGATAAAGCACCTAAAATCTTCAACGTTAACTGGTTCCGTCTAGACGAGAACGGCAAATTTATCTGGCCTGGATTTGGCGATAACATGCGTGTTCTTGAGTGGATCATCGACAGATGCGACGATAAAGTTGGCGCTAACGAAACAGCTATCGGTTATGTACCAAATGCAGACGATATCAACCTAGAAGGCTTAGAAGGCGAGTTCACAAAAGCTCAACTAGAAAGCATCCTAGCAGTTGACAATGCTAAATGGGCAAAAGAAGCTGACAGTGCAGAAGAATTCTACACAAAATTCGGTGATAACCTACCAAAAGAATTACGTGCAGAGCTTGACGGACTAAAAGAAAGAGTTAAAGCATAATTTTAACTTTTAAATAAGCTTATAATTTTGGGAGAAACTTTGTGTTTCTCCCATTTTTTTCGTAAAAATATATAAAAAAATAAGAATAATTTATATTTTTAACTATATTATACGTTAAGGATAAAACAAATTCATATTAGCACTTATATTGTGTTGTAAAATATGTTCAAATAAATACTATGCTATTGCATATATTTTGTTAAAGTGTTATAATATAGACATAAACTTCTACAACATAAAACTTAGCTTAGAAAGGAGACTAAATTATTTACGTATCAAAAAAAGAAAAAGTTATGTTAAGATCCAGAGTTATAGTATCAGCTGTGTCTAGCGTAGTATCGGTATTGTTAATAGGAAGTGCTATTCTAGCTAAAACAAGGAAAAACAAAGTTATAGGAAATGTAAAATGTGTCTCTTTGGGGATTGCTAATAAGGGACGTTGTTAGCCTAAATTAGTAAAAGATATACAAAAAAATGATAAGTACCATAATGACTGAGAGTATAATTCTAAATAGTACAAAGTATAAAATCATAATAAAGACCATAAATTAAACGAAAGTTCTTGTCATATTCAAGCAGGCGAATGTGACAGGAGCTTTTGTTATATTTTGAACCAATGGTCATACGTATTTATGAATAAATTATATAGAAAATAATGTAAAATACTAAAAAGGTTAAATACAGAAATAAACAACATGAACAAATTGTTAATTATAATTTTATACCTAGTTTTAACTTGAAAAAGACTATTTGCCGTAGTAAAATATATTTTATGAGAAATTGGTAAAAACTTTTGCACGTATAATTACCAATTTTTAAGATAAAATTAAAGGAGGTCTCTGATGAAAAAGAGAAGAAAACTACTCGC
The DNA here is from genome assembly GCA_964370775.1 of uncultured Eubacteriales bacterium. Classification (GTDB taxonomy): domain Bacteria; phylum Bacillota; class Clostridia; order Oscillospirales; family Acutalibacteraceae; genus SIG603. Next base: position 5,504 of record CAYJKT010000054.1, on the reverse strand, counting down.
AGGTCTATTGTCTATTGCGTTGGTTGTAAGTGCAATTCCAACAGTTGTATTGCCTTCGCACGCTGCAAACGTTGTAATGGAGCAATCTGCTGTAGTGGCGACTACAGGAAGCGATGCAACAACAGGAACAGATGCTACAACAACAGGAACAGACGCAACATCACCTACAGATCCAAAGCCGACAGCAACACCTGCACCAACAGTGTACACAGCTACATTTGATGCAAACGGTGGTACAGGCACTATGAACTCAGTTACTGATTTAAGCATGGGTGACAAATTCGTACTACCAGCAAATGGGTTTACAGCACCGACAGGTATGAAGTTCAAAGCATGGAGTATTAATGGTATGGAGTACGCTTCAAACTCACAATACACTGTGACTGGAAGCTTTACAGTAAAAGCTGTTTGGGAACAAGAACCACAAGAAGAAGTTATGTACACAGTAAGCTTTAATGCTGATGGTGGTACAGGTACTATGGCTAGTGTAGAAGTTAAAGACGGCGATAACTACGTTCTTCCTTATAGCACTTTCACAGCACCAAGTGGAAAAACTTTTGACACATGGTATGTATACGAACAAGAAGTTAATCCTAGCACTCCAATCACTGTTACTGGTGATGTAGTAGTAACTGCTGTGTGGGCAAAAGAAGCTGTAATGTCAACAGGTGCTAGTGGCGTAGTTGTTAAAGAGGGTGAGTCTGCTACATTCGGCTCAGAGGCACCAATAGAATCTTATCTTGAGACAAGAATAAACGGCATGGTTGTTCCTGAAGACTACTTAAAAGTTGTATCTGGTAGTACTATAGTAACAGTTAACCCAGAGTACTTAAAAACCCTTGCTCATGGAGACCATGTTCTGCAAATTGTTTCTACACCTGAGTATGGTATAGCTACTGCTACATTTACAGTAGCACCTACTAGCACAACAACTCCTGCTCCAGAGGCTACACCAACTCCAACACCTTCTACATCTACAGCTCCTCAAACAGGAGACAGCTCTGCTCCAATTTTACTTCTATTGGTTGCACAGTTCGCTGTTGTAGGCATTATAGGTTTGAAAGTTTACTCAAAACGTAAATTACAAAAATAATCCATAATAATTTAAAATGTGAAAGCTAAGGTGAAACTTAGTTTTCATTTTTTTTGTTATATTTTAGTTCTGAATTATGAATAAAATATAGTTTTTTGTTTATATTGATAAGAATTAAGTTAAGACGATGTTTATACAAAGTGAATAAACTGTTAATTATAAATAAAATAAATCAAATATATTGAAAAATAATATCGAAAGTAGTAAAATAAAATCAATGAAGAATTGATACTGCACTGCATATAAGTATCAATAAAAATTGAATATTAAAGGAGGTCTTTGATGAAGAAGCGAAGAAAACTACTTTCTTGCTTGCTATCTATAGCTATGGTAGTGAGTGCGCTACCAGCTATGGCAATGCCTGCACAAGCAGCAGAAACTGGTGGAGAAACTGCAGTAGTTACAACTACAGGCACTGACGGGGCTACAACAGGCACTGATGGTAACACTGGTGGCGACACAGGTGGTAACACTGGAGGCGATACAGGTGGTAACACAGGTGGTAATACTGGAGGCAACACCGGCGGTACAACCTCACCTACTGACCCGTCACCTACGGATCCAACACCAAAACCAGTTATGTATACTGCTACATTCGATGCAAACGGTGGTACAGGAACTATGAGTTCAGTAACTGACTTAGTTTATTTTGAGTACTTTAAAGTTCCTGACAATGGATTTACTGCACCGACAGACATGAAGTTCAAAGCATGGGATATTAACGGCATGGAATATGCACCTGGTTATAATTATCTTGTAAGAGAAAATATCACTTTAAAAGCTGTTTGGACAGACGGAACATTTACTGTAAGCTTTGATGCTGCTGGTGGTACAGGCACTATGGCTGATGTAAAGGTTGAAGAAGGTGGTAAATATACATTACCATTTAGCTCATTTACAGCACAGGCTGGTAGCACATTTGATAAATGGATGGTAAATGGAAGCTATGTTAAAGCTGGTACTGAGATTACTGTAAATAGTGACACAACAGTAACTGCTGTTTGGGCAATGTCTCAAATAATGTCAACAGGCGCTACTGGTATTGTAGTACAAGCTGGTGCACCAACTGCAATTACTTTTGGCTCTGCAGCTCCACGTTCATCTTATGAAGAAACTAGACTTAATGGTATGAAAATTCCAGAGGGTTATTTAACAGTAACAGAAGGTAGTACTATCGTAACAGTTAGCGAAGAGTACACAAAAACTCTAGCTCCTGATACTTACACTCTTCAAATTGTATCAGGTGAGTATGGCATAGCAACTGCTACATTTACAGTATCACCTGTTAGCACAACAACACCTACTCCTGCACCTACACAAGAACCAACAAGCACTACAGCACCAAAAACTGGGGATAACTCAGCACCGATAATGTTATTATTGATTGCACAGTTCTCTGTAGTAAGTATTATAGTTTTGAAAGTTTACGCAAAACGTAAATTTAGCAAATAAAATACAAAATAAAATGCGAAAGCTAAGGTAAAACTTAGTTTTCGCATTAATTTATGTATAAATATTATTCGCTGTCGTCACTGCTTTCTTCGTCATCAGCAGATTGTTGGTTTTCTATTTCTTCTCGTCTTTCTTCATCTCTTATTTGAGAAATCCATCTGTCATACGATTTAGCAGAAGTATTTTCGTTGCAAATGTCTAAACTAACTGAACCGATACTTGTAGAAAGCGAGAAAACATTCTCAGATAAATTATCTATGTGATAAGCCATTTCCTCGGTTTCTGTAATAGTAAATCCTGTGATATTAACTTCGCCCATAGCATCTGATTTATCAAGCACAAAGCCGTCATTTTCGCAAGTTTGTACGTTAGCTACACCGTCAATAGTGCTAATAGAAAGCTCTGTCATTGGTGTTGTAGAAGTGAAATCTATGTTACCACTCATAGTAAAAGTATTTGTGTTTACAATGTCACCATTAATGAAAATATCGCCTGTAGAACTACGAGAATTCAACTCGTCAGTAGCTATTTGTTTGATTTGTTGGTTGCCATCTTTCGTAACAAAGCTAGAAGTACTTGTGAGCACATTCTCTAAAGTAATATCGCCATCATCAGTAGATACAGACAAACTCTCACAAGTTAAAGACTCAGCACTTATATCTCCGATTTTAACATCGCAAGAAATTTCTTCCGCAATAAAAGTAGGTAAAGTAATGTTAGAGTTAGTGCTGTTTATAGTTAAAGAAGAGTAACCACCTTTTTTTGGTATAGTTACAATTAAGTCTTTTGGTTCAGTAAAAGGGACATCAGCAGGTTTTATCCAGTTGATAGTGAGGCTGTCGTCACTTTCGGTAAATTCTAACTTTTGTTCATCAGTTAATGAAGAACCGCTCTTTTCTTGTATACTATAAGTATCAGAATTAGTTGTGATAATGGTTATGTTACCGTGTGTCCAGTTGATTTCAATATCAGTTGGCTCTTCTTCTAACTTATAAGTATAAGTCTCGTTAAGTTCAGATATAGTAGGTTCGTCGAACTTAATATCAGCTAACCCAAAATTATTGCTTAGACCATAGTTAAAACTAGCAATAAGGAAGATAGCGACTAGTATATATATTATAACTTTAAAAATAGATTTTGCATTTAATTGTTGTAGCAGAAATTTTGTCGAAAATTGCATTTTTTTCACACCTTTCAAATATATATAATACTGCAAAATTGAGAATATGTAAAGTAATTTATAAGAATTTGCGAATTTATTTAAAAAATGTGTAAATACTAGGATTGAAAGGAGTGCTTTTTATGAAAAAAGACAATAACAAATTTTGTGTTAAAGACGACGAACCTCCTCCTGTGTATGATACTTTTCCAACAAGTATGAAAATTAGAACAGACCCTATAACCAATGTAACAATTCCGAGTGACGAAGCTGTTAGCGAAGTTAAGAGATGGTCGGAAACTAATCAAAAATAAATCTATTAATGCTTGCTCTTTTAAAGCCAAAAAAGAGCAAGTTTTTAGTTTGTTTAAGAAATATATATAGTTTATACATTGTAATAATTTTAGAAAACATGTATAATAACAATAAAATAATTAACTATAGGGGAAATAATATGAAAATAAAAGCTATAATATTAACAATAATTTGCATAATTGCTTTTACAGCGTGTAGTGAGAGTTCAGAAGTTCAGTACAAAAAACTTACGGAAGCTGAGGCAATTGAGATGATGACAGACGACGCCATTATTTTGGACGTTAGAACTCCTGAAGAATTTGAAACAGGCTATATAGAAAATGCTATTTTAATACCAGATTACGAGATTGAGACAAAAGCCGAGGAAGTGCTAACTGACAAAGAGCAAGTTATTTTAGTGTATTGCAGAACAGGAAGTCGCAGTGCAAATGCAGTTAGAGGTTTGATAGACTTAGGTTATACAAACGTATATGATTTTGGTGGTATAGAGACAGATTGGACAGGCGAAGTTGTGACAGAATAATTTGCCTCATACAGTAAAATATGCTATAATCATTAAACTGATTACTGTAAAGGAAGAGACCAATGCTAATTTGTCCAATTTGTAAAGAAAACTTAGAGAAGCTAGATAGAACTTATACATGCAAAAATAATCATAGCTTTGATATATCAAAATCATCACACATAAATTTGTTGAAGTCTAATAAAAACGGAGATAATATCGGCGACAATAAAGACATGGTTAAGGCAAGGTCGAGCTTTTTGGATAAAGACTATTATAGACCTCTTGCAGATAAAATATGCGAATTGTTGCCTGATAAAAAGGCTGTGACATACCTTGACTGTGGTTGTGGGCAAGGTTATTACACTAAAATAGTGGCAGAATTTTTAAAAAGTTCAAGTTCTTATGCGACAGATATATCCAAAAATGCAGTTATACATGCGTCTAAAAGAGACAAAAAAACTACTTATTTTGTAGGTAGTGTTTTCGACTTGCCTGTTAAAGAAAAAAGCGTTGATATAATCACATGTATTTTTTCACCACTTGCACTTGATGAATTTGAAAGAGTTATAAAACCTAACGGCAATATTTTTATAGTGGTTGCTGGGGATAATCATTTGTTTGAACTTAAAGAAGCAGTTTATGCAAATGCGTACAAAAATGATGAAAATAAACATGATTTTGACGGATTTGAGGTAGTGTCTAAAGAAAAAATAACGTACAAAACAGTTATTAAAGAGACAGAGGATATAAAAAATCTTTTTCAAATGACACCGTACTCGCTAAAAACATCAAGAGAAGACAAGCTTAAATTGGATAGTTTATCAGATTTAGAGATTACTTTTGACTTTGTGATTTACACTTTAAAATCAAAATAAAATGCATGGAAAATATTTTTAAAAAAAGTATTGACAAAAAGAAGTAAATAGTGTATTATATGTAAGTCGTCAAAAGACATGGGGGCATAGCTCAGCTGGTTAGAG
>CAYJKT010000053.1:0-7741 GCA_964370775.1 uncultured Eubacteriales bacterium | reverse complement strand
TAATAACAGCATATTTCTTAATACCTATGTTCTTTACTGGTGGACTTATCCCTACATATCTAAACATAAGTGATTATGGCTTAAACGACACTTTCTGGGTAATGGTTTTACCTTTTAGTGTAATTACATACTACATTATTGTAGCACGTACCTTCTTCCAAAACAGTTTACCTAGTGGACTTTGGGAAGCAGCACAAATTGATGGTTGTGGAAACATTAGGTTTTTCTTTGTAATGGTTCTTCCACTCTCAAAAGCAGTAATTGCCGTAATCTGTTTATGGTCAGCCGTAGGACATTGGAATTCATACTTTAATGCACTTATTTACCTAAGAAGTGATGAATTAATGCCACTGCAAATTATTTTAAGAAATATTTTGATTAACAATCAACAATTATCAGGAATGGCTACTGGTTCTGCAATAGTAGAAGCACAACAATTAGCTGAACTTATTAAATATGTTGTTATTGTTGTCTCATCTGTTCCAATCATGTGCATATATCCATTTGTTCAAAAACACTTTAACCAAGGTGTTATGGTTGGTTCACTTAAAGGTTAGTATAAAATCGGTTAATTATCCGATTTATATAAAAAAATTAAAGGAGTATACAAATGAAAAAATTATTATGCATCTTAATTAGTGCAGCTATGTTAGTATCAATGGTTTCTTGTACTGCACCAACAGAGGAAAACGAAGGCACTAGCTCATCAACAGCTACTGAAGACAGCAATGCTACAGAAGAAAGCGACGATGACAGCAGTGAAGATACTGCTAGTGGTGATGTTACTGAATTTGACATCGTTGTAACTAGATGGACAGATTCATGGCCAACTGAGTTCATGAACACAGGCGTAATGGCAGAGCTAGAAGAAAAACACAATGTAAAAATCAACTGGGATGTTTATTACAATGCTGATTGGGCTGAACAAAAATCTCTATTATTAGGTAGTAACGACCTTCCAGATGCTTTTTGGGGTTCTATTACTCTAAATGATACTGATATATCTAATAACAAACCTGCTTTTGTTGAGTTAACTGATTTAATTGCTGAAAACATGCCTAACCTAAGCTCTATATTTGAAGAAGACCCTTCAATGTATGCAGTTAGCGTAGACAGAAACGGTGACATCTACAGCTTACCTAAAAAACTTCCATTAAGACCTGTAGTAGGTGACTTAATGTTCATTAACCAAACATGGTTAGATGCACTTTCTTTAGAAATGCCTACAACAACAGAGGAACTAGAAACTGTTTTAACTGCTTTTGTTAACGATGATCCTAATGGCAATGGCGAAGCTGACGAATATGGCTTCTCTTATGTACTAAGCTTAAGTGGTGCTTTAAGACACATTCTTCTTCCTTATGGAACAATGGTTAGCCGTGCTGGCAACTACATGGGTATGGATACAAGTGGTGAGCCAGTATTTATGCCAACAGAAGAAAACTACAAAGAAGGCGCTTTATGGCTACAAGGGATGTTCAGAGATGGACTAATTGACCCAGAATCATTTACACAAGATAGTTCTTTATATGATGGTAAAACTAAAGGAGCAGACGGCGCATTAGTAGGAATTACTTTCGGTTGGACTCCTGACGCACAAGTTGGTGCAAACCACACTGATTTCTCTATCGTTACTCCTTTAATTGGACCTGACGGTGGACAATACGCAGAAAGCGATCCTTCATTCCTTGACTTAAGCAGAAACGAACTAGTTATTACAACTGTTTGCGAAGACCCTGCTAAATTACTTCAATGGGCTGATGATTTCTACACTGATGAAGTTTCATTACAAACTTACTATGGTTCAGTAGCTGACGGTAAAATTGCTGAAACAGACGGAATGTATGAGCTATTAATTCCTGAAGACGGTACAACTCTTGACACATCTGCATGGTCATATTCATTTAGAGACCATGGTCCTAAATACATGTCACCTGATTTCTATGACAACGTAACTCTACCAACAGAACAAGCTGACGGTTTGAAACTTTCAATGGAAGATGATGTTAAAGAATTTGCTACTGAAACTTTCCCTGTAGTGTCTTACACAGATGAGCAAATCGCAACACTTTCTACTTTAACTGTTGACCTTTACGATTATGTAGAAACAACATTTGCTGCATGGATGACTGACCCTAATGCTGATATCGAAGCTGAATGGCAAGGTTACATCGACCAATTAAACGCAATGGGATTACAAGATTACATGGCTATCCAATTAGATGCATATAATGCATACGTTGGAAATATGGGATAAAAAACAGCACGAATTATAAAAACCGTCCAAGGATATAATCAAATAGCAAATACAAATAATAAAATGACAAACTGATTTCGTTGTTCAAACAAAATCAGTTTTGTTATTATATGCAATTAATCATGGGATTACATAATTTAATGTATTGCGCTAAGCATCACCAAGAACAGGAAGTTCAATCGGGAGTTTAAGAAATGCGTAATTACTCTTAACACTGTCACATTATGTGTTTTCAAAATTGACCCAATTTGAAAAATGGGTTAACTTAAATCATTCTTGTTGACATATATAAATGCATATCTTATAATTAATTGTGATACAAAAGAGGAGAAAGATTTTAAGCTAAAGCTAAGAAGTGAAACTAATATAACAATGTTTTTGGGTTATAAAGGGAGAGATGAATATATGAAAATAAGTTTAATAGTAATAAGTTTTATATTGCTAGCGTTAATAATATTTTCGTTTGTTGGTTGTGGGGGAGATAACGATAAAGACATTAAAGCTATGACCTACACTTTTAGCCACACAGATTTAGAAACAACAGAGTATTATCTTGGCGAAGAATTGAACTACACAGGCTTTTCTGTTTTAATGCATGGAAATGACAATAGTGAAACTGTGCTAAGCGCAGAAAGTTATGTGTTTGACACATCAAACTATAACAACAGTAAAGCGGGTAAATATACCATAGAATTTGAAGTGTTAGAAAGCATAGGTGATTATTCTTCAAGCTTTGAAGTTGAAGTTAAAGAAATGGAGCTAGTTATAGAAAATAGCAAGCACGTTTATAATGGTGAAGAAAAAGGAATAATAGAGCCATTAGAGCTACCAGAAAGTGCGAAGATAGAATATAAGGTGGAAGGGGAGTACATAGAAGAAGAACCCACCTATAAGGCTTGTGGAGAATATGAAGTTGAATATAGGGTAACAAAACCTAACTACCCAACATATAATGGAACTTACAAAATTGAAATAACACATGGGGAATTAACTGAGTTTTATGTTCCTAAAATTAGCATAGATTTAGAAGATGATTATACTATAAGAAATATAACTAAAGATGACACATTATTTGCATCCTTTTCAATGACTGATGACCGTGGCACAATATTTGAAGATCTATTAGTGGAAATCGAAGGCAGAGGGAATTCAACTTGGAACTATGTAAAGAGACCATATAAACTAGACTTTGACGAAAAAATATCTTTCTTTGGGTTAGAAGAAGCAAAGAAATGGGTGCTACTTGCCGACTACTTGGATTTTACAGGCTTAAAAAATTATTCTTCACTAAGTTTTGCAAACATTGTAATGGGAGACGATTATTTTTCTTGCACACCTTTTCATGTTGAGCTAGAAATAAACGGAGAATATTTGGGAACATATATATTAACAGAGCATATTAACCAAAAAGAAGGCAGAATAGATATAGAAGACGAGTTTGAAAATATCACACTTGAAGATATAGAGCAAGGTAATGTGCCTTTCTTGATTGAAATGTCAAATGATGTAAGTTCAAGTTTAGGCAGTGATTATTATTATGTTGAAGGATTAACACCTGAGCCATTTGAGATTAAATATCCAGAACTTAAAGATAGAAAAGAAATTTACGCTAATCTAGGGATAGATTACGACCCAAATAATGACATTATATTAACAGCTATAAAAAATCATATAGATATATATTTAGAAACTTTATACAATCCTAATCAGACATACGAATTTTATTCTGAAAATGTAAAATTTACAGATGTTGTGGACGAAGAAGCCTATGCAAAGTTCTTTATGATTAATGAGCTATTTAATAATGGTGATTCAGTTTACAATAGCATAAAAATGCACCGTAAAATGGATGGCAAAATAACAATGAGTCCTGTTTGGGATTTTGATGGCGCTTATGATGGTTGGAGTAATTTAAGAAATATTGATAGGTTGGAAGAAACTGCCGAAGCTCTTTGGCAAATAAAGAACAGTCCATTGCACAGCCAATTTATGGAGCATCCAAATAGTGCGGAGTTAATGTACGAGCTATTTGTGGAATATGACACGGAGTTTCATGATTTTTTATTGGTTTACAAAAACTATGCAGTCAACATAAAGCCTTATGTGGAAAAAAATTATGATAGGTGGCCTGATGCGACCATAGACTATGAATGGATAGAAGATAAGTCGCAACGTATGATTGAGTTTTTAGACATAAGATATGATTTCTTAAAAGAACATTTTGAAAATCTTAATAACTAAAATAGCTTGTTTTTAGTTTGATTGCCTTTAGTCAACCTTTCAAAACTCTTATTAGAGAGATTTTATTTCTACTATTGGAACAAGTGGTATTGGGAAATCGACGCATAAAAAGCACTTCACAATTTGTGGAGTGTTATTGTTATTTGAAAAAAGGTAATGAGGGGCGAAGAAGATTTTTATATTAACGATTTTTTAACATAACAATATTGTTACATAAATTGACATCTAATAAAAAAGATGTATAATTATAAGATATATGGTGTATTTGATTAAAAATACACGAAATCTGTTTAATAAATTTTTAGGGGGTTATTTTAGAATGTTTGTTACAAAGACTAAAAAAGTGGGTAGTACAATATCTAAAAACAATAAAAGAGTATTTAGATTATTACTATCTCTAATGCTGTTAATGACATGCTTAGGTACTGGGCTGTTTACAATTCCTGTAAGCGCAGTTACAACTGGAAATTGGCTTGACGGAATTACTGGAGAGCCGACGAATCATTGGGATAACGGTGGAAGTATAAACAGTGAAGCCGAATTTGCACAATTTGCGTATAATGTAAATTACGAAAATAGCGTAGGTGAATATGCAGGAAAAAATTATGAAGGTGTAACCATAACACTTGAAGCAGACCTTGATTTAAGTGCACATTTTTGGACACCTATTGCACCTACAAATGATCCAAACAGAGCTTTCAAAGGCAATTTTGATGGTAAGAATCACACTATATCAGGGGTAAAAGTAAACAATAGCTTTATGTGTGCTGGAGTTTTTGGTATGGTGCAGAATTCCACAATTGAAAATTTAAAAGTTATAGAACCGAATATTATGCCAAGTTCACCATTAGAGGCACCGTCAGCAGACCCAGACCACTCTGAAGACTCTATGGAGCTACCTAGTAGCTATGCAGGCGGTATTGTTGGATGGCTTTATAGTGATAGCAGTGTAATAAATTGCCATGTATCTAGTGGAACAATTAAAGCAACGCAAGCAGGCGGCGGAATTGCTGGAGTATCCAATGGTGAAATCATTAATTCTTCTACGATAAACACAAATATTTACGGTGCTGAAACCCCTTCGAATGCTTCCGTTAACATTGGTGGTATCGTAGGTTTAGCTGAGGGTAACTTTGATATAACTAACAATTATGTTTATAACGTTGTTATAGAGTTTCAGGAAGGTTATGCTCCTGGGGGTGGCATAAATTTAGGTGGCTTAGTGGGAAAAGCTAATAGTAGTTCTGCTAATATTAGTAACTGTTTTGTTTTTCTTAATTCGGTTATAGATGTCAGTGGTTCAGCAAGCTTTGGTGGTTTAGCTGGCAATAACAACAGTAATGTTACAAACAGTTATTGGAGAACTAATAATTCTGCAATCACAGAGGTTGGTTCAGGAAACGGAACGCTTTTAAACTGTTCAAGCTTTGACACAGATTATAATTTCCCTGCAAGTGTTACAGTAGGAAGTGTATCTCAAACAACACTTTTTGGTGCATTGAATGAATGGGTAGCTCAAAATAACAGCGAGCAACTTTATAAAACTTGGGCTCAACCTACTGGTTCTTACCCTGAATTGGCACCATATCCACCAACTGTAAAAATAAATATTAACAATGAAAAATTTGATACTGTAATTTCAGATGATTTATTAACTTTTAATCGTTTTTACAATTCAGAAAAAAATGTAAATTTAGAAGTTACAGATAATGATGATAAAGGAATTGCTTCAACGAAATATTACATTTCAGAAACTCATCTTGGAAACAGTGTAGCTGAAATAGAAACTGCTATCGGAGACAAATGGACAGACTATACAGGCGAATTTGCACTTGATTTAAACAAAAAGAGTATAGTATATGCTAAAGCTAGTGACAATAATGGTAGCGTAACTTTAGTTAATTCACAAGGTATAGTTCTGTATACAAACAGCGAAGAAGGTCCTATAACTTACAGCAGTGAAGTTACTATCCAAACAAATGGAAACACTATAAAAGATATTTCTGTAGATGACGAGATTATAGACCCAAGTAACTATACAGCAACTTCATCAGACCAAAATCAAACAACAGTTGTTAAATTTAATGAAGATTACTTTAATAGTTTAGAAGTAAAAACTCATAATCTAACCGTAAGTTATAATCCTTTGGGAGAAACATTTACACAGGGAACTTCCGTTGGAGATCCTCCACTAACAACGGCGATAACACTTAACATCGAAAAACGTGACTCAACAATTATATTAAACAATACACTTACTAAAGAATATGATGGAACAAAAGTAGCAGATCCACAGCTTACTGTAACAGGAAGTAGTGCAACTCCAGTAGTAGAGTGGTATGAAGAAAGCGAACTCTTAAATGAAGCACCAACCAATGCAGGAAGCTATAAAGTACTGATAATTGTTGCAGAAGATACAGGGTATAACTCAGCAGCTATGTATCAGGATTTTAAGATTACACCAAAAGCAATTACACCAAACGTATCGGATATTACAGATCTATACTACATGGGTGTTCAAGTCAAGCCAATCGTTGAAGTAAAAGACGGAACGACTGTTTTAACAGAGGGTATAGATTACGACATAACTTATGGTGCAAATAATGATGTTGCGACAAAAGGAACTGTTACAGTAACCTTAAAAGGAAACTATACAGGAACAAAAACAGTAACATTTAACATCTTAGAAGAAGTAATCACAGAAGGTGAAAACCAAACAGTTGCAATGGGTGAGGAAATTACATTTAAATCTAATGGAGATTTCGGTACTTATACAGGTACACAAGTAGACGGAAAAGAAGTAGATTCTAAATATCTAACTGTGGATGAAGGAAGTATTATCGTAACTTTAAGTGGTGAGTACACCAAAACACTGAGTGCAGGTACACACACTATTTCAATAAACAGTGAAAATGGCAGTGCTAAGACGAACTTTACAGTGGTAGCAACAACACAACCTACAACACAACCTACAACAGCACCAACAACACAACCAACAACAGCACCTACAACTTCGCCTGACAGTCCTGATACAGGCGATGACTTTAACCTAGTTTTATGGGTATTAGTGGCTATAGTGAGTTTAAGTGTATCGCTGGTATTTGTTAGAAAAAAAGTAGTTAAATAACTAAAGCTAAGAGTTCAAATCCCTTTTTAAAATAAGAGGATATCCAAACTGTACCGACCCCCAAAAGTTAGATGTAAAATCTAATAAATGGGAGGTCGGTATTTTCTATGTCAAAA
>CAYJKT010000052.1:0-8493 GCA_964370775.1 uncultured Eubacteriales bacterium | reverse complement strand
TAGAGTTGGAATTTGATACAATTCCTATTAAGGGGGAAGTTGATGCACAAATTACATGAACATTTACCTGACTTTATTGCTGATATATATGATATTGATAGCTTACTTAACACGGAACAGGTGGAAGTAGAAGAGCTGTATAATGCGAGATATGAACTACTTGATGATATTTTTGTTAACACTGCACGTGATTATGGTTTAAAAAGATTTGAGAAGATTTATGGATTGAACTCTAATGACAGTATGAGTGTTGAAGAAAGACGATTTAACATAAAAACTGCTATGACAGATAAACTGCCAGCTACAAAAAATTATTTGATAGATAGCCTAAAAAGAATATGTGGTGAAGATGGGTGCTCTGTTACAGTTGATAATACAAATTATACAATTAGTATAAATTTGGTTTTGCCTAGTGAAAGCACAGAACGGATAGTTAGGGAGTTTATACAAAAAGTAATACCGGCTAATATGGAACTTATTTTTAGCGTGGACTACACTGAAAACAGCAAAATGCAATATAAAGAGGGTTAGATATGAAAGATATAATTAACTTGATTAAGGAAGTGGCAAGTGAAGCTAATGAGTCATCTAACCCTACAAAACTTTATTATGGAAAAGTTATAAGCATAGACCCTTTTGAGGTAGAACATGAGGAAGGTATTACATTAAGCGAAGATTTCTTGGTGGTATCTTCTACCATAAGACAAAAAATATTTACAGAAGAAATTGGCGTAAATACTACTGTTACCATGATTAGAGAGCAAGGTGGACAGCAGTTTTTTGTTATGGATTTTCTACCAAGTGAAGTATGGACACCGATAGTTCCAGAAAAAGGAGAAGACGGAAAAGACGGTGTGGACGGAGTTAGTCCTATAGTATTCAGTGTTAATGCTAGTACATATTCAGTTGTATTTGACGAAAATAATCAAGCAAAAATAACTGATGACATAACACTTACCGTAACGCAAGAGAATTTTGATGACGAGATTATTTGGCAAATAGATCCTCCTATACAGCTGAGTGGTGAAGGTAAAATTAGAACTTTGCCACTTAGCGCTTTCTATGATAATCAGAGTGTAAAAGTTAACGTAAATGCTGGTGGTTATACAGATGGTATAATTATTAGCAAGGTAATAGACGGCTCTAATGCGTATACTGTTATTTTAACAAATGATAATCATAGTTTTAAAGGTGATGATGTGTCCGCAAATGAGGACAGTACAGAATGTTTTGTTATGGCATTTAAGGGTAGCGAAAGAGTTATCACAAACATAGGCACACCAACAGGTATGCCAATCGGAATGAGTGTTGAGATAGCAGATAATTCTACTGTTAATACAAAGCTTGTAATTAATGTTCAAAACGGAATGACACAGAGAAGTGGAACTGTCACTATTCCAATAACAGTAGATAGCATTTTGTTTGAGAAAAATTTCTCGTATAGTATAGCTCTTAGGGGAGAAGACGGAGCTAGCATTGTAAGTATTGTAGAACAATATGCGTTGTCGGAGAGTAACACAGTCATGCCAGAAGAAAACTGGGGAGAAGTATATCCTGAAAAAACTGAGAGTACGTATATATGGACACGTTCTAAGATTACCTATTCTAACGGAATGATAGACTATACAGCTGGATTTTACGACCCAAGTTGGGAACACAATTTGCACTCAATTGACGTGGAGTATTATTTATCCACAAGCAGTTCAGTTGTCGAGGGTGGCGAGTGGTCAACGGTTGCACCTTTATGGGAAAATGATAAATACATGTGGACAAGAACTGTCAGCAAAGATGGATTAGGCGCTGTGATTAAGGTGTCTAATCCGTCTTGCATTGCAGGGGCAAAAGGTGAGGACGGTTTAATTATCGACACTATAGTTCCGCAATATTATCTATCGACCTCTAAAAATGAGCAATTAGGTGGCGAGTGGAGCATAGTGCGTCCTGAATGGGTTTTTGGCAAGTATTTGTGGATACGAAGTATAGTTACATACACGGACGGAACTGTGATTTACTCTGGTACTCATTGTGATACAAACTGGGAGGAAATCTCCGACAACATTAACGGAGAATTATTACCGCTTATAAAGCAAAATTCAACAAATATAGAAAAAACTGGTGAAGAAATAAGGCTTGAAGCAAGTTCTATGTATGTTAGAGGAGATGTTTTTGAGCAGTACAAAGAAACAGCGATTGTTCAAACTAGCGAGCAAATTGAATTTGTAAGGCAGAACATTAACTATGATGTTGAAAATTTGGCTGACACTGTTACTGGAAATCAAGAACAGTTAGAGGAGTATATTAGATTTAACGGTGCTGAAATTAGCTTAGGAAGAACGGACAGCGATTTTGGAGCAGAGATAGATAATACTGAGCTGAGATTTACTGAAAGTGGTCAGAAAATAGCTTATGTATCTAACAGCAAAATGCATATAACAGAAGTCGAGGTTGAGAAACAACTAGATTTAATGGGTTTTATGTGGATAAAAAGAGCAAACGGAAATTTATCTTTGATATATGTGGGGTGAATAAATGGCGATTAATGCTACAAGTATTGGTTACGAATATACGTTAGGGTCGGCGACTTATGATGATGGAAATTACAGAGGCGAGTTAAGGTTAGTTGTAAACAGCGTAAATTATGATACAGCAGTAACGAACATAACTGCTAAGTGGGTTTATGTAAAGATAGGCACAGGGAGTGACGGTTCATACAACCTAACAGGTTCATCGGTAGTTACAATGAACATAAACGGAACTAACTACAGTGGTAGAGCAGACTTTGATTTAAGAAATCAAAGTGTTGGTGCGACCGAAACAATATACCAAACAAGCCTTAATATTAGTGGGGGCGCTGAACCACTAACAGTATCAGTAAATCATGTTAGAGGTAACACCATGGGCACTGTAAATGTTGATGCAGTTGCTGTAAATTTGCCAATGTCGCAAGGTTCTTCTAAAATAACATTAAGTGCAAATACACTTACTTTAGACGGAAAAAACGCTTTAACTGTGACGATTAACAGGGCATCTACTTCGTATACTCACACGGTAAAATACGAACTAGGAAATTATAGCCAAACTTTTACAAATGTTGCTACTTCTAAAAGTTATGTATTGCCTATTTCTTGGAATAACGCCATGTCTACTGTGGAGTCTAGCAATGTGATAGTTACAGTTACAACTTATTTCGGTAGCATTTTAATTGGTACTGAAGTGCAAAGATGTGCTGTTTTAGTGCCTAGTACTATAGTTCCGTCCTTAGGCAGTTTTACGGTTAGTCGAATTAACGGAACTGTTCCGTCTGCTTGGGGGAAGTATGTGCAAAATAAGTCGTCTGTAGCACTCAGTATATCAGGCGAGAGTGGAGCTTATGGCTCTACGATAGTATCTTATAATATCACTGGAGACGCATATTCTTCTAACACAAAAACCTTTACAACAGGAGTTATAAAGTCAAGTGGAACAGTGACTTATACTGCGAAAATAACAGATAGCAGAGGGCGAACTGCAACGAAATCACTGAGCATTGTGGTGGATAGTTATAGTCCTCCAGTGATTAATGCAAGCACAGTTGCGTATAGGTCAAATTCTAGTGGAGTAGAGGACACAAACGGAACGTATGTAACAGTAAAACCTAGTGCTGGGTACAGCAGTGTTGGTGGTAAAAATACTCTTGTGGTTAAAGTAAACGGAGCAGTAGTAACAAATGGAAGCACAAAGATAATATCTGGTGTTTCAGCCGATGATAGGTACACAGTTACAGTTTCGGCACTTGATACGTTCACTACGATTAACAAAGTGATAACAATACCAACTGCTATAGTTCCACTGGATATTCACAGCAGTGGAACTGGAATTGCAGTGGGAAAAGTGGCAGAAACTGCTGGTGTGTTTGATTGTGAAATGCAAACTAAATTTAGAAAAAATATAATAGTGGATAATAGTTTTGGAAAAGTGGAAATAGGTGCTAGAAACACTACTTACACGCATTTTTATACTGACAGAACTAGATATTATTTCGATAAACCTGTTTATGTCAGTGGAGAAATATATACAGGCTCTAGTTACAACCAAAGAGTTTTTCACACTGGATACTTACCCACTGCTACGCAAGTGCAAGCTTTTCATGTTTCTCCATTAGGAACTGGATATGACAGCGAAACTTTTGGTGCTGACGAAATTAGATGGGTGGATTCAGCGACACAAAACTTACCGAGCTACGGTGCTGGCAGATTGATAAACCTAAAGACATTCGGCTCAATTGAGTCTAGGTTTCAGATATACTTAAACCACTCATCAGGTATGTACATAAAGGGTATATCTAAATTTGGAGTATCGCCATGGGGGAGGGTTATCACAGATTTAGACATGGCAAATTATTCTTGGGAGAGTGACAAAAAGCTTAAAACTAATATATCTCCAACAAGAATTGAAAGAGCAAGTGACATTGTAACAAGGCTTGAACACGTGCAGTACGATATGATTGAAAACGGAAAACATGTTGATATAGGTTATGTTGCAGATGACTTAGCAGTGATTTACCCACAATTTACTATAGATGTAGAAAAAACCGAAGTTGTGGTGATACCTTCCGAAAATGAAAAAGAAGAACCAAAAGAAGAAACAGTTAAAACATATACCAAAAATGTTGACCATAGGGTAATTATTCCGATAGTAACAAAATGTTTGCAAGAATTAATAGCAGAAGATAAAGCATTAAACATGAAAATAACAGAGCTTACAAATGAGATAGAAGCAATTAAAAAAGATTTTAACGAGCAGATAGTTAGTTTAAAATCGCTGATAACAAAAGGAGTATAATATGAGTGATAAAACAAAAAAATGGATAGCAGCAGCTGGAGTTAGAGCCTTAAAAACAATGGCACAAACAGCAGTAGCTACTGTAGGAACAGCCGTGATTATGGCAGAGGTAGAGTGGTTGTTGGTAGTATCCACATCAATGCTTGCAGGAGTTTTGTCGGTGTTAACAAGCATAGGAGGTTTGCCAGAACTTGAGGATTGGAGTGAGATAGATGAGTAATTCTTCTTTAGTGAATTATGTTAAAATCAGCCCACATAAATCTAGCCCTAGAAATAACACGATTAAAAAGATTTCAATTCACCACATGGCTGGAAATTTAAGTGTTGAAACTTGTGGTGATGTTTTTCAAAACAGAGAGGCGAGTTCTAATTATGGAATTGGCACTGACGGTAGGGTTGGTATGTACGTCGAAGAAAAAGACAGGGCGTGGACAAGCTCTAACAGAGATAATGACAATCAAGCAGTGACGATTGAAGTTGCAAACGACACATTTTCGCCAAACTGGCATGTTAGTGATACAGCACTTAATAAATGCATAGAATTATGTGTGGATATATGTAAGAGAAATCACATAGAGAAATTGATTTGGACAGGGGACAAAAACGGTAACCTAACAACACATGATATGTTCACAGCTACGATTTGCCCAGGGCCGTACTTAAAACCACTAATGCCAGATATTGCAGATAAAGTTAACAAACTTTTGAACGCAACGGATGATACAGGGGAGACAGAAGCTGTAATTTATAAAGTGCAGTTAGGTGCTTTTAAAGAGAAAGATAATGCTGAGAGATTAGCTAAAGAGCTAAACGATAAAGGATATGAGACCTACATAGTGAAGGTGGTAACGGAAAGTTAAAGGTGAGCGATGGATTTTATTGCTACATACTGGATAGAAACAGTATTTACGATAGTAGTTAGTGTTATTATGTTTTACACTAAGCAATTAACAAAGAAAATCAAAATGGAAAGAATAACTCAAGAACATATAAGGCAGGGTATGTTATCTTTGCTTAGAAATAGCATTTTAAGAAATTATAATGACTATAGCGAGCGTGGTTACATACCTGTTCATGCATTCCAATGTATTGACCCTTTGTTTCAAGCGTACAAAGATTTAGGTGGTAATGGTACAGTTTCTAGGTTGTACGAGGAGCTAAAAAGATTACCAACTAAAGATAACAGTAAGTAGCTTGATTTAGCTACTATTTTATAGGTTTGTGTTTTTCTGTAGTCAAAGTGCATAGTTTGATAATGATAGTTATTTTATTATGATATGAAGTAGACATAAGTTTATTTTAGATTGAATTTTAGTATAAAATATGGTATAATATGTTAAAAGAATAAGGGCGGAAACAGTAATGGCTAAGACAGAACTCACCACAATGGTGATGGTCGAAGATAAGAAAAATAACAAGGTATTAGTACAAAACAGAACAAAATCTTGGAGGGGCTGGGCTTTCCCAGGTGGGCATGTTGAAGATAATGAAAGTTTTGTTGATTGTGCTATTAGAGAAATAAAAGAGGAAACAGGTTTAGATATATTTAACCTGAAATCATGTGGAGTTATTCACTGGTGTAAAAAGGATAATTCTAACAGATATGTAGTTTTTTTATATAAAACAAGTGGTTTTTCAGGTGAGTTAAAAACTGAGTGTGATGAGGGAGAAAATTTTTGGACGACTATAGATGAATACAGCAAGTCAAAGTTTGAAAATGATTCCACAAGATATTTACCAATGTTTTTAGAAAATAGATATAACGAAGCTTATGGTCCTTATGATGATGTATCGCCTTCTGTTTTAGAGTATAAATAAGCTGGTTTTTGCCTATATATTATATATAACAATTTTGAAGTTTACACGTGTTTATAGAAAGAGGTATGATTATGAACTATGTTGAATTTTATAGAGATATACAAAACATTAAAGCTAAATACGCAGTTATCGTTGCAAGATATGATGGGAAATGGATATATACTAGAAAAGCAGACAGTAACAGTTATGAAATACCAGGTGGCGAAATAGGCAAAGAAGAAACGCCTGAACAAGCAGCAAATAGATTTTTGACTGCGTTCACAGGTGCTAAAAAATACGACTTAAACAAAGTAGAATACTTTAACATAGATGCTTTTGGTGTGTTGTTTTTTGCAGAAGTTTACGAGATGGTCGAAATACCAGAGAGCAAAGAGAAAAGAGAAATTAAGTTATCTGAATTATTTGAGGAAAATTTAACTTATCCACAAATTGAAAAAGAGCTTGTAAAAAAAGTGCAAGTATGGCTTAACATGCAGTCAGGTAAAGGTGAAGTATGGGATGTGTATGATAAAGATGTTAATCTAACAGGTAGAACTCATGTGCGAGGAACACCTCTTGAACCAGGTGATTATCACTTAGTAGTGCACTCATTTATACAAAATAGTAATGGTGAATTATTGATACAAAAACGTTCGCCTAACAAAGGATTTGCAAACTTTTGGGAGATACAAGGTGGCTCTGCTGTTGCAGGAGATGACAGCCTAACTGCTGTAATACGAGAGGCAAAAGAAGAATGTGGCATTGAGCTGAAATCTGAAAATGGCAAGGTGATATATAGGTCTATCGGTGACGACAGAATACATGATATGTGGCTTTTCAGACAAGATTTTGACATCGAAAATGTCGTGTTGCAAGAGAATGAAACAGTAGATGCAAAATGGGCGACTATGGACGAAGTGACAGAGATGTATAATAACGGTGAGTTCATTAACTTTAGTTATATAAAGCATTGCTTAGACTTAATAAATAATATGTGATATTGATTGTGCGGACGGTGAAAGCTGTCCGCTTTTTTATTTTATGAGGTTATGTTGTATCATAAAAAATTAATACGCATATATTGATAATGATAAACATAAGTTTAAAACAATGGAAAGAGGGTAAAATTATGTGTGAAATAGAGAATACTAGAGATTGCAGACGTTATTTAGAGTGTACTGAGTCTAATTTTGATACATTAGAAGTGAAAAATTATTGTGAGTTACTGAATGTAGCGTCTTACGTTACACAGACAAAATTTGTCGACGTGTGTGGTACACAAATGCTTGTGGTATATTACACAGTAGAATTATGTTATAGAACAAACAGAGGTATAACACGAAAAGCTTTTGCTAGCAACACGGTGTCATTTTTGGCAGAAACATGCGTTATTGATGTGAGCGATTTAAAAGTAAGTGTAAGATCTATTGCATCTTCCGAGGCGTGTGGTGGAGAAATTAAAGTTAAGACAACAGCTTATGTATATGACTTGGATTGATATTGTAAATCAAGATGACTGATAATATTTGATTTAAAAAATTTACAGGCAGAGGCAAACAGCAGAGAAAAATTGTTTGCCTCTGTTATATATTAGAATAAGAAGACAGTCAATTTTTTTGATAAGTGTGTTTGTTGGTTGTTTGAATATAGGTTGTTAAGAAAAGTAAAAATAAGTGATATATGAAAGAGTTAAAATATGTTGACATATTGACATAAAATTGATATAATTATAATCGTAATTTTGCGCAAGTGCTGGAATAGGCAGACAGGCACGTTTGAGGGGCGTGTGTCTTTGACGTATGGGTTCAAGTCCCATTTTGCGCACCAGTGTGATAGGTCTTATAGGATTTAAGTATCCATATAAGACCTATCACT
>CAYJKT010000051.1:0-8574 GCA_964370775.1 uncultured Eubacteriales bacterium | reverse complement strand
TGTTAGCACCAACTGTACCGTCTGCACCAAGACCCCAGAACTTACATGAAGTTGTACCTTTAGGAGCTGTATCGTCATCACGAGAAACAGGTAGTGAAAGATTAGTAACGTCATCAACGAT
The DNA here is from genome assembly GCA_964370775.1 of uncultured Eubacteriales bacterium. Taxonomy (GTDB): domain Bacteria; phylum Bacillota; class Clostridia; order Oscillospirales; family Acutalibacteraceae; genus SIG603. The sequence goes on along the minus strand of CAYJKT010000051.1, from coordinate 8,453 downwards.
ACCAACTGTGAATTTCTTTTTGCAATCTGCAGATGTCATATTCTCATACACTGCAAAGATAGCTGAAGGAGGTGTGTCTTTTGAACCTAGACCGTATCTACCAGCTGTGATTTGGCATGCACCAAATTGTGTGCCACTGAAAGCTGCTAGAATATCTAAGTATAGAGGATCTCCAATAGCGCCAGGCTCTTTTGTTCTGTCTAATACAGTGATGTATTTAGCAGTTGTAGGCATAACATCTAGAAGATATTTAGCAACAAAAGGTCTGTACATTCTTACTTTAATTAAACCAACTTTTTCGCCAGCTGCTAACATGTAATCGATAACTTCTTCGATAGTTTCGCAAACTGAACCCATAGCGATGATAACTTTTTCAGCATCTGGAGCGCCATAGTAGTTGAAAGGTTTATAGTCTGTGCCAAGTTTAGCATTAACTTTGTTCATGTAGTCTACAACTACTTCTGGAACTGCGTCGTAATGTGGGTTACATGCTTCTCTAGCTTGGAAGAAGATATCACCGTTTTGTGCTTGACCTCTTAGAACTGGGTGTTCTGGGTTCAAAGCTCTTCTTCTGAATGCTGCAACAGCATCGTGATCTAACATTTCGTCTAGATCCTCATAGTCCCAAGCCTCAATTTTTTGAACTTCGTGAGAAGTACGGAAACCGTCAAAGAAGTGTAGGAAAGGAACTCTACCTTTAATTGCTGTAAGGTGAGCAACCGCACCTAGATCCATAACCTCTTGTGGGCTGTTTGAACATAGCATACCAAAACCTGTTTGTCTACATGAGTAAACGTCAGAATGGTCACCAAAGATGTTAAGTGCATGTGTAGCAACTGTTCTTGCTGAAACATGAATAACGCAAGGTAGTAACTCACCAGCGATTTTGTACATGTTAGGAATCATTAGTAAAAGACCTTGTGAAGCTGTGTATGTTGTTGTTAACGCACCAGCTGTCAAAGAACCATGAACTGCACCTGCAGCACCAGCCTCTGATTGCATCTCTGTAACTCTTACTTCTCTACCAAAAACGTTTTTTCTTCCAGCAGCTGCATATTTGTCTGTTTCGTCAGCCATATTAGAAGATGGTGTGATTGGGTAAATCGCAGCAACGTCTGTAAAAGCATAACTAACATGAGCAGCAGCGTTATTACCATCCATGGTTTTCATTAATCTTGCCATTAAAATAGTACCTCCAAATTAAATATATGTGATATTTTCTTATTATTACACAACGTTATTTTATCACTTTTTAGTTATCATGTAAAGAGAAAAATGTAAAAAAAACAAGTAATTAAAACATATTATTAGAAAAATAAGTTATACAATCTATCCTATTATCAACTGTTACAATAAACGTTACTAAGATTTAGCTATTTTATTGAATTTAGAAACAATTCTCATTTTATATAATGGCATTAATTCTCCAAATAATTATATTCTCGACTTAACGATAACAAGTTATACAATTTTAGAAATTAGCATAATATAATAAAAAGCGACTAGGAGGAAATTTTATGGGAATGCCACAAATTCCAGAGGGAACTCACAGACCAGATAACGATGAAGTTGTTATCGATTTATTTGAATCAATTGCATTGCAAGAAATGGCTATTGCACATATTTTAAATGCTGAGGGAGAAAAATTACAACTTATTCTGCAAAAGTATAAAAACGAAGAAATTTCATTTTGCGACTTAGAAAGCATGTCTAAATTGATTAATACTACAATAACTGATTTAATTATGAAAGAATGGTTGTTGATAAGTAAATTCAACAGTGTAGCTAGTTTTTCAAACTACACACCTTGTCATAAACCATGCAAGTGCTCTTGTAAAGACGGTTGTAAGGAGCATTGCAGAAAAGAAGTCGGTATGATTGAGTATAAAATTACAAATCCGTGTGATAAATAAAGTTTTGGGCTACTACTTCATTTTGAAGTGGTAGTTTTTTATTATTCATTTTTGAATATAATTTACTATTATTTAACTTATTTTATTATTATACTATATTTAATTAAATTTAATAAAATATAACTTGAACGTACAGTTTAGTTTTTGATAAAATTAAGTATATTATTTTTATAGATTTCTTAGAAAGGTGGAAAGATTATGAAAAAGATTATTTGTGGTTTACTTATGCTAAGTATGGTATTTTCTCTTGTGGCTTGCTCGAGTGAGCCAACTTCGGATATGATTGATAATGATTATTTTGAGGAGAGTGGCGAGGTTTCGGAAGAAATAGATGTTTCAAACGTCAATACTGATAATTCATCTATTTTCGGAATGGATAAAGAAGATTTATCGGCAGAACAATTAGAAACATACAATACGTTGATAAACACATTGTGGAGAAGCTCATTCAAATATGAAGAGGGTATGGAAGATACAGTTGACGACTTTGGAACTACTTTAGACTTTCACGAAGATGGCACAGTTATAATGGTTGAAGATGGTGTAACAAAAAATGGCACGTGGACAGCCGAATGGGTTACTATTACTGTTGATGATATGGAAAGTGAGAGAGCTAACATTGAGATGTCATTTGACGATGATATTATATATTATATGAGTTTAAAGCCTAATGACGATGAAAATATACATGTTTATAGTAACGAAACACATAGTGAGATATGGTTTAACAATAGTGAAGATGTAGAAATCCAACAAGTATCAAGAGTATATGACGATTTCACCTTGGCAGAAACAGTTTGGGAACTATCTTCTATAACTGATGAAAACGGTTATGTAGAATATGATGTAAACCCACTTATATTCGAATTCACCTCTGGAATTGAGGGCAAGTTAGTTCAGCCTACTAAAGAAGATAATGTTGGTTTTGCTTTTGATGCCACAAGCATAACTATGTTGGCAAGCGAATTTTATCATGCAGACCACATAGATACCGAATTTGAAATGACCAGTGAGTTTTTCGAGAAATATAATGACGAAAATAACAATACTGCAAATTGTGAAATTTATGATAAGCAACTAACTATTACAACTGATACATTGATTTTCAAGTTTAGATACGGTGGCACAACAGTCAATACTCCGTTAACAGGAGATATATCTTTAGATTTGGCAAGTATTTACGATTTTGACTTACCTGAAGATTATGATGATAATACATCTGATAGTGTAGATATTGAAAATTATAGTTTATTACTAAAGGTAGATGGTACTGCCGAATTCAGTAATGGCAGTGAAATAATCACAGGGAGTTGGGATTATGTTAATCACCTATGGAGAGGAGAGTCTAATTTCACAATAAACTTGACCCTTGACTCTAACTTGCTTGACTTTGAGAGTAATAGTAACTTTTTCGATTCGCTGTCACAACAAGTAGAGAACGATACTTACAAACATAAAGAGTTTGAGGTAACACAAGACGGTGCTGATAGCTATACTTTAGAGATTTATTCTTCTGGTAGTGCTACAATAAAATCAAAATATAATAGCTTTACCTTTGATTATAACAGATGAATATGTGGCATATTTTCACCAATTAAAACTATAACTAATTAACAAAAAGGAGTTACCTCGCGTGGTAGCTCCTTTCTCTATTAAAAATTTATATTATTTTAGTAGGTTGTTAACCTCTGCTTGCACTGCGTTATAGTCATACCCAGCATTTGTCAAGTTGGTTTTGCGTTCAGCACCATTCCCCCATTTGCCATTTAGGACTTCTTTTGCAACCTCTCTATTGCTTTTTACAGGTTGAGCCTCTGTTGGCTCTTTTTCGCCTGTCTCTACCATAAAGGTATCGTAACCCTCAGTGTCAAGTTTGCTTTTTAATTTATCGGCATTTTCTTTGTTAGAGAACGCACCTACTTGCACTTTATACAAGTCGTTTTCTTTAACTAAATATGTGTTGTACTCCTTGCTATCTAGTTCATCTTGTAAAGTTTCTGCGTTTTCTTTCTCTTTGAATGCGCCTACTTGAACCTTATATAAGGTATTATAATCAATTGCTTCGCCAGTTAATCTTTTGTTTACCTCGTTTGCTATATAAGGAAACTTACTTTGCAAGTAAGGCCCTGGGCAGAGTGTTGCAGCAAAGTAATTATGACGAGTTAAATTTCCGTTTTTATCACCAGTGTAATTTAGTTGAGCTATACCGTTTCTTTTGCAAATATCAACACACAAATCAATTGTTTTTTCAAGTGCTGTGTCGCTAACATGCCAATCTCCACCAGTCGAGTCATTTGCTACTTCGATAGTAACTGCTTGGTTATCGTTACTTCTGCTAGAACTCGCCCACGAACGATTACCCTCGTCAACATATAGACCTACTCTACCGTCAGTTCCTACACCGTAGTTAGAACTAGCTTGCCTAGATTGAAATACCTCTCCACAACGCTCAACGCTTAAATTGCCAGCCATGTGGTGAATTGTAATCTTGCGAATTACATCATTTCTTGGGTTAGAGCTATGTGGGGTTATTCTAACATGGTTAACTAATGGACTATTACTCATCGTCTTTCTCCTTTATGTCTAAGTTGTTCAGCAAATCTTGCTTAGTTTCTGCTACAGATTTATTCTTTAGCTCTGCTACCTCTTTTTTATGCATGCTGTTTTCGCCAACTATACCAACTAAGGCTAGTGCCGAGAAAACAGAGTTAACAATTACCATAAGCTCTTGATTTAATAGCTCAAAATCAAACTGGTAATTTAATGTTGCAGTGACTGATTGAAGTATAATAATTCCCATAGGTATAATGCGAAACCAAAACTCTTTGGTTTTAATTTTATCTTTAATTGTATTTTTTTCCATATAAACTCTCCTTTTGTACATAATATGCATGAATAGTTTTTTTGTTTTTATAAATATAATTTTACTTTTAGCTATACTTTTTTATCATTTTATAGTACAATACACTTATGTTAATTTTAGGAGGCACGTATATGAGTTTAGCAGATGATATTTTTATAAAAAATTGTTCAGATATAATTGAAAATGGTTTTTCAACAGAGGGTGAAAAAAACCGTCCTCGTTGGAGTGACGGCAGTTTTGCGTATACATTGAAAAATTTTGGTGTAGTTAATAGGTACGATTTATCAATAGAGTTCCCATTGCTTACATTAAGAAAAACAAATTTTAAAGCTGCTATTGATGAAATTCTTTGGATATGGCAGAAAAAGAGCAACAATGTTAATGATTTAAACAGCAAAATTTGGGACGCATGGGCAGATGATAACGGCTCTATTGGTAAGGCTTACGGGTATCAGCTAGCAGTGAAATATCCATTTAAACAAGGTGAAATGGATCAAGTAGACAATGTTTTGTGGTTGTTGAAAAACACACCTTACTCTAGAAGAATTATGACAAATATATATAACTTTGCTGATTTGCACGAAATGGGTCTTGAGCCATGTGCTTATAGCATGACTTTTAATGTGGTAGACGGTAAACTTAATGCAATCTTGAATCAACGTTCGCAAGATACTCTTGCAGCGAACAACTGGAACGTTGTGCAGTATTCAGCATTACTCATGATGTTTGCACAGGTAAGTGGTCTTGAGGTTGGTGAGCTTGTACACGTAATAAGCGACATGCATATTTATGATAAGCATATACCTATAGTTAAAGATTTGATTAAAAGAGAAACTTTTTCTGCACCAAAAGTTAGATTAAATCCTGATGTAAAAGATTTTTATGATTTTACAGTAGATGATTTTATTGTTGAGGATTATAATCACGGTGAGAGTATCGGCAGAATTGAAGTTGCAGTTTAATTAGAAAGGGTATGTAAAATGGAGTTAGTAGTTGTTGTAGATAGTGCGTATGGTATTGGACTTAACGGTGGTTTGTTGTGTCATATCTCTGGCGATTTAAAGCATTTTAAGGAGATTACAACGGGGCATGTAGTAGTCATGGGGCGTAAAACTTTGGAGAGTTTTCCTAATAAAAAACCATTGCCAAACAGAGAACACATAATTTTGAGCAGAAACACAGATTTTTCTATTGATAATCCTATGGTTAAGGTGTGTTATGATATTAATAATCTACCTGATATAGTTAAAAATATAACTGATAAAAAAGTTTTTGTTATTGGTGGTGGTACTGTTTATGATCAGTTATTGCCTTATTGCACTAAGGCTCATGTGACAAAAATAAAAAAAGAATTTACAGCTGATACTTTTTTTCCTAATCTTGATAAAATGGATAACTGGGAAATTACTGAAACCAGCGACAGTATAATAGAAAACGATATAGAATATAATTTTGTGACTTATATAAACAAAAATGTAGCCGAGCTATAAGAATAGGTATATATTGAAATCAAAAATATATTAATAAGGGAAGTATATATGAATAAAGGAATTAGATTTTATATTGCAATGGTGGCTTCAAAATCTGCACTATTAGCATTAAAAATCCTAAAAAGACGAGCTAGTTATATGCCGGGGTATATTGCAATAAAGCTATGCCCTAATTTTTTGGATTTGATAGATAAACCAGAAAAAGTAGTAGGTGTTACTGGCACTAACGGAAAAACTACTGTTACAAACCTGATAGTAGATATTTTGGATAAACAAGGCGAGAGCTTTATTTGCAACAGAGAGGGTTCTAACATAGCAGGAGGAATTGCAACGTCACTTCTTGCAAACTCTACAGTAGGTGGAAAATCTAAGAAGCAAATGGCTGTTTTTGAGCTTGACGAACGCAGTTGTATAAGGATTTTTCCGTATATAGGCTTAGATACACTGATTATAACAAACGTTTTTAGAGACTCATATAAAAGAAATGCACACACTGAATACATCTTTAATTTGCTAAAAGATAACATCAGTCCTAACACAAAGCTTATTTTAAATGGTAATGACCCTGTGTGCTATAATTTTGGAAATGAGAAAAGTGTGTACTTTGGCATGTTACCTCAAGAATTTGAGGACGGAATTAGAAAGAACATTGTGTGTGACGGCGCTGTGTGTCCAAACTGTTCTGCTACACTAACTTATGACTTTGTTAGGTATCATCATATAGGTCTATATCATTGTGAAGAATGTGGATTTAAAGTTGAAAGTATAAAGTATATGGTCGAAAACATTGCTTTAAATGACATGACTATGACATTAAGAGTTAATGATAATGAATATTTGATTAAGTTAATCGACAACAACATTATCAATATATATAATCAAGTGTGTGCTATAGCTATGCTATGCGAGCTAGGTTATGATTTAAACAATATAATCAGCATTACAAACGATATGGAGATTGTGAAATCACGTCTGCACAGCAAGAATATTGGACAAAAACAGCTTGTTAACTTCATAGCTAAAGGTCAAAATCCTATTGCGTGTTCAAGAGCATTTGAGAGTAGCAACACTTTTTCTGGTAAAAAATGTGTTGTGCTTCTTCTAGACGACCATTTTGATGCTATGGAATCTGTAGAAAATATCGCTTGGTATTATGACACTGATTTTGAATTTTTGAACAGCGATGAAATTAATCAAATTGTGGTGCAAGGTGTGCGTCGATATGACGTGCTTGTTCGCTTATTAATGGCAGGTATAAGCCACAATAAAATTGTATGCGTTGAAGACTTAAATTCTGTTGGAAGTAATATTAATTATTCTATATCTGACACATTTATAATTTATTTTGATATTTACCTAGACCACGAAGCTGATAACGTTCATGCTCAATTAGAAAATAAACTTAAGGAGATTAGCAATGAGAATTGAAATATTATACCCTGAGGTTTGTAATTTATTTGGAGACATGGGAAATATAAGATACTTAAAAATGTGTATGCGTGATGCAGAGTTTATCGAAACTCCACTAAATGAGAAACCTAGATTTTTGACAGATGATATCGACATGGTATACATGGCACCTACTACAGAGAAATACCAAGAAAAAATCATTTCACTGCTCTCCCCTTTCGCTGATGTAATCAAACAAAAAATTGATGATAACATAGTATTCTTTTTTACTGGAAATTCATGGGAGATTTTTGGAAAATATATCGAAAAGCAAAATGGCGAAAAAATTGAAGCATTAGGTTTATTTGATTATTATGTTAAACAAGATATGTTTAATAGACACAATAGCGAATGTATCGGCAAATTTGGGGATATAACTGTTATGGGCTTTAAAAGTCAGTTTACTATGTGTTATCCTAATAATAATGATTTTTACATGTTTGAGCTTGAAAAAGGCGACGGTTACCACACAGATAGCAAATTTGAGGGTATACACGTAAATAACTTTATTGGAACATATTTACTAGGGCCAATATTTATTATGAACCCAGAGTTTACTAAGTTTTTTATTAACGACATACTTTCATACAACTTAACTGAACTCCCTTTTGAAAACGAAGTTAACTTAGCCTTTAATCATAGGCTTTCTGATTTCAATAAAAATATATGAAAATACTCCACAGTTTTGTACCGACCCCCAAAAGTTAGACCTAAAAATCTAACGAAAGGGAGGTCGGT
>CAYJKT010000050.1:0-10399 GCA_964370775.1 uncultured Eubacteriales bacterium | reverse complement strand
TCGGAAAAGCAAGGCTTGAATATTTACATAGTGAGAAGTTTGAGATGTACAGAGAGATGCTATTGACAGGCAAACTTGCAGAGCATTGTGATGGTGTTGAAGTTAGGGGTGATGAAATGTATGAGAAATTATTTCAGAAATACCTCAAAGACAATCCCCCACCGAATGGCGAGGATTTCTTTGCGAGAACAGCAATATTTGAACAAGCTGATAAATGGGCAAATGAAGTTGTCATGGCACAGCTTGTATGTGTTTAATGGACGGAGGAAACAGAATGATTGGTAATCCTAAATATAGCAAGGGGCAAAAAGTTAGGTTTATGTTCAATAGTGCAGAAGAAAAAATAGGTGAAATTTATATTATTGATGCCAATGGAACATTCGGACAGAATGAGGAAGTATCTTATGATATAAGGTGCGAGGAAGAAAATACACTTTATAAACATGTTAGGGAATCGGATGTGTTTCCTGTTTAGAAATGAATAGTATTATATTTAAGCGATACTGCATGATTGTAGTGTCGTTTTTTTGTTATATATAAAATAAATCCCTCTAAGTATATATTTTGTATTGATTTATTGATAAATAGGTGGTATAATGTATTTATAGTATTTAACGGAGGTGTTTATATGGCTTTTACTTACAACAAGCTGTGGAAATTGCTAATAGATAGGAATATGACTAAAACAGATTTAAGAGAGCTGACAGGGCTAAGTCCTAATACTATGGCTCGCTTGTCTAAGGGTGAATCTGTGAAAATGGATATTGTCGGAAAGATTTGCGAGAAATTAGACTGCAATATTGCTGACATTGTAGATTATATACCTGTAAATAACGATAAGGAGAATATGATATGAAAGCCAAAGAAGCAAAAGCTCGCATAAAAATAAATAAACTCCTTGAAGAATCTGGCTGGAGATTTTTTGATGATGAAAATGGTTACGCAAATATCCAACTTGAACCGAATGTAAAAATGACAAAATCTCAAGTAGATGCCTTTGGTGAAAATTTCGATAAAGTGAAAAACGGATTTGTTGATTTCTTACTTTTAAATAATGAGGGTAAGCCTTTTATAGTTTTAGAAGCAAAATCAGAGGATAAAGACCCTTTGGTTGGAAAAGAACAAGCACGAGATTATGCAAAATCTCTCTTTGTAAAATATGTAATTCTATCAAATGGCAATCAACACTACTTTTGGAATATCTATAAGGGTAATCCTCAACTAATTACTGTATTTCCAAGCTACGAAAGCTTAAAGGAAAGTAAAGCTATGAATGCTGACCCCTCAAAATTATATAACGAGGAAATAAAAGAGGATTATATTGCTGTCGTTAAAAATCCGCAATATGCTGATGCACCCGAATATATCAATGAAGAAACACGAAGTAAATATCTTTGGGATAATGGAATACGCATGCTTCGTCCATACCAAATAAACGCTTTAAAAGCTTTACAAAAATCAGTTAGAGAGGGCAATCAACGCTTTCTGTTTGAAATGGCTACCGGAACAGGAAAAACCTTAACATCTGCCGCTGTTATTCGCTTGTTTTTACGCAGCGGAAATGCAAATAGAGTTTTATTTTTAGTAGATAGAATTGAACTTGAAAATCAAGCAAAGAAGAACTTTATTCAGTATCTAACACCTGATTATCATACAGTTGTTTTTAAAGAAAATACTGATGATTGGCGCAAGGCAGAAATTGTGGTATCGACTGTTCAAACTCTAATGTTTAATAACAAGTATAAAAACTATTTTAACCCCACTGACTTTTCCTTGATTATTGCCGATGAAAGCCATCGCTCTATCAATGGTAACAATAGGGCTGTATTTGAATATTTCTTAGGGTATAAATTGGGACTTACCGCCACACCGAAAGACTATATCAAAAATGTTGATGTAAATAAACTGCGCTCCACTGATCCGAGAGCATGGGAAAAACGGCAATTACTTGACAGCTATAAAACTTTTGGTTGTGAAAGCGGTGAACCTACTTATCGCTATTCGCTTTTAAATGGAGTTAAAGACGGTTACTTAATCAATCCAACTGTAGTTGATGCAAGAACCGATATTACAACACAACTATTAGCTGATGAAGGATACTCTGTTTTGTCAAAAGAGGAAGAAGATGAGGAAGAAACATATTTTGCAAAGGATTTTGAGAAGAAATTCTTTTCAGAGGAAACCAATAAAGTGCTTGTTAAAGCCTTTATGGACAATGCAATGCGTGACCCTATAAGTGGAGAAATCGGCAAAGGGATTATTTTCTGTGTCAGCAGAAAACACGCAGCTAAGATCACACAACTTTTAAATATTTACGCTGATAAAATGTTTCCGGATAAATATCAGTCTGATTTTGCAATGCAAATCACTTCTGATGTTACCGATGCTCAGATATATACTATCAATTTCCAAAACAACAATCTAAGCGGAACAACAAAGTTTTTAGAAAATTATAAAACCTCTAAAACTCGTATTTGTGTAACTGTGGGAATGATGACAACAGGATACGACTGCCAAGATATACTAAACATTGGATTACTTAGGCCAATATTCTCACCAACCGACTTTATTCAGATTAAGGGGCGAGGTACGCGCAAATATAGCTTTTCCTATAAAGAAAAAGCAAACGGAAACGAAGTTACATATAAGCATGAAAAAGAAACTTTCAAGTTATTTGACTTCTTTGGCAACTGCGAGTATTTTGAGGAAAAGTTTAATTATGATGAGGAGTTGCCGATTCCCAAACCTCAATCAAAATCTTCTGATATTGAAGCCGAATCACCACAGGCAGACGGTTTTGAAAACTTTGCTCCTGATCCACTGAAAAGCATGAGTGAAACAAAAATCGGTGTTGAGGGAATGAAAATTGATCGTATGTATTTTGAGAAGTTTGAAGATGAAGTAAAACAAGATACAACAGCGAAAGAACAATATGAGCAAGGGAATTACAGGGCAGTTATTAGCTATATTGATGATAATATTATGAATAAGCCGAATGAGTATTACACTTGGGATAAACTAAGGCGCGCCATCGGAAGCGACAGAAGAATAAGCACTAGAGAAATTATTGATAAAATATTTGGGGTACTGCCTTTCTTCAAAACTAAAAAAGAACTTGTGGAAGATGACTTTGAAGGCTATCTTTTGACTAAGCATATACCTCAAGAGCAGTATCATGAAATCAGGGAGTTTTTCTTTACTTATGTCATGGACAAAGATGTGCGTCGAGCTATAGAGGATAAAAAATATCAGTTGCTTGGTACTGATATAAGCACTTATACAATGGCAGATCTAAAAATGCTTGGAAAAGAGAATATGCTTGATATTGTAAACTATGTAAATGATAATATTCAAGTAGCAAGATATATGTAGGAGGAATTATGTTAAAGTTTGATATAAAGCGAAAAATCAATACCCTTAGGGACATTTTGGTGGGTAAAATTCCCGACCCTAAAGCACAGGTGGAGCAAATCACCATTGCTATGATTTATAAGTTTATGGACGATATGGATTTAGAAGGTGCAGAATGGGGAGAACGCCAATTCTTTACCGATGAATATAAAAAGTATGCTTGGACTGAAATTATGCAGTCGGAAAACAGTGGTTCGGAACGAGCGCACCTATATGCAGAGGGTATTGAAAAAATGGTGACAAACCCAAATTTACCACAGTTATTCCGTGATATTTTCAGAGGTGCATATATTCCTTATCGTGATCCCGATACTTTGAATATGTTTCTAAAGGAAATATCCGAGTTTTCATACGATAATAGTGAAGATTTGGGTAATGCCTTTGAGTATTTATTATCTATTATGGGAAGTCAAGGTGATGCAGGACAGTTCAGAACACCCCGACATATAATTGATATGATTGTGGCTATCGTTGACCCGAAAAAAAACGAAACCATACTTGACCCTGCTTGCGGTACAGCAGGATTTTTAATCAGTGCGTACAAACATATTTTAGAAAATAATAAAGACGAACAAGGAAAATCTACCCTTTCTGCTGATGATAGAAAGCGAATGACGAATAATTTTGAGGGATATGATATTTCTCCCGACATGGTGCGTCTTGCAAGAGTAAATATGTATCTGCATAAATTCACAAAACCTCAGATTTATGAATATGACACATTGACAAGTGAAGAAAAATGGGATGATAGCTTTGATGTTATTCTTGCAAATCCACCTTTTATGACACCGAAAGGCGGTATACAACCGCACAATCGCTATAGAGTACAAGCAAAGCGTGCGGAAGTTTTGTTTGTTGATTATATTGCTGAACATTTAAATCCCACAGGACGCGCTGGCGTTATCGTGCCGGAGGGAATTGTGTTTCAATCTGCAAATGCTTATAAATCGCTGCGTAAATTTTTAGTCGATGATAATAATTTGTATGCTGTTATATCACTTCCAGCTGGGGTGTTTAATCCATATAGTGGCGTAAAAACAAGTATCCTAATAATTGATAAAACTCTTGCGAAGCAAAAAGACGAAATATTATTTGTCAAAATGAGCAACGATGGTTTTGATTTAGGAGCACAGCGTAGAGAGATTAAAGGAAGTGAAGTACAGGACATTATCAATATAGTTAAGGCTTATCAAAACGGTGAAGATGTATCCGAAAATCCTCTTGTAACTTTGGCAAATAAAGAAGATATTGCAAAGCAGGATTATATTTTAGTTGGAGATAGGTATAAGCAGGCTCAAGTTATTGATAGTGATTACCCGATGGTAAGGTTAGGTGATGTTTGTGAAATTGAACGAGGTGCATCCCCTCGACCAATAAAAGATTTTATAACAGAAGATGACAATGGTGTAAATTGGATTAAAATAGGCGATGGAAGTGATGAATCTCTGTATATAACATCAACAAAAGAAAAAATAACACAAGCAGGTGCTGATAAATCAAGATATGTATATAAGGGTGATTTGATTTTGTCGAATTCAATGAGCTTTGGAAAACCCTATATTATGGCAATAGATGGCTGTGTGCACGATGGTTGGTTGATTATAAAGAATAGCAAGCAATTATTTAATCCTCTATATCTTTGCTATATTCTTGGTTCAGATATTATTCTCAAAGAATATCAACGCTTAGCTACTGGTGGGGTAGTAAATAATCTCAATAGTGAATTAGTAAGGAATTGCTTTGTTCCTCTCCCACCGCTTTCAGTACAAGAAGAAATAATAGCAGAAATTGAGGGTTATCAAAAAATAATTGACGGTGCGAAACAAGTAGTTGATAATTATAAACCAATCATTAAAATTGACCCTGAATGGGAAATGGGGAAACTTGAAAATGTATGTGACTTTGTTAGAGGTCCATTTGGTGGAAGCTTGAAAAAAGAGATTTTTGCAGAGGACGGATATTTAGTCTATGAACAATATCATGCTATAAACAATGATTTCAGCTTCGGTAGATATTTTATCAATGAAGAAAAATTTAATAAAATGCTGAGATTTGAGGTTTTTGAAAACGATCTACTTATTAGTTGTTCCGGTACAATGGGTAAAATTGCTATTGTACCATCGGATAGTAGAAAAGGTATTATCAATCAGGCATTATTAAAATTGACACCAAAAGAAAATATAAATTCGCTATTTGTTAAAATATATTTAGAAAGTGAGCCAATTCAGAAACGCTATTTTACAAATCAATCAGGTGCTGCAATACAAAATGTAGTTTCTGTAAAGGAACTTAAAACCATTCCTTTTCCACTTATATCAGCTGATACTCAAGAGCAAGTAGTGATATTGGTTAAAGAGGAAATGCAAATAGTTGAGCAAAACAAAAGACTAATAGAAATTTTTGAGCAAAAAATCAAAGACAGAATAAATGAGGTGTGGGGTGAATAAATGGAGTTTTTAGAAAATCCGGCTGTACTATTGATTATCGGTGCTATTGTCGGTGCTGTACCTACATATTTATCAAATAGGCAAAATAATAAACATGCAGAAAAAATGTTTAAGTTGCAATATGATGAAGATTATAAAAAAGATTTGAAAATTAAGAAAGAAGTAGCATATCTTGAATTTATGGAATTTAGAGCTATAGTTTCGCAAATGGCAGAGATAATGCAAAATGAAACTTATACTGATGAACAAAAAACGAATTTGTCGTTAATTCAAGCGCAAAATCTTATAACAGGAATACAAAATTCAGCAAAATTTATGCCCAGAATAGCGCTGTATGGGAATGATGAAGTCGCAATTAAATGCGGTGAGTTTAATGTAAATTATCAAGATGTAGAGAAACTTGATTTTCAGCAGATGATTGATGACTATGAGTATATAATAATGTTGATGCAAAAGGATTTAGGAATAAGAGATTAGGGGTGAGTAAAAATGATAAATATTCCTATTACATTTAATTCTGACGAAAAGGGATACTTTGATCGTGAATGTCCGAACGAAGAATGCTTGTTTACATTTAAAGTTTTTATGGAAGATTGGAAAGATAAAGTATCTGATGAAACAGTTTACTGCCCAATGTGTGGCCATGTTGATACTTCTGATAAGTGGTATACACAGCAACAGTTAGATGAGATCCATGAAATTGCATCTAACTATGCGCTCTCGTATGCTCAAAAAGAATTGGATAAATCATTTAAAAAATTAGAACAAAGCACTCGTAATAGCAAGTTTGTAAAAATCACTTATAAACCTGATAAAAAAGTGAGTTTTATCAATAACCCTATTGGACAAAGTAGTGATTGGGAACAAGAAATTAAATGTCCAGTTTGTGATGTTAATTATAGCGTAATTGGCACAGCATATTTTTGTCCTTGTTGTGGGCAGAACATAGTAGAGAATGTCTTTGATAGTTCGATGGACGGTATTTTCAAAATGATTGAATCGATGCCTCAAATGCAAGATATGTTCACTCATACATATAATCAAGATATTGCTGTTAGTATGTGCAGGTCTATTCTTGAAAATAGTTTAGGTGACATTGTTTCAGCATTTCAAAAATTTGCAGAAAGTTGTTATAAATCAATTTCAAACAAAAAAGTTAGAAGTAATGATTTTCAGATAATTGAAAAAGGAAGTGATTTATTTCGAGAAGCCTGTGGTAAAAGTTATACCGATTGGATTAGCTGCAATGAAATTAAAATCCTTACTGTAATGTTTCAAAAAAGACATATATTTGAGCATAATGGTGGAATAGTAGATGCTTCGTACATCAATAAAAGCGGAGATATGAAGTTTTCGTTAGGTCAAAGAATGGTTATAAAATCGGAAGATGTGAAATTATTTATAGATATAATCAAAAAATTAAGTGTAGGAATAAAATCTGTAAAAGGCAGTAAAAATTCATAAGAAATATACGGAGGTTTTATGGGACAACTTCATATCAAAAACAACCTAATACAACAAGCAGAGCAAATAATACAAGCAAAACAAACGATTGATGATATAAGCGCAGCACTTGATACTCTGAAAATTGAAAATGCCATAAGCAGCCTTTCTCATAATGCAGTTGGCAGTGTGGAGGTAGCTCAATCACTACATGAAGAGTTAATGCAAAAATATGCGACAATAGTCGCCTTGCAAAATGCGGTGTCCGCAATAGAAAATATTAGAAAAAAGATACCCTCACCATTTAAAAAACAAATATCCCCCACTCCACTAAATGTGCAATATATTGAAATTCTCAAATTTGATAGGTTCGGAGTTTGGGCAGATGTTTTGTTAAAGCATAGATTTGTAAGCACTGTGGAAGATATTATAGAAAGAGTAGATGTTGACGAGGTATAAAAATGTTTGAGTATGCTATACAAACCAGTTTTCTTGAGATGGAAGATGTGATTGCAAAGGCAAAAAACAACTTAAATTCTGACATCTTAAAAAAAGAGGTAAATTACAGAGTTGGCACATTTATTCATTGGGTATTAGATTATTTCGAAAGAATCGAAAAGTCAGAGCACATTGTATTAGATGAGCAAACGAAGTCATTCTTTAGCGGATTAAGATATGCTAATAACAAACTCAAGCATGATATTGAATTTATTAAATGTTATGAGCGTACTGGCGGATTTAGCTTTCCAATTACTTTTCCTTTAATAATAGAATCTGTGGAATTTAAGTTTGTTGATTTTCCGAGAGATAATCTCTATAGAAATCAGAATAACAATTATCAAAAACATTTTGCAAATAAAGAAATTTTATTATTGGCGAAAGAAGTTTTAAAAAGATTAGAAAATTTGGGTGGGAAATATAATGAGAAATGAAGATGATATAAAGGAACAATTTGTTCGAATGGAAAAATATTTACCTATTGCTTATAAACAAGAGGTAAATCACGATACATATTTAGAGCAATTAGCGCTTAATCTTTTAAAGTGTGTTGATGCTGGTGCATATCAATTCGCTTATTTTAGTGCATATTTAATTTTTATGTCTTATGTCAATTATACAGCTTGGACGATTGCAAAGATAATGCCAAGTAGATATTTAGATGCAATGATTGGCTTAAAGCCGTATAAGCAAGATGATGCTAATAAATTTTTAGACATAGAAGAATTAAAAGTCTACTCATTTGGTTTGATGGCAGAAAAAGATGTTATGAAACTTTTTGCGTTAATAGGTTACAATATATCATCTTTGACTAAATTCGTTGATGCAAGAAATGAGATTGCTCATGCAAGTGGGAATACTAAAGCGAATACACTGGATGATTTATATTTAGAGCTTCATGCTATGATTAAAGAAATGGAACATTTATCAAAAGCAAAACAAAAGCTAATTGAAGAACAGTATTTATTGAAAATGCAAGAGTTTGTTTATTCGGGATATGTTGTGAAAAGCGAGTATGAAGCATTTGTTGATGGCTTAATTTATGGTTATGAAATTTCATTTATAGAATTATCGCATTTGAAAGAATTGTCATATAAAAAATTCATTCGCCATGAAACAGACTTTGAAGAAAAGAGCGATAGAGCAAAATCGGCAAAATCAAATATTCAAAGTATTTATGATCGTATCAGTCGAGAAGTATTTAATATTGAAACTAAAAGCCAAGATACCCCATAATTATGGTGAGTATCCTGGCTTTTCCTTGTTGATATTCAATTCAAGGTTGCCATTTCCCATTTATAAGCCACTTTTCAAAATCATCTCTCGATATACTGCCATCAATATAGTCAGCACGCATTTTTTTAGCATTATTAGACCAATCCGAATAGCTTTTATCAAAATTAGGGAATCTATCAAAACCGGTTTCGCTTTCGGACAAACGCTCTCGTTTGGCATGGGCAGCCTTGTACATTCGTTCGTATTTATGTAAAAGTTCGTCATTTTGAAGTTTTTCCAGATAAGCCTTTTTATTCCCTATTGCTTTGCAAGTTTTTCCATCAGCATTTTTTCTATCACAATACATAGTTTCGTGTTTGGTTCTTAGGACAAAGTATTTACCACAATTTTTACACTTCCGTGCCCTTAACCCTCTTTTAATTAGTTCAGTAAATTCAAAGTATAAAAAGTCAGTGAAATCTTTTAACAGTACATATTCGGTTATGTTAGCTACATCAGGGTTTACTGTGTCAATTTTTCGCAACAACTCTTTTTGAAATTCTAAAGAGTTGCCCTCATTTTTACCGAAGAAGTCCACCATATCAAAATCTATTTTGCCTTTGTATAGTGGCGCACACCCTACTCCGGTTATAAGATGATAATTCATAAAATCCGGATGTAGTGCGGAAAAAGCAAGAAAACTTGCTGTTGTAGACTCTAAAGGCTTTTCAAAGTCAACATCACAACACATTTCAATTCCGGTTTGAAAAATCTGTTGCAACACTAAAATATTATTTAGAAACGACGAAGCAAGCACTAATTTTTCTACATACTCTTTTTCACTTTTAAATACTTCATTAAGCTTCTCATGCAAATAAAACCTTGATACAGGGCAAATTTCGAGCAACTTATCACAAACGCTATAAATAGATATTTCTACAGTAAACAACATTAAATCATCATTTCGACTCCCAACAATGCTATTCACAGTAGTAGTTATCGTGTCTACTTCAATTTTATATGCACTTAAATCTGCCATTACAAATTGCAGTAATAACTCCCCGATATGCTCAAAATCAAGCATAACAGCACTATTGTCTGTATATACAAAATACCTTACCCTATTTTTATCGTCTTTGTAGGCTTTAATATAGGGTTTTTCTATTTCTAAAAACATATCTTTTCACCTCTTAATGATAATTATAACATAGAGAATTAATTTTATCAAAAATAATTTTCTTTAGTTCTTCACTTATGCTATCGTCCGATTTATTGTAGACTAAATACACAAACAAGAAAAGGAGGAAAATTTACAATGGAAAAACTAAATACTATCACAGCAACCGAAATACTTGATATGGATTTGCCACCGATAAAATCTATAA
>CAYJKT010000049.1:10044-11450 GCA_964370775.1 uncultured Eubacteriales bacterium | reverse complement strand
TATACGAGGTGATACAATGATTGCTGAAAGATTAAAGCTTTTAAGAGAGCGTAATTCATATACACAAACACAATTGGCGCAAAAACTCAATATTACTCGCTCCAGCGTAAATGCATGGGAGATGGGCATATCTGTACCATCTACTCAATATATCGTTGAACTTTCTAATTTATTTAAAGTATCAACAGACTACATTTTAGGTGTAGACACGACTGAAACTATTAACATTCAAAGTTTAAATGACGAAGAAAAATCTATAGTTACAAACTTGATAAAATATTTTAATAACAATTGACTAAAAGCATGAGTATTTGTATTCTTATAAACACTCATGCTTTTATTTTTTTATACTATTTGGGTTTACTATAAATACCCAACTGAATCAATAAGTCTCTCTTTAATTTACCGAGTGCGATATGTCTAAAATTATCTTCTGTAAGCTCTTCTCCAAATACTAAAGATTTAATAGGTGTTTGAAGAATTTTATTTAATTCTTCATTGTAAGACTCATTATAAATCACTGCTTTGTCAATTAAATCTTGACAGTAAGAGGAATGAATTTGATATAATTCTTCTATTTTAAAATCCCTTATGTTCCTACTTACCTTTTCATCTATTTGGTTATCAAAGCCTATTTCTGGAGTATCTTTGTCGGTTATACATTGTGGTAAATTCTTAATTTCAAAATATGTTTTATTTTCAAAACTATTATCATAAGGGTATACGTGTGAGTCTACATTCATATCTTTTACACCTTTGGTTCTACTATTACACACATTACATGAAGGAATCAAATTATACAGGCAAAGAGCATAATAAGGATTTTTCAACTTAATATAGAAGTGGTCAGCATCTGCACTACTCCTTCTTTTGTCTTCATCGTCAAACCAGTTTATGTAGTTTCTGTTACAGTATGGACATACGCTTATGTCTACACTACTTAGAATGATGTCACGCATTTTATTCTCACCAATCTCATTTTGTAGTAGGTTATAGTCGAATATATTTGCGTATATTATTTTTTCGTAATCTGGATAATACGTTTGAATAAACTGTTTTTTGAGTTTTAGTGACAACTTTGACTTTCCATATGATTTCCAAAACTCATCAAAATTTTCTTTTACTTTTTTATTTTGTAGCGTTTCTGAAATATCAATATTTTTTATTAAGGTGTTGCCTTTACAAGCGAGAATATGTTTTAAATCATTTGATATAGACTTATCTATATCAACTCCCTCAAACTCAAATTCATAATTATAAAAATCTTTAGAAATTAAAAATTCTTTGAGAATTTCCTCTGTTATATCGTGATATTCAGAAGAATTAGGTTTTTTATATGTAAGTTTTTTATCGAATTTTTCACACTTATTAAATACTAACTCACAAAGCTTATCATAAACTTCTAT
>CAYJKT010000049.1:0-9944 GCA_964370775.1 uncultured Eubacteriales bacterium | reverse complement strand
CGAATTTTTCACACTTATTAAATACTAACTCACAAAGCTTATCATAAACTTCTATTATGCTATCATGATTATGCAGTTCCTTACCAGATGTCTTAACGATATTACTTAGTTTTATCATTTTGTTCACCTTCTAACTCTTTGTTTTTTTGTTGATAGAAGTTAATAAGTTGTTCGTTCAAATTATTATCTAACGCCCAACGCTCCAAAAGGCTCTCAAAATGCTTTTTCAGTATTGGTTCGCCTATAAAACTAATCATATTTTTAAGGAAATGATATTTTTTGTTATTATCCTCAAAATCCTCTTTTTCAGATATATAATCTTTAAATAAATCATTGAATTTTTCATTAATTGATTTTTCTTTATTGATATTTGCTTTAGCTTCTTTAATTTCATTGGTTAAAAACTCATTTAGTTTATTTATGTAGTCTGACGAAAACTCTCCAAATGTATTTTTCATGAAAAAAGAATCTTTCAAAATTGTATGAATATTTTGAGAAAAAGTTTCTTTTGTTCCAAACGTACCGTCTTTATCTTTGCTTAAAATAGATATATGCTGTGACGGTATATCACCAATTAGAATTGGGTTGTTTGTAGCAATAATTACTTGGATTTTTTTGTCATTGTGGATTTTTTTGTCATTGATTGTTTTAATATAATCAATTAAAATGCTAATAAATTTCCTTATCCATTCTGGGTGGAAATGTGTTTCTGGTTCATCAAGCAATATCACATAATTAGAGATATAGCTTTTTGGAGGATTTGAATTGTAATAAGCACTATTGAAACACATATCAATTCTAGACAAAAGAGAAAAAAATTGCTGTTCACCTGTAGAAAAAATAATACCATTAAACTCTTCATTGATTGATGTATATTTGAATATATTTAGTAATTTTGATTCATATAATACATCAATCAATTTTTTAAGAGAGGAAAAGTCTGTATAAATACATTGTTGTTTTATATCTAAATTTATATCTTTAATTACTTTTGCGATATTAATATAAGTATCTGCATTATAATTTAACGGCTTCTCTCTTCTTAGATTAAACAAGCCTAAAATTCCATCTATTTTTTGCTCAAAATTACCTATGTTTACGTCCTTTAAATTCAACTTGCTTGTGTCATTATTTTCAAAATCCACAATACAATTTTGATGTTTCTTAGTTAAGTCAAATAAGAAATTTACCAACAAATTAGTATAAAATAAATTTTTGATTTTTGTTTTATCTTTATTGTTTAGCTCGTTATTGTTAGCTGTTAAGGTCAATTTTGTTTTGGTATTATAATAATATTTTTTTATTGTCGTTATTATATCTTTAGGTATCCATTCGCTCACTTTATCTATAACTTCTTTATAATTATTATATCCATTGTTTTTTTTGGTGTAATCGTCAAAAAAGTTATGGGAATTGAAGTCGATTTTAATTCTGTCAAACTTTATTTCTGTATTGTCTTCAATAAATGCACTGTTTTCATTGTAAAAGATGATATTGTTTATATCTATTAAACTTTCAAGATAACCCAAACTTACATTTTGTTGACTTTGTGTATTGAAAGTATTGTCGTTTATTAACCTCTTATATAACGCAAAGTTAGAATTATCTATAATATCTATGGTATTGTTTTTTAAACTGACAGATTCTACTTCATTCAATAAAGCACCTGAATAGTATAAAAATGAAACTTTGTTATTTTCTAAACTCTTAAATGTTACTCCTTTTTTATTAACAATAACTTTGACATTTTTGTTAATGTCTGATCTGCTTGTGTCGTGGCTGATGTAATATTTTTCACCATCTTTAAAAAGTAATAGAACATGTTTATTATCATTTCTTAGCTGACGCATAACTGTACTTTTTCCAGAGCCATTTTCACCTACAATCGCAGAGATATTAACGATATTCTCACTCGGATATCTAAATACATTTGTTCTTTCTGTAAGAGTTATAGTCAACGTTGAATTAGTAAAATCACTCGTAATATCATAATCTCTCGAAAAATTGAAACCTCTATTATTTATTACACCATTATCACTCTTATAAATCCATACATAAAGTAATTCCATAACTACACCTACCATTATAGCAAATTTTGATATCTGTATTGTATAAACTTATTTTATCATAAATAATACTTTTTTCAATAATAATTTATTAGTTTGATATTACTATATAAAAAATGCAAGTGAATATAAATCCACTTGCACCCCCAAAACATTTAACCTATCTTTTCTCTATAAACCAATTATATCACCTAACAATTTTGAAATGCTCTCATAAGTATCCATAAAACTTATCTCTTTTGCATAGCTAAAATCCCTTTGATATATTTCCCATCTATCATTCATAGCCTTACTATCTATAATCATCTGCAAAATTTCACTGCTTCGCTCTATTAGATGAGAAGAGTTTCTCTTTTCGCAAGTGGCATAAAAGGCAGATTTAAGTGTTCCTAAATCTATATTTTCATTCTGCAATTTACTGAGTATGTAAACATCATAATAATCTCTTAGTCGAGTATTTAGGTCGGCTCTTGAGATAATCGTTTCAAGCTTTTCTGCTAAAATTGTTTCGATATTATAAGCTAAAATACTTATAGTTCTATCCTCAGTAAGCAACTTAAAATTATATTCAATCTCTCTTGGCGTGATTTTATCTCCTGTTGTTATATCAAGTTTTAAAGGTATCGCCATAGGTGGATAGTTTGCTCTTAGCGAAACCCTAAAACCACTATATTCATCAGACTCTCTAATTTCAGCAATTCCAAGCACTTCAAACTCTACACTATCATCAATTTTAATATCTGAAATTTCTTTAAACATCTGCATAATTTGCGCTTCATTAACTGGAATTCCTTTAATTGTAGCATCAATATCCATGGTTGCTCTACTATCAAGTCCTACCATTGCTGCTATTAAAAACCCGCCTTTTAAGATAAAGCTTGCTTTGTATTTCGATAAAGAGATTCTCTCTAAAAATCTTTCGAGCATATAGTTTTGCATTACGATTTGTGCTGAAATAGAATTTTCCTTAGCGATATTTTTAATTATCGCTTTTAGCTGCATTGCATTTTTCATAGTAAAACCTCCAAGTATGTTCTAACTTTTTCTTCCACTTTTAATAGCTTTGCATACTGTGATAACAGTGGAATATCTTTATTTGCATAGTCTTTATAGCGTTTAAATGCTGTGCTAATAACACCTGTATCTACTTTATTTCGAGTAAGCAAGATGTCGCACAATGTTTTTTCTATTGAGTATACTTTAACTTTATTTCCAAGTGGGGTCAGTGTTTCGATGATTCCACTTTCATATATAACTAATTTATTTTGATAACATTTCACATCATGCTTTTTAGCCATTGCTTGATTATACCCAGCTGGAAATGTCATATTAAAATTTATTGGTGTCCTATCAGTTAAATCATGCAAAAATAGAGCTGTTTCATGAGAGAACACACCCTTTTTAAACCTTGATTGCAGATTGATAAATTCGTCATCCCATGATGTAGGTAACACATAAACACCTCTTGATGTTTTTTCTAATTTACCTTTGTCACAAAGATATTTAAGAAATCCTCTATTAATATTTTGTTCTGTAAGCATTTTTGCTGTAATTAATCCATTATTTTCTTTTGCAATATTTAAAATAATATCGGATTGTGTCATAACTATCACCACCAAATAAATTAACTTTTACGCTTGTTATTATACATTAAACAAGCATAAAAGTCAATAAAACAAAGATAAAATTAATATGTGTAAATTGTCATATAATGTATTTTTATTTCTTTTATATTTACTTTTTGACTACTATTTGACCACCTATGACCACTATTTGACTACTACTCACCCAAAACAGCAAAACAGCCTGTAAACCCAGTTGTGACATAGGTTTACAGGCTTTTCCTTTATTCTATTCAACTTGTGCACAACTAACACAAACCCAGTAAAATAGCCACTTTATGAAAGTGCGCCATACGCCTCCGACGCCATTAATTCGGGTTCGATTCCCGACAAGCGTTCCAAAATCCAACCAATTTACGGTTGGATTTTTTGTTGTGATTATAAAAACTCTAAAACAGAGGTTAAATTATTTATCGTGTATGTTTGTTTAAAATCATCTCGACTGCACTTACGGTCGATATATATTGAGTCACATCCCATTCTTTTAGACGTTTCAATATCTAATTTTTCATCACCTACAAAAATTAAATCACTTGTTTTTACACCAAGCTTATTGCAGATAAAATGCAAACCGCGTGGGTTTGGTTTTCTAAAACCACAAGTTTCAGAAGAAACATATAAATCCAAAACTATAAGTACTTCCTTTATATCTTTTACAAACAATCTGTCTGGCATAGATGATGGTAAATTAGTAAGCCCAGCTATTTTATACCCTTTTGCCTTGAGTTTTTCGATAACTTCAAATGTGTCATCATATATTTTTGATTTTAAGGTTAACCCACTGAAAAATGTGTCAATAAATTTTTTAAGTGGTGCGTTAAACGAGATATGCACTGTTGCTCTTTTGAATAAAAACTCTGATGAATATTCGATCTCACGAGGATTTACACGAGGATTATAATCTGTTAACACTTGTACAGCTTTGCTTATATCAACGTCTGACAAATTTAGTTTTAGCTCTCTATTTACATAGTCAAACCCACTACGATAGTACCCCACCCATGAATGTGGCATACCGACATATTCCATTAAAGTACCACCTAAATCAAAAACTATAACCTTATATTTCATCTTTTCACCCACTTTATTTTACCACATCAAACTTGCCACTGTATGTCATATTTAGATATAAAATGTTTTTATTGATTACTCCTCCACCTCATAAATTCTTCAGCAGTTTTCTTAACAAAGTCAGTTACTGCATCGGGGGCAATATTTCCAAGGTAAAATAAATCGCTTCCTTGTGGATTTACTTCTCTCGCAAGCATTAAATGTATCATTGAACCTGGCATATTTTCCTCCTACAAGCTAAAATGTTCCTTAATCTGTTTCGCAACATCTTCTGGCGATATTTGCGAGTTATCAATTTTTATGTAATTCTCAAATGGAATTTCACCCTCATAGCTCTCTAATCTCCACCTACTATCATCAGTTACCACTCTTTGGTTGCTCTCCTCGATATTGCGTTTTGTCCATTTGTGATTTAGCCTGTTTTCTGTGACATTTCGCTCCATACGGATTTCTTGTGAAGTGACAAGCTCTACATAGTAAAATTCCATTACTTCATTTTTCTCTTTAAAAATGTTTTTTACATACTCGATATAATCCCAGTCGGACTGTAAATCAAATGCCCACATATATGTGAAAATCATACCGTAATTATCAGTTTCAGCAAATTCCTCGAAAATTACTTCACGCAGTCTATTAGTAGCTTTTCCGTTAAAGCTGCCGATAATTTCAATCACCGGCTCTATCATCATGTGGTTGTGAAAAAGCCTTAAATCTGTGATTTTCATAAGCTCTTGCCCTACTGTCATTTTGCCAACTGCTGCATTTCCTATTAAAAATATAAGCTTCATTATGCTATCCTTCTTTCTTTAAAATATCAAGAACATGGTTGGATACTCCAACTAAATTTTGATTTTCACAAATAGTCAGTGTATATTTAATGAACTCATTATAAAGTCTTTCATCCATTTCACACAGCTTATCCTTGTAGTATTCTGCAAACATATCTGTACCTATATAATGTAAACGTTCTACATTAAAATGCGAATTCAGCTCATTAATTTGCTCTTTTCTATGCAGTTCAAACACTGCTTTTTCATTGCTTATTGGTAAAAATTTTTCTTTGTCGAAAGCATTAAGTTCAATTAAATAATCAAACATGCTATTCATAAATCCTGTTTGTATCATTGCCGCATCAAATTGTATGTAAGCCACAAAAATTAATCCACTTTTTTTCGTTACACGGATAGCCTCACTCAGCGCTTTTAATTTATCCTCTGTCGTATAAAGATGATACATTGGACCAAATAATAATGTCACATCAAAACTGTTGTCAGAAAACGCAGATAAATCAAGCGCATTCCCTTGATGTGCTCTTATGTTATGCGTTGGCTTAATTTTACTTTTTAGTATATCGAGATTACTCTTTACAAGCTCAATCGCAGTAATATCATAGCCTTTGTCAGCGTAAAATATCGAGTATCTCCCTGTACCAGCTCCTATTTCAAGTATTTTATCGCCCTCTTTTAGATATCTGTCTATATATGTAGTGCTCACTATAAATTCTACATTTCCCACTCGTGAGAGTAGTCTTTCATCTTCGTTTCTGTTGTCATAATGATTTTTTAGTATTTCGCTCATTTTTACACTACCTTTCGTAGCTTTTGTTTTTATTATACTCCAAAATTCAATTAAAAGCTATATGAACAGTGCAATATTATTTATGTAATATTTCTGCATAAAATAGCTCTATGTACGCTTTCTTCCCCAGCTTATCCACACTGGGCAACAATTATAACTTGAAATGTATTGTGAACTTGTGTACACTTAATAAAGAACACTAGTCCATTGTTAAGTAGGTGAT
This sequence comes from uncultured Eubacteriales bacterium, assembly GCA_964370775.1. Taxonomy (GTDB): domain Bacteria; phylum Bacillota; class Clostridia; order Oscillospirales; family Acutalibacteraceae; genus SIG603. The sequence goes on along the minus strand of CAYJKT010000049.1, from coordinate 3,384 downwards.
AATATGGCGCAAGTATTAAAAAATGAACAAAGAAAAAAATAGTATAGATGTATTTTCCTCTCATCTCACTATAAAATTAGTGGTGATTTAGTTTTAAATCACCACTTTTTATATAACTACATAAAGTTAGTCGGCATTAACTGTAATGCTAATTTGCAATAATAATCAGAGCTCCAAAGTTCTTTATATGTTTGAACAAAAACTTGTTCGCTGTCAGTTTTGTCGGTAAACATGCTGTAATCTTCAGTAGAATATGAGAAAACTGCGTTGTATTCGGTATCGTTCACGTTAACTTTTTCTAGCGTATCATAAAATAACCCTATATGATTACTTGTTGATACCAAAGATTCCTGATAAGCTTTGTTAGTCTCTGTAACACGGCTATAGTAATCCATAACATCAGCATTTAGCTTTTCGTAAGCCTCTAGGGTGTCAGGTGTAAAATGGAAGACGATACCTGTTAGGCCTGCTTTTTGTTCATCGTTAGTAAAAGAGTTAACCAAAAAAACAAACTCAACATCACATAATACTCCCAATTCTTCAACAAAAACGCTCGTAAAAGTTGAATAACTAAATGTGCCTACATCGCTTATGAATGGGTTAATTACCCTGTCTGTACTTATATTAAAGTGTTCATAAGTTTCACTTACAGAACTCGACCAATCGAGCCCCTCAAAAGTGAAATCCTCGCTAGTCTCAAAACCAGATAACTGAACTTGTGGATAACTCATGCTGTCATCTACACTGCAAGAGCATAATGTTATCACCATTAACATAGATACAATAATTTTTGTAAGTTTCATAAATTATACACCACCCTTTAATTAGCTATATATTAGCAACAAAATAAATCTATATTTATATATTATCAATAAAATATTTCTTGTATGTTAAAATTACACTAATATTATGCTAATAAATAAGTATTGTGAAAAAGTTGTTGACTTATATAAAAATAAGAAGTATAATTATTAAAATTAAACGATTAACTATAAGTTAAAGGAGACCACATTATGAAGTTTACTCTAGGTGCTTGGATGAACAGAGAAAATGTTAAACCAAGCAATATAGTGCAGATTAGAGAAATTAAGGTAGAGAAAAACAGAGTGTACCTTTTTTCTGTTCCTTACGCAGATGACAGACGTTCTATGGACGGCCCAGTTATGGAAAGCTATATAAGCTCGCCTCAGCCGAATATCATTAGATTTGAGGCTCACCACTTTATGGGTAGCAACCAAAAAGAGCCTAAGTTTGATATTGTTGATAACAACTGCGAACTTGATGTTACAGAAACTGAGAAAGGTATAGAGATTAAAAATGGCGACACAAGGCTTGTTATTGAGAAAATGCCAGCTAAGTTTACATATTATTACAAAGACAAAAAGCTAACTAATATAGCTGACCGTTTTGGAAGCGCTATGATGAGCGTTGTCGATACTCCAGAGGGCAGATTTATGCGTGGGCAGTTACAAACTGACATTGGCGAAAAAATATATGGCTTAGGAGAGAGGTTTTCTCCGTTTGTGAAAAATGGACAAGTGGTTGACATTTGGAACGAAGACGGTGGAACTGCTTCTGAAATTGCATATAAAAATATACCTTTTTACATCACCAATAGAAACTACGGCGTTTTTGTGAACTCTACGGATAAAGTGTCTTATGAGGTGTGTTCAGAGGCTATATCTAAAGTGCAATTCTCAGTCCCTGGCGAGAAACTAGACTTTATGGTAATCGGTGGAGAGAGCATGAATGACGTGCTAAAAAGTTACACTGATTTAACAGGAAAACCTGCTTTGCCACCAGCTTGGAGCTTTGGCTTGTGGCTGACTTCATCTTTCACAACATCTTATGACGAAGAAACTGTAACAAGTTTTGTTAACGGAATGAAAGAGCGTAACATACCTTTGCATGTGTTTCACTTTGACTGCTTCTGGATGAAAGAAAACGAGTGGTGTGGTTTTGAATGGGATAAAAATATGTTTGCAGACCCTAGTGGTTTGCTAAATCGGTTAAAAACTAACTATGATTTAAAAATTTGTGTGTGGATAAACTCATATATAGGGCAAAAATCTGCATTGTTTAAAGAGGCTAAAGACTTAGGTTACCTGTTAAAAAGACCTAACGGAGACGTTTGGCAAGGTGACTTGTGGCAAGGTGGACTTGCAATTGTTGACTTCACAAACCCAGACGCATATAAGTGGTATCAGGATAAACTTAGAGTTTTATTAGACCAAGGTGTTGACACATTTAAGACCGATTTCGGCGAAAGAATTCCGACTGACGTTGTGTATCATGACGGTAGCAATTCTACTCAAATGCATAATTACTACACATACTTATATAACAAGTGCGTTTTTGAACTTCTTCAAGAGTACAAAGGCAAAGAAGATGCTTGTGTTTTTGCAAGAAGTGCAACAGCTGGTGGTCAAAAATTTCCAGTGCATTGGGGTGGCGACTGCAACTCAACCTATGTATCTATGAGCGAATCGCTAAGAGGTGGCTTGTCGCTTTGCATGAGTGGTTTCTCATTCTGGAGCCACGATATCTCAGGCTTTGAGGGAACTGCACCAAGTGACGTGTACAAAAGATGGGCAGTGTTCGGATTACTTTCAACACACTCAAGACTACACGGTGCAAAATCATACAGAGTGCCGTGGTTGTTCGGTGACGAAGCAGTTGATGTTGTAAGATATTTTACTAATCTTAAATGCTCTTTAATGCCATATCTATACCAAAGTGCAGTATACAGCAGTAAAACCGGCGTCCCTGTAATGCGTGCTATGGTGTTAGAGTTCCAAAACGACTTAAACTGTGAAGACTTAGACAGACAATATATGTTAGGTGACAGCATTTTGGTTGCACCTGTTTTCAAAGAAAATGGTGATGTAGATTACTATTTACCAAAAGGAAAATGGACACATCTACTAAACAATAAAGTAGTCGAGGGCAATGGTTGGGTTCGTGAAAACTACGGATTTATGTCTCTGCCACTATTTGTGAAAGAAAATTCTATTGTGGCTATTGGCGATAATAACAGCGAGGCCGACTACGATTATCTAAACGGAACTACATTGAATGTGTTTAATCTAACAGGTCAGGTATCAACTGAGTTGTGCGATAGTTTAGGTAACAAAAAGCTAGAGGTTAGCGCTAGTATTGCTGATAACAAAGTGACAATTGAGCTAGACGGAAGCTATAAAAATCTTAAAATCTTAATGAGAAATGTAGAAAGCGTTGTAGATTTGAGTGGTGCAGTTTGTGAGAAACACGAGCTAGGCACGTTAATTATACTTGAAGATAACATGGATAAAATTAGTTTTGCAATATAAACTGTATTTTACAATAAAAAAATGTAGCAAATATAAATTAAAAAGTGTAGCACCT
>CAYJKT010000048.1:0-12780 GCA_964370775.1 uncultured Eubacteriales bacterium | reverse complement strand
AAATGATCTTTTTTGTCTATTCATTCATACCATTTTTAAAGAAAATTAATCTATATAACTTAACATAGATTTTATTGACTTTTTTTATACATACAAATATACTGGTAATAAGAAATTGTAAGGAGAAAATAGTTTTGTGCTATTGTGGGAAAAAATATGTACGAAGATAGAAAAATAAAAATACTAGATATGTTTGAAAATCGTAGGACACTTAAAATAGATGAAATTACGATTGCTTTATCAACATCACCAGATACTGTAAGGCGAGATTTAAAAGCTATGGAGACAGAGGGGCTCTTGAAATACGTTAGAGGTGGAGCTGCCAAGGATACTAATATAATAGAAAATTTTCACCAAAATGATTTTGAAATGCGTCAAATTAATAATCTTAACAAAAAGATGATAGCTTGTAAAAAAGCAGTGAATGAGATAAAAAAAGATGATGTTGTTTTTATTAATTCGGGCACGACCGGTGCTTTGCTTGCTCACATTATTGCAAAAACGTGCAGGGATATATCTGTTATTACTAATAATTTTCAGGTGGTTAGTGCAATTGGAAACAGCAAAAATAATATAGAAGTAACATTTATTGGAGGACTTGTCGATATGACAGAAAAATCCACTTATGGTTTTGCCTGTGAAAATGAGTGTGCCTCATATTTTCCAGATATTTGCTTTTTATCCATAAATGCTGTCAATGAGAATTTAGGTTTTACAGATTTTAGGTTAAAGGAATTTGGTACTATGAAATCAGCTCAAACAAATTCCAAAAAAGTTGTTGCTATAATGGATTCTACAAAAATTGACAAAAATTCTCAAAGACAGATTTTTGCACTAAATGATATTGATGTGCTTTATACAGATAATGATATAGCTAAGGAAAAAATAGAATACTATAAAAAGTTAGGGCTTATTATTAAGTAAAATGGGACTGCGTAGCGTAGTCTCTACTTTTTTACCATTTAAAAGCAAAAAACAGCAAATATTAGCTATATATTGCAGTTTAACGCAAGTTTTACAGAAGTTTTAACTGAATTTGCTTTTAATTGCTGAAATATCTGTTATTATAATCGTAGAAAATTTGAAAAGGAGATATTAAAATGAGTAAAGTAGAAATGGTTGTATTTGATTGGGCAGGTACTATGGTGGATTATGGATCATGTGCTCCTGTAGATGTTTTTGCAAGAACTTTTAATAAAAAGGGTATAGAACTTACTAAAGAGGAAATAAACAAACCGATGGGTATGGAGAAAAAATGCCATATCAGAACAATTCTGAATTTTGACAGAGTTAAAACTTTGTTTAAAGAGTTATATAAAAGAGATTTCAATGAGCAAGATGTTGAAGAACTTTACGAAATATTTGAAGAGGATTTATACGAAGTGGTTGTAGAGTACACTGTAGCAATAGACGGAGTAGTAAATACGCTTAATTCGCTGAAAGAAATGGGGATTAAAGTAGGTTCTACTACTGGTTATACAAGTGCTATGATGGAGAAAGTAATACAAAAGGCTCAGTCAATTGGTGTTAAACCTAATGTGGTAGTTACTCCAGACTTAGTAGACGGTGCATCAAGACCTTCACCTTTTATGATTTTTGATTGTATGAAAAAATTGTCTGTTGAGAATGTATCAAACATTGTAAAAGTTGGAGATACAAAAATGGATATTTTGGAAGGCAAAAATGCAGGTGTAATTAGTGTTGGTATTCTTGAAGGTTCAAACATGTTGGGGCTTAACAAGGAAGAATACAACAAGATGACAAAAGAAGAACAAGAGATTGCGAAAGCAAATGCTAAGAAAAAATATTTAGACGCAGGTGCCGATTATGTAATAAATGATATGACTGAGTTATTAGATGTGATTAAGGTCATTAACTTCAGTGCATAAGGAGTGTCGCAATGTATAAATATTTTAACCCAGTAAAAACTTTTCAAGGTGCCGGAATACTTGCAAATCTTGAAGAGATTATAAACGAAGCCATGGGTGGCAAAGAAACATATAAATCAGTCTTAATTGTTGTTTGGGACAAAATGGTTCTAGAAAATGAAAATGTAAAAAAATATCTAAATTCCAACAACAATATACTGACAAGCGTATTTGCATATTCAAATCCAACTCCTGAAAATTTATTTGAGTTATACAGTGATACAAAAAATGCAAACATAGATTTAATAGTAGCTATAGGTGGAGGTAGTGTTCTCGACTGTGCAAAAATACTAGCTACTCTTGTTGGTACTGAGCTTGAAAACGTAGATGAGCTTAGAGAAATGATGAAAAATAAACTTTGCCCAAAACCAATGTGTCCATGGATAGGCGTACCGACAACTGCTGGAACAGGAAGCGAAGTAACTTGTTGGGCGACAATTTGGGACACAAAAGAGGGCAAGAAATTATCTATTGAAAGACAAGATAATTATGCACTTGCAGCAATAGTTGATGCAACACTATTAAACTCAATGCCACTAAAGCTTGCAGTATCATCTGCATTGGATGCAGTGGCTCACGCAGTTGAGAGTTACTGGGCTAAGGGAAGAAATCCTGTAACAAAGGCACTTGCTCTATCATCAATAAGATGTATTATGTCATCAGTTGATAAGCTTATTGATGATTATGAAGAAATAAGACATAAAGATGAAATGGCAAAAGGTAGTATGCTTGCTGGTCTTGCTTTTTCAAACACAAGAACAACAGCTTGTCATTCTATATCGTATCCACTTACTATGCACTATGGTGTGCCTCATGGAGTGGCAGTCAGTATGCTTATCGGTTCAATGATAACTTTTAATGATGAGTATATTGAAGACAGAGAACTGTTGGCTCAAGCTTTTATGGTTAATAATCTAAGCGAAGTTCAGCCTTTGATAGAAAAAATTCTTAAAAAAGCAGATATACCTTGTAGATTAAGAGATTTTGGTGTTACTGAGGATAAAGTTAATTTTCTTGCAGAGAATGGCTCTACAGAAGGTAGAATTGACAATAATCCTGCAAAAATTTGTACTGACGATATAGTGAATATGTTAAAAGAAATTTATTAAATTGTAAAAAGAAAGAGGAATTGATAATGAGTATATCAAAAAAAATTAGTGTTATTGCAGCATCTCTGATAATGGCATTTAGTGCGGTAGCTTGTAGCACTGCATCGGGTTCAGAAATTCAGGAAAATGGTTCAAAAATAGAGCTTGAATATTGGCACATTAATTCAGAAACATTTGCAGGCCCTACTGTTACTGAAATTATTGAAGCATTTAACGAATCACAAGATGAAATACACGTTACAGAAAAATTCGTCCCAAATACTTATCAAGGTATAATGCAAGATTTACAGGCAGAAGCAGCTGCGGGAACATCACCTGACCTTGTTCAAATTGGTTGGAGTTATAAAGAGTATTTTTCTAATAACTTTTCATACACACCTGCTGATGAACTTTTTGCTACGTATGCAGAAGACGGAAAAGACAACTTTGTTGACGATACATATTCTGAATCTATCAAAGATTTAGCTATCAATGCAGAGGGTGAAGTTGTTGGGTTTCCTTACGGACTTTCAGTACCTGTTTTATATGTAAACACAGATATATTAGCAGAAGCGAATGTAGATTTAGACAGCTTAGATACATGGACAGGAGTAACAGAGGCTGCCAAAACTATAAGCGATAACACAGATAAATATGGTATGTATGTAGCTGAGTATGCTTATACTTGGGAGTTGCAACAAATCATTGAGAGCAATGGAGGAAGCTATATAACAGATGGCCTTAGCAGTATCAATTCTCCTGAGGCTATAGAAGCTTATCAACTATATGCAGATGCAGTGCTTGTAGACGAATCTGCTTTGCACACAGCAGTAGAAGAGGGAAAACAGGCATTTATTAAAGGTGAAATCGGCATTTATATGGAATCAGTTTCATATAGCACTATGATTACGACTACTACAGAGGCACAAGTAGAAGTATTAGCAGCTCCATCATGGGAAGGAAAAGAACAGAAAGTTCCTTGTGGAGGTAATTTCCTTGCAGTAACTTCTAGTAGTGATGAAAATAAAGAGGCTACAGCTAAACTTGTTGAATGGATTTTGGCAGAAGAAAATATGATTGCTTGGGATGAAGCAACTGGATATATTCCTCCAATTAAATCAGCAGAGGACTCAGACCTGTTAAAAACAAACGAAGTAACAAAAATGGCGTATGACTGCCTTGAGTATGCAGTGCCTTGGGCATCGTTCCCTGGTGACCACGGTTTGAAAGCAGAACAAACTTTGATTACTACAAGAGATGAAATTTTGGGTGGAGACGTGAGTGTAGAAGATGCTTTAAGTAAAGCACAAGACGAAATAAACGCACTTTACGAGTAAGAATACATATAGGTTGTAAGTACACTAACATCTTCCGTTTTCTTTAATTCGGAAGATGTTTAGTCTATAAGATTATAGGAGAAAGAGTTTTTATGAGATCACGTGTTTTTAATAAAGCAAAACCGTATCTATTTTTAACACCTGCCGCAATATTTTTTATTGTATTTATTGCAGTTCCAATTTTTTATACAATATATCTAAGTCTTTTTGATTGGAACATGGTAAAACCAGAGATGGATTTTGTGGGTTTAAGTAATTATACGGACTTGTTTAAAGATGAAGATTTTTTAAAAGTAATGTCTAATACTATTGTTTATATAGTTTTGTTACTTTTAATAAATTTTTGTACTCCTTTTATATTTGCATTTGTATGCAGGTTTGTTTTTGTGAAATGGAAAAAGTTTTATAAAGTATCACTTTTTTTGCCAGGATTTATTTCTTTGGTAGTAGGTTCTATTATTTTCACATGGATACTAAACCCTGTGGCAGGACCTGTGGCTATGTTGATGGAAGCAGTAGGGCTTGAAATGCCTGTTTGGTCTAAGACGGAAGGACTTGTAATTGTAGTTATTAGTCTTATAACATCATGGAAAAGCTTTGGATATAACTTTATAATGTTACTAGCTGCTGTAAGTGGAGTATCGGAAGAAGTTATAGAAGCTGCAAGACTTGACGGTATATCTCTACCTAAAATATTTGTTGATATCGTGGCTCCAATGTCAGGTGCTACATCATTCTATATATTCGTTATGACAATAGTGCAAGGTTTAACTTATGTATTTAGTCCAATTGAAGTTCTAACAGAGGGTGGACCAAACTTTGCAAGCTCTAATATCATATACGATGCATATTTTAGAGCATTTAGACTTTTTGAAACAGGGGAAGCTGCTGCTGTATCTGTAATTGCATTACTAGTTTTTGGTGTTTGTCTATTTATTTTAAATGAAGTTGTAGGAAAGAAGGTGTATTATGAAAACTAAAACAAGATGGAAAGTCGTGTGGCATTTTGTGTTTATAGTTGTAGTGTTTGCCATGATATACCCTATTATCTTTGCGATTTCTAACTCACTTAAAACAGAAGAAGTAGCGTATCAAGACACTATAAGCTTGTTTACAGATGGAATGACATTTGATAATTTCATAAGACTTTTTGAAAGACTTCCAATGTTTCAGATAATAGGAAACACATTTATTGTTTCAACGGTTACAACATTTTTACAAATATTTTGTGCTTTTTTTGCTGCATACGTATTAGTGTATTATACATTTAAAGGTTCAAAATCAGTTAAATCATTGATGATGATTTCTATGTTTGTGCCATTCACGGTGACAATGATACCAAACTATTTAATGCTTGCAAGAATGGACTTGCTAGATAATATCGCAGGTGTGATTTTACCACAAGTGTTTTCTGGTTCTGCAATGTTTTTAATGGTTCAAGCTATGAGAAATATTCCCCTATCACTTATAGAAGCTGCAAGATTAGATGGTGTAAAAGATTTTGCCATTATGAGAGACATGGTGCTGCCTTTAATACGTCCTCAACTTATAGCAACGGCAATTTGGTTTTTTACGTTGAGTTGGAACGAATTCATTTGGACAAGAATGATACTTAAAACAACAGAAAATTACACTCTTCCACTAGCACTTCAAATGTTTATTTCTGGTGAGGGTGGAGACGGTTTTGTATCAGCTATGGCAATGTCGGTAGTTACCATGATAATACCATTAATACTATATCTAATTTTCCAAAAGTATATAATAGACACATTTATAAGTTCGGGGGTAAAATAGAAGATGAAAGCAATAGAGTTTGAAAATGTACAAAAAGCGTATGGTGACAATATTGTTATACCAAATATAAATTTTAGTGTAGACAAAGGTGAAAGACTTGTGCTTTTAGGTCCATCAGGATGTGGTAAGAGCACACTACTTAGAATGATTGCAGGTTTAGAAGACATACAAAGTGGAAATGTAACACTAAATGGCAATGATGTGAAAAATGTAGCGCTAGATAAAAGAGATGTTGCGATGGTTTTCCAAAACTATGCTCTATATCCACACATGACTGTTGAACGTAATATATCGTATGGATTAAAAGCCGCAAAAATGAACAAAGATGAAATTGAAAAAAGACTTAATGAAGTGTTGAAAATGCTTGACTTAGAAGAGTATAGAAAAAGAACTCCAAAGCAACTTTCAGGCGGACAAAGACAAAGAGTGGCACTAGCAAGAGCTACTGTGAAACGTCGTTCAATATTTTTACTAGACGAACCTTTGTCAAATCTAGATGCTCAACTTAGAGTTTCTGCAAGGCAAGCACTTTTAGATATTCATAACAAGTACAAACAAACGATGGTATATGTCACACATGACCAAATTGAGGCTATGACTTTTGCAACAAAGATTATTCTTTTATCTAAGGGTGAAATTCAAATGTGTGATAAGCCTTATGAGGTATATCACCACCCAAGAAATATTTTCACGGCGAAATTTATAGGTTCGCCACCAATGAATTTGTTGCCTGAGACAAAAGTACACTTGAACAAGGTAAAATTAAGAAGACAATACTTAAATCTACTTGACGATTGGCAAGGGTATTTAGCTGAAGACAAAGAGTATACGGTGGGTATTAGATCTGAAAATATTATTTTGTATAAAGATGATGCAAATGAAAGATTTTTAAAAACAACGGTGAAATATATTGAAAACCAGGGAGCTAATTTTGCTGTTTATTTAGATGTAGACGGTGCAGAAATTATTGCAACAGTTAAAAACCTAAATTGTAGAATTGGGGAAACAGTGTATGCTGAACTTCTTCAAAATCATCTCCATTTCTTTGATAGTAAAACAGAGTTAAATGTTGGAAGACCAGAACACTTAAAAGAAGTCAACTTTGATATTAGCGAAATGTATGTATAATGAAAGGTAAACAAGCATGATTTTTGATAAGAAAAATTGGTATAAAGCAAATTTGCACTGTCACACCAATGTGTCAGATGGTGCATTGAGTCCGATACAAGTTATAGATTTATATAAAAAATTAGGTTATAGCGTACTTGCAATTACAGACCATGATGTTTTTAGCGACTACAGTAAAGAATTTTGTTCAGATGAATTTTTGCTTATTCCTGCTATAGAGGGTTCCATGTATTTACTTGAAAATGACAGTTGCTTGCCGAGTAACGATGTAAATTATACTGATTTAGTCTGGAGAGAAGATAGCAAAAGGCAGTGTACAAAAATGCACCACTTTAATGCCTATTTAGGCACAAGTGAAATGCATAAAAATGTAAAAACTAATATCTTGTCGCACGGATATAAAAGAAATGCAAAAGTTTTTGCAAAGCCATGTGATTTCGAAAATGAACTTCAAAAGGAAGTGAATTTTTATAGAGAAAACGGTTGTTTCTTAAGTTATAATCATCCTCTTTTATCAAATACTACGGAAATGGATTTTATTAATATAGAAGGGTTATGGGCGCTTGAAGTATATAATCATACCTCTAAAATTGGTTGGAATCTTGGTGGAAGAGATTTTATGTTAGACACATTGATAAGAGAAAAGAAAAAAATCAATGCACTAGCGGTAGATGACAATCACAATAAAAGAGAAGTATCCGATTCGGGTGGTGGATATGTAATGATTAACTCCGACAGCCTAGAGCACGACGATATAGTACAAAATCTATTAAACGGAAACTACTATTCATCAAGTGGTGCACATATCTATAGCATTACAAGAGAAAATGACGAAGTAATACTTGAATGTGAAAAAATGCAAGAAATTCAAATTATAGTTGGTGATAAAGTGTTTGATACTAAGTTTTTTACAAGTGAAGAGAGCATAGAAAAAGTCACCTATAAAATTAAAGGACATGAAAAATATATAAGATATGTATGTAAAAATATGCATGGTAAATATGCATGGACAAATCCAATTTATATAGATTAATATTATTATGCACAGTAACAGTTCAAACCCTTTTTTAAAATAAGATGATATCCAAACGTCACACCTTTCAAAAACTCCTTAACAGGTGTTGGAATAGAATACAAGATATTCTCTGACATAATTAATCTGTACATAAAATTATATTTAATTTATATTTTTAGTTATTTATCAATATATAAATAGTTAGATTTTATACTAAATAAAACTATTGAACTGATATATTCAAACGAAAAAGTATTAAAAACAGCAAAAAGAGGCTGACGCATTAAGGTGAAAAGGAACAAAAAAGTAGGGGACTGTCGCATTAATACAAATGTCGGTGATTTTACACAAACACAATGTAGGGGTCGATGCCCACATCGACCCGAAAACTTAGATTTCCTATCAGTTTCGGTCTGATGTGGGCATCAGACCCTACAAATACATTGTTGATTTTATGCAGTTTTACCTTAATGCGACAGCCCCCTAAAACAGGTAAAAAGTTGATAATTTTCGGACAGGCAAGGAAGCCTGTCCCTACATTGGTTTGTTCGTATTGACGGAAAAATTCGTTAATGAGACACTCCCTTTTTCATTGTTTAGGAGAGCTGTACATAGCTTCTTTAATATTATAATTGTTTACTTCATAAATGGATTTTCTGATTTATAAAGCATATTTTTAGGTTGATTAAAACCAATCTCGTTAAGCTCAACACCTAAATATTTAAACACTTCAAACAAAGTTTTTCCGAAGTGGCCGAATGCAACTGCGCCATGATGTGGATAATTTCCTTCAATTAAAACATGGCGATAAAAACGACCCATTTCAGGGATTGCAAAAATACCAACAGCACCAAAGGAACGGGTTGCAACAGGAAGAACTTCACCCTCTGCTATGTATGCACGAAGTGTATTGTCAGCAGTACTTTGCAGGCGATAAAACGTAATGTTACCAGGAATAATATCCCCTTCTAATGTGCCTTGTGTAACTTTTTCTGGTAAGGCTCTAGCCATAATTAATTGGTGCTTCATAGCACATGTGGAAAGTTTTTTTGATGAAGTATTTCCACAGTGAAATCCCATGAATACGTCTTTAATTGTGTAATCAAATTTGCCTTTAATATCTTCATTATACATATCTTTCGGTACAGAATTGTTAATATCAAGTAGTGTTACATCATCTAAGCTAACACACGCACCAATAAATTCGCTTAATGCACCATAAATATCAACTTCGCATGAAACTGGGATACCTTTTGCAGTTAAACGGCTGTTTACATAGCATGGAACAAAGCCAAATTGTGTTTGGAAAGCAGGCCAACATTTGCCAGCAATTGCCACATATTCACGATAAGCTTTGTGTTTTTCCACCCAATCAAGTAAAGTTAGCTCATATTGTGCTAGTTTAGGAAGAATTTCAGGCTTCATGTTGCCTTTGCCAAGCTCAAGTTCCATATCTGCAACTACCTCTGGTATTCTAGGATCGTTTGCATGTTCATTGAACGAAGCAAAAAGGTCAAGTTCTGAATTTTCTTCAATTTCAACACCTAAATTGAAAAGTTGTTTAATTGGTGCGTTACAAGCCATGAAGTTAAGTGGTCTTGGTCCAAAGCTGATAATTTTTAGCTTAGAAATACCAACTAATGCTCTTGCGATTGGCACAAATTCGTTAATCATTTCAGCACAATCTTCTGCATCTCCTACTGGGTATTCAGGAATATAAGCCTTGATGTTGCGAAGTTTAAGGTTGTAGCTCGCGTTAAGCATTCCACAATAAGCATCACCTCTGCCTTGAATTAATGAATCTCCGCTTTCTTCGGCAGCAGCCACAAACATACATGGACCATCGAAATGTTTTGCAAGCAAAGTTTCGGCAATTTCAGGACCGAAATTACCTAAATAAACAACTAAAGCATCGCAATTGTTAGCTTTTATATCGTTTAATGCTTCAACCATGTGGATTTCACTTTCAACAATACAAATTGGACATTCGTATAAATCTACGTCGTTATACTTGGTTTTATAAGCTTCGATAACAGCTTTTCTACGGTTTACAGATAAACTTTCTGGGAAGCAGTCACGGGATACAGCGACAACTCCTACTTTAATTTTTGGTACATTTGACATGATAATTCTCCTTTAAATTTTAATATTTTCACCAGTTAATCCAACAAAAGCACCGTTTATATTAGCGTCTTTATGTGCAATTAACCATTTGTTTTTATTTGTCATTAACTTATTTTCAGTATAATTGTCCATAACATTTGGTTTTTCAGTGTTCGTGCCTTTTGGAAGCACAACAGCCACTTTAAACTGCTTTTTATCTACTGAACAAGGTGCGTAGTGAAGTGTTGTTGCGTAAAATTCGATAGCCATATCAGGCTCAGCCTTGAAAATCTCTACATTTGATGTGTCATAAGTGAAATCATCGGAAATATCCGACTGTAAACCTAGCATGAAAATCGCCTCTGTACCTGTAATGTTGATTTCTGAATCCCTATGATATTCCAGTGCGTTTAAAGTATTGTTCACTCCGTTGCAATAGCCAATTTGGATAGGCATACCACCAAAAACACTGTCACGAAGTAGTGTAAATTCATCAGTGTTCTCAAGAATATTCTCTGACGCAAAATAAATCACACCGTCAGAGTCATCTGTTTTTTTTAGATTATCAATAGTTTTAGGCAATTTAATGTCCAAAATCCTACCATATTTTTTAAAGCTTGGGTCAGTTATTGATTTAATTTGCATATTTTTCTCCTATATTCTAAAGTTTAATAGTAGCACGCCTGTGACAACACCAGCAACCACGCAACCAAACACTACATCATGTGAAAGATCTAAAGCCCAAAATAGAATTGCAATTTTTACAATTATTTTTGAAAAAGTAACAAAAAAAGATCTAATATAGCATAAAAGTCACCTTTGTTCCAACATTTATAGTTGAGTACAACATGAGCATTCAAATATTTATATTAATATACCACAAACTTTTATAAAATATATTTGTAAAAGTTTGTGGTATAAGCTTACAACAAAATACTATATTTGTCAATATATATTTTTATATTTAAATTTTAATCGTAAAATTGGGTGGTTTTCTGTACAATACAGAACTTTTAGAAATTTGTTTAACAAAACACTGTTGTGTTATTGACACTATCCATTATTTAGATTATTATAGTAACATACACTTTTCGAAAGGTGGATTTTAGCTATGGATATTACAAAGTTAACTGACATAAAACAAAACAATAAACATCGAATTTTTAATCATATATATTCATCAACAGATGTTACAAAAAAATCTCTTTCATATAATTTAGGGCTTAGTTTACCTACAATTAATTCGGTTATTTCTGAATTACTAGACAAGGACTTGATTTATTTTGGCGAAAAAAATTCAAGCACAGGCGGTAGAAAGCCACAAACTATTTGCATAAATAGCGCTGTTAAATTCTCGGTTGGCATCGAACTTTCTCGAAATCATATTAAAATAATCGCGATAGATATATCTTCAAACGAGCTTTCCTACAAAAAATATTCAGTACCTTTTTCTGATACAACTGAATATTATAAAAGTATAAATGATTTAATTTTTAACTTTTTAGTTGAAAACAAACTTGATAAAAAGAAACTTCTAGGTGTTTGTGTAACTTTACCTGGGGTTATAAACGATAGCGCAGATAAGATATTGTTTGCACCTACTCTTAATTTAAGAGAAAGTTCGATTTCGGGCATTAAAGAGCATTTCGATTACAATATTCATATTTTAAACGATGCTAATGCAAGTGCGTATGCTGAACATTTAATACGAAAAGATGTTTACAGTATGGCATATATTGCACTAAACCACGGTGTTGGTGGGTCAATTTTAATAAATAACGAAACTTTTTTAGGCGTAAATCATAAAAGTGCTGAATTTGGTCATATTTGTATTCACCCACGAGGAAAAGAATGTGCTTGTGGAAAATTTGGTTGCTTTGAGGCTTATTGTTCATCGGCAGTTTTGAGCAACGATTTACATATAACACTTGATGAATTTTTTAATAATGTCGATAATAATATGGATTATCAAATAATTTTGCGAGAATATCTTAATAATTTAGCGATTGGCATTATAAACATACATTCAATTTTAGATTGCCCGATAGTTTTAGGAGGTAAAGCATCAAAATATCTATCGCGTTATCTATACGAACTCAAATCGATTATTAGTATTTTTTCACCGTTTGAGTTTACTGAGACTGAGCTTTCTACATCGATTTATACCGACAAAAGTGCATGTATTGGTGCAGCACTTCATTTTGTAGAAGATTTTGTATATCAAATTTAACTTGTTTTTTTGTAAGTTTGAGAGCTATACCTATACTAATATTATTTAAACTCTTAATAAACAATTAACAATAAAAGAGGTTGCGTCAAAATTTTATCTTACTTCGTCATATTTAGGACGAATGTTTAAAAAGACGACAGGCGTAAGTTTTAATAAG
>CAYJKT010000047.1:0-12944 GCA_964370775.1 uncultured Eubacteriales bacterium | reverse complement strand
GGGCATACCCCATGGCACGGTAAAATACCGTAACATTTCAATGGCTATAGCGAAAACTATAGCCCTAAAAATCCACCGTCCACTGGTATTGTGGTTCCACAAACATAATCTGAAGCCGAGGACGCTAAAAATATAGCAGTTCCAGCTAAATCATCTATGTTACCCCAACGTCCTGCTGGAATTTTCTTGAGGTACTCTTGGTATAGTTCTGGGTCAGATGTTAAAGCTTCGTTCATCTCTGTATCCATTTGCCCAGGTGCAATTGCATTTACTTGTATACCCTTATCTGCCCATTCATTAGAAAGTGCTTTTGTGAGCTGAACTATGCCACCTTTACTCGCTGCATACGCTGGAACTGTTCTGCTAGCAAAATAACTGAGCATTGATGCAATGTTTATGATTTTACCACTGCCTTGTTTAAGCATAACTCTGCCAGATAACTGGCTTAGTGTAAAAACTGCGTTTAAGTTTACGTTGATTACATCAAGCCAATCTTTGTACGGAAATTCCTCTGCTAAGTGTCTTCTTTGAATACCTGCATTATTTACGATGATATCTAGTCTGCCACCTAACAACTCCAAAGCTTTGTTAAATGCTGGCTCTATTTGTTCATGTTCATTAAGATCAACTTGTACCGAGTATACTTTAAATCCTTTTTCTCTAAATTCCTTAGCAACTTTATGCACATTATCACTGTATGACATTATCACAACTGTGACACCCTCTTCTGCATATCCTTTTGTTATACCAAGTCCAAGCCCTCTGTTTCCACCTGTAACTATTGCTGTTTTTCCCTCTAAACTAAATCTTTTCATAAGTTTTTCCTTTCATATCTGTATATCTTTATTTTATCGTTATATAAAGGTTATAATTGAACTATTATCTTAGTTTATCATATTTTTCGGAAAAACTCTATATTATATCTCACATAATTTTAGATAATTATTTAATAAATTTATCATTATTAACTAATCAATTAACCTAGAGAGTCTTAATTCGTTTCAAGCTCATCGTCTTCGTGTATTACTACTAAATCAGGGTTATGTCCTTTGTTCATTTTGTGGCTTGCTTTTCGGTTTTCTACAGAGTCAAAAACAATAGATAAATCGTAATCTGCTGGGTATAGTTCACTTGCAGGCATTACAAGCTTAATTCGTTTATGATTAATAAGCTTCTTTTTACCTTTGATTTGCACTACCAACTCGCCATTATCATTTGTTGGTTTATAAATAATTCCAAGCTCTTTTTGAGGAAACACTCTTACGCTATCCCCTATGTTAAAACTTTTACTTCTTAAATTTGTTTCCTTTTTTTCTATCTCCTTCACTATTTTACTTGCCGTTTTTTTGGGACGTGGTTCGTCATCTACATAAGTAGTTTTGTATGTTGATGTATTAACCGATTTGTTTGAATAAGCTTCTGTTCTTGCTCGTTTTAATAAATGTTCTGGCAACCCCAATTTTTCAGCAATATATAAAGCGCTGCTCTCCCCTGCCTCACCAATTTGCAGTTTATAAAGTGGCTTTAAGTTCTCCTTATCGAAACCCATTCTTGCATTTATTAATTTTGGTGGGTTCTTAGCAAAATCTTTAATCTCTGGATAGTGAGTTGTTGCAACAAAAAGGCACTCTTTTTTTCTAAGCTCATCTAAAATAGCTATCGCTATACCCATTCCTTCAGTAGGGTCTGTGCCTGAGCCTAATTCATCTAGCAAAACAAGGCTTTCATGTGACACATTGTTTAGAATATAAACTATTTTTTTAATGTGAGATGAAAATGTTGATAAATTCTCTGATATACTTTGTCCGTCTCCTATATCACAAAGTACATTTGCATGCATAGAAAACACACTACCCTCTTTACATGGAACATGCAAACCACACTGTGCCATTAGCGACAACAACCCAACCGTTTTAAGTGCAACAGTTTTTCCACCAGTGTTAGGCCCTGTTATAATGACTCCGTTTACCTCGTCGCCTATTTCAAAATCAAGTGGAACACATATATCTTTACCTAGCAAAGGATGTCGTCCCTTAATTATTTTTATCACTCTGTCTGTATTAATAGGTGCTGGAATCGCATTTAATTCCTCAGAATATTTAGCTTTTGCAAAGATGTAATCCAACAGCTCCATATACTCCATGTTTGTCATAAGCTCTTTAATATTATCATCTACTAAAGATGTTAATGTATATAGAATTCTTCTAACTTCGTTATCTTCTTGAATTTGTAGAAAAGATAATTCTTCTTGTAGTTTACTTATTGCAGACGGTTCTATAAACACGGTTGAGCCAGTTGCAGAACTATCGATAACTGTGCCTGACACTTGATTTTTATATTCTTTTTTTACTGGCAAAACAAAGCGACCATTTCTAGATGTTACATGGCTATCAGACAGGTAGTTCTTCTTGCTTTTTAGAATAGTATCCAGTTTAGATTTCACCGAAAGCTGAGTGTTATCTATTTTTCGTCTTAAATCTTGCAGCGTTTTTGATGCAAAACTTTGGACTTTATCGTTGATTATAGCGTTTTCTATCTCCTGTACCAGTTCTTCAATTAACGAAAAAGCTCGTCCGTAATATGCTACTCTGCCGTCAAGATTTTCTGCCTTTTTTAAAAAGTTCACAAGTCTTTTACATGCGTTTAAAAATGATGCTACCGATGTTAACTGCTCTGGCAGAAGCATTGAACCTTTTGACGCAAGTTCAAGTGTTTTGTCAAGTTCTAACATAGATACTATCGGAGGCGTTCCTATTGTGTCTAGTATATTTTTAGCCTCTGTTGTGTCTGCAAGGCTTTGTCTGCACTCTCTTTCACTTAAAAATGGTTTTAAGGAAAGTAGTTTGTTTTTTGCATTTTGCGATAATGCATATTCGCTAAGTTTTTCTAGTATTATATTAAATTCTAATGTATTGTTTGTACTCATTGAGTATTCACCTTTCTAACTTTGAAACAAAATAATAGAGTGTATCGGAATAATCCAACACACTCAAAAAAACCATTTGAATAAACTTAATAGCTCTGTACACTAAAAGTTTATATATAACAGTAAGTTTTACAAGCGTATGTAATGGAAAATTCTAAATTTGCATGACAATAATAGCGACAAGTCGCATAGTTTATTTATCTATGGATTAATTAGAAATTACCGATACAAATACTATTAACAAAAACTTACCTCGTCATTCATTTAATATTTACAGTCTATCATTTTATTTTATGTTTGTCAAGATATTAAACACAAAGCTCCTGTTTTTAGTCAGGAGCTTTGTGTTCTTTACTTATTTTCTTGCTAATATCTCAGGTGTTTTCTCTCCTGCTTCTACCATTTTTCTAACTAAAATACTAGCAAGTTCTGCTCTTACTTCGCACAAATCTTCATTGTTTACTAAATTGTTTCTTTCATGTGGGTCGTTTTCTAAGTCATATAAATAATCTTCATAATAAGTATCTGAGCCTGAGTCTTTAATTGGGTGTGCATCTGCTCTTACGGAATACTTCCATTTGCTTGTACGAATAGCTCTACCTACTTGGCTTTCGCTAATTTGCATAAATACTTCTTCGTTCCAGTCTTTAGCCTCTCCACTCACCAATTTTTTAAGTGAACTTCCTCTAAAATCATCAGGTTTCTCCACACCTATGCAGTCTAGCAATGTAGTTGGTAAATCTATCAAGCTTACCAATTCTTCGACTTCTTTTCCACCATTAAAACCAGGTCCTGTAACAATCATCGGAATATGTGTGCAACCATCATGGCAAGAGCGTTTATATTCAGCATTCCTTGTGCAAAAATGTGAACCATGATCAGAAGTATAAATTAAGATTGTGTTATCCCAAACACCCTCGTTTTTTAACGTGTCAACCAATCTGCCCACATTATAGTCAAGGCTATGGCATTGACCTAGGTAATCAGGGTAATTTTCTTTCCAGTCTCCACCTGTGCCAATTAAATCTCCAGGAGTTTCATAATCCTTAAATCTCTCTTTGCTTCCATCTGGTCCTTCATATGTATTTCTGTCATTTTGATGGTGGGGTTCAATTTGGCTTACAAACATAAAAAAGGGGTTATCCTTATTTCTGTTTTGCAAGAAGTTAACAGCATAATTATTTATACAATCTGCTCTATATCCTATAAATTCGTGTTTCTTATTATCTTTATCAAAAACATAACCATTATATCCATGAGAAGTAAACTCTAGCACATCTGCCGCCATCCAATAGCTTTTATAGCCTCCTCGTCTTTCCTCTGGAATAGCTGTAATTCTATAATCAGGTCCTTTTTCGTCATCAGTTGCTAAATGCCACTTACCAACATACGCAGTCTCATACCCATTTTCATCAAAATAATTAGCTATAGTTTTAACACCATTTGGCAGTATTTTTCCGTTTATATGGCAATCTATTTCTGTTGGATATTTACCTGTTTGCAACGCTGCTCTTGCAGGACCACAAACTGGCTGACAAGTATATGCATTTAAAAACAGTGTTCCCTCTTTAGCAAGTTTGTCTAGGTTTGGTGTAACATTTAATTTTTGTCCATAACAACCCATTGTGTCCCATCTTTGTTGATCTACAAAATAAAAAACTATATTAGGTTTATTCATATTTTTTAACTCCATTCATACAAACCAGCATTATCTCTTCCATATATTTACAGAAGAGATAATACATATTTCTAATTTAACTATTTAAATTATTGTAAGCTTCGTTTACTTCTTGCTCTATAATATCTCCACCCATTGAATAGAATTCATCTACATAATCTGACCAAGCTTCAACCGGTAACTCACCTAGAATAATTCTAGCCATGTATTGTCTAAACAATTCTTCGCTTGTATCAGGGTAGTCAAGCATTGCATCAGTTGTTCCCCAGTACATATTTTCCTCATAAGTGCCTTCGAATGTATCAAAAAATCCTACTGCATCTTCATTCAACCAACGACGGTCTACAGCTTGTAAAAATCTAACTGGATTACCAAGACCTTTTCCATAAATCTCATCATAAGTACTTGTTTGTAAAATAAGGTCTGTCTCAGTGTCTATTGTAAAGTCTTCACCCTCAACACCTACAGAGCAAAGGAATGCTCCACCATTTTCTTCATAAGACACTGTCCAGTTCATAAACTCTACAAGTACATCAACATTTTCAGCGCTTTTTGAAATTGCTCTTAAATTGCCATAACCTGGTTTACTCTCTTGTTTACCAGATTCTCCATCAGGTCCTGTTATCGCACCAATTGGTGATAAAACAGCTGTTGGTGTTACACTTAAAAGTGCAGCAGATTCTGGGTTAACAGGCGATCCTGTAAAACCACTACCCTCATAAATTCCACCTTTAGAGTTGGCGAATTTTTGGTCTTTCAAACTTGCATCGGATACAAATATGTCTGGATCAATAAGACCTTCCTCATACCATTTGCGAAGTGTAGCAAGAGCTTCTTGTGTGCCATCAAGTGTGCTTCCCATTCTTAGTCCATCTTCTGTCTCCATCCAGAAAGTCGGTTGAATTCCATACGCACCAAAAACAACGTCAAACCAAGTTGTGTCTACTCCTAAATAACCAAATGTATCATCTTCTCCGTTTCCATCAGGGTCTTGTTCTTTAAACGCTTTCATAACTTCATACATCTCGTCAATAGTTGTAGGAACTTCCATTCCAACATTATCAAGCCAGTCTTGTCTAATCACTAAACCGTTTGTATTAGGTCCGTTAATGCTTCCTTCAAGATAGCCAACAGGGAATGCGTATAGACTTCCATTATATGTAGCAGCATCGATTTCTGGTTGACGCATTAAATCTTTTAAATTTGTCAAGCTATCAATATGATCATCAAGAGGTAGGATTAAATCTTGATCGGCAAAACTTTTAACAGTTGTAAGATCAATACCCATAGCATCAGGAAGTGAATCACTTACTGCTAACACATTTAATCTGTCATAGTATTCAGTACCACCAATGTGTGTTACTTCAAAATCAATATTAGGTAGACCATAAGCAGTCATAGCTTCTTGCATAATTTCTTTACCTGGTTGACCGTCAAGAGGGTATGCTGTCCAAGAACCGTTTAGATAAAATGTGAAACTATAGCTTTCATCAGAATTTGAATCTTCGTTTGTGTTAGTATCTGTAGAAGAGTCTGTTGAATTTGATGTGTCAGCACTTGTATCTCCTCCATTATCAGTGGAACACGCTACTGCTGAAACTAGCATTGCAGATACCAGTAAGCTAGCAAAAATTCTTTTAAGTGTACTTTTCATAATAACCTCCAATTTATTTTTAATTAATATGTTAAAAGGATTACCCTTTTACCGACCCAATCATAACTCCTTTTACAAAATATTTTTGTAAAAATGGATAAACACATAGTATAGGGAAAACAGATACCATAATAGTTGCGCCAACAATAGACTCAACTGCTGTCTCTGCACCCTCTCCAGTTTCTCTTGCAAGAATTTGTCCGTCTATAACTTGTCTTATATAGATTGGCAATGTAAAATTTTCTCTTGAGTGCAAATAGATAAGACCACCCATGAAGTTATTCCAGTTTGCAACTGCCAACCAAAGACCTACTGTAGCAAGAACTGCTTTTGATAACGGAAGAATAATTGTAAAAAATATTTTCATAGGATTTGCTCCGTCTATAAATGCAGCTTCTTCAAGTTCAGCTGGTAATGACGAGAAGAAATTCTTCATGATTATTGTGTTATAAGGTGTAACTGCTGCTAGTAAAATCAGTGCCCACAAGCTGTCTACTAACCCAAAGTTGTTAATAGTTAAATATGTAGGTATTAATCCCCCGTTAAAAATCATACAAAATATAACAATAAAGCTTAAAGTTTTACTTCCAACTATCTGTTTTTTTGATAAACCATAGGCAAGCATTGCAGTAAACAAACCACCTATTACAGTAACTGCTATAGTAGACAATATACTGTTTTTGAAAGCCACCCAAATAAATGAACTCTCCAATACCTGTGTATATGCTTCTACTGTAAACTCTCTAGGATAAAAGAACACTCCACCTCTTGTTGCCTCTGTAGAAGAACTCAATGATAAGCATAGTTCATGCCAAAACGGATAAAACATTGCAATTCCTAAAGCTATTAAGATTGTAACATTTAAGATTTCAAAAATTCTTTCTCCTATGCTTTTTCTAGCTAAAAAAGCCGAACGCATAATAAAACCCCTTTCATAAGTTTAATAATATCGTACAAAATTAAATCAGTCAAACTAAACATGTATTATTTTGATAAAACAGTACCCCAGTGTTATTTGTACTTAAGATTATCACCAAACGCCATCTTGTCCCATTTTTCTGGTTATTAAGTTTGACATACAAACTAATATAAATCCTACTACAGACTGGAATAGACCTGCAGCAGTAGCATAAGAAAATCTACCTTGTGCTAGTCCGTATCTATATACAAATGTATCTAATACATCTCCTACTTCCATAGTAGCAGCTGTTTGAAGAACATACATTTGGTCAAATCCAGCGCTTAAAAGTGTTCCTGTTCTTAGAATTAACATTACAGCAATTGTACTTGCTATTGAAGGAATTGTTATGTTAAATATTTTTTGGAACCTATTTGCGCCATCTACTGTTGCAGCTTCATATAAATCAGGATTAACTCCACTAATAGCAGCTAAGTAAACAATTGTTCCCCATCCACTTTCTTTCCATATATCTGTTACTATAACAAGCCACCTAAAATTGCTTGGTTGCAAAAGTGGGTTTGTTTGAACACCAAACAAAGATAAAATACCAACAGATGGAGAGAGGATAGTCATCATTATTCCACCTATAACAACCCAAGATATAAAGTGTGGCAAATAAACAACTGTTTGAATTGTGCGTTTAAGACCAGTGTTTCCAACTTCGTTTATCATAAGTGCAAGTATTATCGGTGCAGGAAAACTCAATAACAATTTAAGTACTGAGATATAAATAGTATTAAATAATACTTGTGTAAATTGACTGTTTGAAAAGAGCATGTCAAACCATTTCAATCCTACAAAATCACCACCATAAATACCAGAAGATAAACTAAAGTCTGTGAAAGCTATTACTATTCCTGTCATTGGTAGGTACCTAAACAAGATAAGCATTAATAAACCTGGCAATATTAATAAGTAATAATATTTGTGTACATTAAAATTCTTTTTAAAATAGTGCAGTTTACTACAGCTTGTTGCGTCAACATTTTTCATAATATTCCTCCTTTTCTTTCATGCTTAAATGTTAACAAAAAAACATCTTTTTGTAAATGCTATTTAGTGACAATAACCAACAATTTATTACACTAGCCAAAAAGTAACTATTTTGCACTAAATAATAGCAAAATAGTTACTTTTTTTTGCCGTATGTCATTATTATAAACAATTTTAATTATATTCTACTTGATTATTTGTCACTTATTTGATATTATATAAAATAAGTAATAATATTAACCGAGAAAAATTAAAGACTATCACTGTAAATATGTAAATTTTGAACTACTTATCAAATTGATATTCAATTTGCACAAGGGAGGAAGTTAACCGTATGAAAAAAGAATATTCTTTAACACAACTTCTAAAGTTCCTTTTTATTATAATGTGGGCAGTTTTCCTATCTATTATAATTATTGTAGGAATTTTTACTTTTAGAGGAAAAAATGCCGAGAACGAAAAAGCTCTTGCAGAGAATTTAAGCACATCTACATCATATTTTGATAGATTTTTTGATACTATCCTTACCACTGCATTTACTATAAATTATAATAATGATTATAATATATTTGCAAATTCTCCAACTACTGCTAATAAATATTCTGAAGTAGAGCTTTATGAGTACATAAAATCAGTGCAAAAAAGCTTAACCCCTTTTGGGTGTAGCTCTGTTTATGTTTATTTTAAAGAAACAGACGATTTATTTGCTTCTAATTTCGGAAAAACAAATTTGAGTAACTTTTTTGATGAAGATATAGCACAGTATTTTAATTCAAATATGCCTTTAATATATAAAACAAATACTAACGAGAAAGATTCAGACATAAGCTTTGTTTTGCCACTTCTTATTACCCCACAAGAAGGGAATGAATCTTACATCATATTTAACCTGCAAGAAACTTATGTGCTCGATAATATTTCAGAAGTTATATCAAATGGATATTTTTTAACTTTAACTGCTCCTTCTGGCACCTCAACTATACTGGGTGATTATTCTGACGAGGATGTTTTCACCCTTTCATCAAAATTAAGCTCATACAATTTTTCACTTAGCTTGCATTATCCGAGGCAATTATTTATTGATGAGTTTATAATCGAGTATTTACAGATATGTTTAAGTCTTTTTATGTTGGTAGCACTTATAAGCTTAGTAATTTTTTTAGGCGGTCATAAGTTTTTTACTTACTTAAAACCAATGTTAATTAAACTAGCTCTTGCATGTGGTTCAGATACCTCTACTAAAACTATGTCTGTTAATGAAATACGTGATAGTTTTGATACTTTGCTTAGCGACAGAGACTTAGCGCGTTCACGTCTAAACGAGTTAAAGATGATAACAAACACCAAGATACTTAAAGATATTTTAGTAGGAAACTATACCGATTTGAGTAAGTACTCTAAATTCACTGGTGTATTTAGTGGGAAATTTGCTTATCCAAACTTTCTTGTAGCCTGTATAAATGTTTCTGCGAAAAATGATGAACTATTATCTAAGCTTTATATTATAGACAGTTTAAGCCAAAAAGAAAGTAACAATTTCATGATACACGCAGTTGAAGAAAACGACGAATACATAGGCGTATTGATGAATTACAACAACTATAATGATGATGATATTACAGAAAGATTTATGTCCTTGATTGAAGACATACGAGAAAATGCCATCGACTCACTAGAGTTAGACTTTTTCATCTCTGTAGTAGTACCCGTGAGTTCTGTTGAGACAATATCACAAGCATATAGAAAAGCAAAGCTAAACCACATGTTCCGTTTAGCTTTAACTGATAAATGGTATATTGTATCAGATGCAAAAACGATTTATCCAAATGTTTTGCTGCCTGAATCTACTGTCAATAGGGTTGTATATTCTGCTGTTTCAGGCGATATTGATGAAATGGTTATATGGATTAACAAGAATTTTGATCCTCTTACATGTAAGTCGCAAATTGATATTGATGTTGCAAAGTCTAAGTTTCTTATTATCATCAGTTCTTTTTTAAACCAGGCATTACCAGTTATTGGCGAAAACAAGCGTGAAACTATTTTCAATACCACTGTTGATGTAATTAACTCCAACGATGTAGAGTATATAATAAATCAAGTGTCTAGCTTAACCCGAACAATCAAAAACGAACAAATGACTACCATGTCTAACACTGAGCATGCTGTGAAGTATATTGAAAACGCTACTGAATTTATAGAAAAAAACTATATAAAAGGAATACAAATTTCTGACATAGCAGAACATCTATCATTAAATCCTAAATATTTATCGAGACTTTTTAAAAAAGAACACTCAATGACTATTGGAGAGTATTTGTCTGAATTGCGAATAAAAAAAGCCTTAGAACTACTCGAAGGGACGAACCTCACAATTGACCAGATAAGCACAAAAGTAGGTTACAATGATACAAGAGGTTTCATAAGATTGTTCAAAAAAAACTATGGCGTTACACCTAGTAAATATAGACAAGCTAGTAAGACCACAGAAAAAGATACATACGCAACTACTTAAAAGCTTAATATTTATCATAAAAAGTCTATCAAATTATATCATTTGATAGACTTTTGTGTTTCATATATTATTTGTATTTATCAGTATTTTCTCACACTAGATCGCTTCATTATTTCCGTCGGCACTGTGCACCTAACAGGAATTATCTTCTCTTCAATAACTATCTCTTTTAATAACTTTAATGCTCTTTCAGCCATAAATTCTGTTGGTATTCTAGCTGTTGTAAGAGGTGGTGTCATAAACTTAACAGCAGAAATATCATTTATTCCTACAACACTAATATCATCTGGTATTTTTAAACCTTGTTCATAAGCTCCTCTAAAACAGCCTGCTGCAATTGTATCATTAGCTGCTATTATTGCTGTAGGAGGGCTATTAAGATTAGCAAATTCTTTGAAAAATTTGTATCCGTATTTTGCGTGAAACTCACCTATTCTCTCGTACTCTTCTTCAAAAATTCCTAGCTTAGTCATGTAATCTCTAAAAGCGATGTTGCGTGCATCAACTATTAATTCGTTATCAGCATTATAATCATTAGAGCCTATAAACGCAATTTTTTCATGTCCACATTCAATCAAATAATCTATCAAATTCTCTATAGTAGCTGTCAAATCGACTATAACCGAATCATATTTTGATGGATTAGGGGAACTATCTATAAAAATTAAAGGCTTTAAAAATGACTCTAACTTGTCTAATTGATTATTGCTATACCTACCTATGCAAATTATCCCGTCCAACGCCTTAACATTTTCTTTAGTCTCATCTACATGAACAGAAACAGGCTTATATCCCTCATCTGTAATAAACTGTTTTAATGACATGCGAATTGTTAGATAGTATGGGTCTATAACTTCTTGCTCTTGATTATACGAAGAACATATACCTATTTTCAGTTTTTTCTTTCTTGGTGATTTCGGCTTTGCTATATAATCTAGCTCGCTTGCTATTTCAAAAATTCTTTGCTTAGTTTCTGCTTGCGCGTTTAATGTGTCATCTTGATTTAAAACCCTAGACACCGTTGTGATAGATACCCCTGCTCGGCTAGCTATTTCTTTTATTGTAGACATATTAAATCACACCTCTTTTTTCTTTAGTATCTTTAGTTCAGAAATCAGAACACCACTAAAAATAATTATCGAACCTAATATCATGCGACCAGTTACTACTTCGCTTAGTAAAATTACAGAGAACAACATGCCAAACACTGCCTCTGATGATAAGATTATAGCTGTTTTTGTTTCATCTACATATTTTTGTGATATTGTTTGAAGGAAATATGACACTGCTGTGCTAATAAGACCTAAGTATAAAACTGCCATTAAACTGTTTTGACTTGGAGCAATAGTGCTAGCTTCGCCAGAAGCCAACAGACCTATAAATGATAATGCAAATGCTGTTGCCATTTGCAGAAAATTTAATACTGCTGGTCGTATTTCATCAACATATCGCCCTGTTAAAAAAATATGGAACGCAAAACATATAGCGCACACAAGTGTTAAACTATCTCCAAATCCAAGCGAAAAATCACTTTGTAGTGACAACACGCCTGCTCCTACTATTGCCAAACCAGCACCAATAATATTTTGGGCACTCGCTTTTTTCTTTGTAAAAATATATACTATAAACGGCACAAATACAACATTTGTTGCAGTTAAGAACGCATTTTTTGAAGGAGTGGTAAACTGTAGCGCAAATGTTTGTATAAAAAATGCTGCAAACAAAAATGCACCTAGTAAAACACCACACAATAGTTCTTGTTTGGTTATGTTTTTTATTTTTTTGAATGCAATTATTGTCATTATTACAGCAGCTATAAAAAATCGTATTGTCATAATTTGTAGTGTAGTCATAGATTCTAGTGCTATATCACTAGCAACAAATCCACCACCCCAAATAATTGTTACAACTAATAAACCGATAATACCTAAATATTTTTTCATATTATACCCTCCAAATAAAGTAAATCTATCTCTATTTAAATATTATCATACACTTAGTAAAATGTCAATGTTTTACTAAGTAAAATTTTACTATATAAATTTGTATAGGTTTTAGTGTTTGTATTTTAGAATTGCATAGCTTAGTCACATATTTTTTACTCAATCTGTTTGACCCATAATTATTTTTAAATCTATCTTTGTTTCAACTGTTGTTTTATGGATATTTCCAAGCCCTTTGCAATCATCACAACCGTCATATAAGGGGTTAAATCTG
>CAYJKT010000046.1:8700-13672 GCA_964370775.1 uncultured Eubacteriales bacterium | reverse complement strand
GAACCCACACGGCCAGCTTGGAAGGCTGGAGTTCTACCACTGAACTACACCCGCATACTCTTTTTGCGACTTAGTTATTATATCACCTTGTTTTAAAAAAGTCAAGCATTTTTTACATTTTTCTTTATTTTATTTTTCTAAGTTTTATCTTCTCTTTTAATCCTTTACTTTTTACTTGACATACTTATATTTATGCAGTAAAATAGTTTCGGCGGAAACAGTTTCTATAGATACTATATTAAGGAGTGATTAGTATAAAACTTTATCAAATGCTATATAGAATGCAAAGTGTAAAAACTACATATCAATCTATGCAATCTACAGTTTGTGACAAGTTCGAAATAAGCGTAAATGAGCTTGATGTGCTTATGTTCTTGTTTAATAACCCAGAATACAACACTGCAAAAGAGATTGTAGACGTTAGACGATTTACAAAATCTACGGTGTCTAAAACAGTGGAAATGCTTAGACAAAAAAACTTGATAGAAACAGTAGTGGATAAAGTAGACAGGAGAATTGTGCGTATTACTCTTACTGATAATTCTATACCTATAACTATCGACGGCAAAAAAGTGCAAGAGGATTATTTACAATTAATTTATCGTGGAGTAGATGAAGATAAATTAGAAATATATAAAGAAGTATTAAATATAATAGAAAAAAATATAAATGAATTGGAGTAAGGTATGGAAGTATTATTGTATGTCGGACGCATAGTTCTAACAGTATTTATCGCCATTGTTGTTGGTAAGTTGGTATCTAAATTAAAACTACCTGCAATTTTAGGTTGGCTTATCACGGGAATGGCATTAGGTCCTCACGCGCTTAATTTGATGTCTCAAGAAGTTATGGATACATCATGGTATCACACTATATCTACATTTTTGGAATGTGCAGTCGGTGTAACTTTTGGCAGAGAGTTGATCATCAAAAACCTTAAAAAATCTGGCAAACAGATAGTTGCTATAACCATGGCAGAGAGTATAGGTACTTTTTTATTGGTAACACTATGCTTTGGTGTGCTTTTCTATTTCACAAATGTTCCGTTGTATGTCGCTGTTATTTTCGGTGGGATTGCACTTGCAACAGCTCCTGCACCGTCTTTATCCATTGTAAACGAGTTCAAATCAAAAGGACCGATTTCTAGTGCTCTTTTGCCAATAGCTATGCTAGATGACGTTATTGCTATTGCGATTTTCTTTACTGTTAACTCATTGGTTGGGGCTATGGGAAGTGTTGGTGGAAGCAATGTTCTTGTGGTAATATTTATATCTGTATTATTGCCATTTATGTTAGGTATAGGCTTAGGATATTTGGCCTCTCCTCTTTTAAAAAGAAAAGAACTAACTCAAAAAGGCTCTGCTATTGTAGGATATTCTTTACTAGTGATTGTTTTTGCTGTTAGCTATTTAATCGACAACTTTGTGCTACCTACTCCGTCACTAAACTACATGATGATAGGACTTGCGTTTTTTGCAACATTAAGCAACGTAGCACCTCACAACGCAGTGGAAAAAATAAGTTTATCGCTAAAACCAATTGCAGGAATAGGATTTATTATAATGATTTTAAACTTAGCTGCACCATTAGATTATAGATTGATTTTAGGCGCTGGTGTGTTTACAGCTATCTATATTATAACAAGAGGACTCGGCAAATACTTTAGCACATATTTTATGGCTAAAAAAGTTAATGCTACGCCAACAATGACAAAATATTTAGGCTTTACACTACTTCCTCATTCAGGTGTGTCACTAGTGTTTACCGGAATGGCAGTAACTACACTTTTACCTTTTGACCCAGAGTCAGCTACACTTGTGCAAGGCACGATAGCCTCAGCAGCAGTTATTAACGAGATATTTGCTGTTATTATAGCAAAAAAAGGCTTAGAATGGGCTGGAGAAATTCACCCTGATAAGAAATGATTACAAGTTCTCACTTTAGATATAAAAAGACCGTTTTATATTTAGATAAAGCGGTTTTTTGCTATAAAATTGGGAAATAATAGTGATAAATCAGAGCGAAAAATAGCAGAAAGTTGACTTATTTATAAAATAGTAGTATAATGGGCGAAGTTAGAATAGTAAAATAGTATTACTATATACAATTTACGATTTCATTTAGTTGAAAGGAAGTGAAGGGAAACCCTTTAAATATGGCAAAAAAAAGAACATCTAAGAAACAAGTAGACGATGGTTTCCAAGATATCTCTAGTTATAAATCAAAACAAGCATATAATATGTCTGGTAAACCTAAAAAGAAAAAGCACACTGGATTAAAAGTCTTTTTAACAATATTGTGCGTTCTCTTTATAGCAGTAGGTGCAGGAATGCTTTATGTTTCTAACTACCTATTAGCTGGTTTAACTACAACAGAGATTACAAGAGACAAAGAAGAACTTGGTATTGTATCGGGAACTATAGAGCATGAAAACATAACAAATATTGCCCTTTTTGGTTTGGATAATTATTCTGGTGATTATTCTGGCAGACCTGACTCAATTATGATTTTATCAGTAGATGAAATTCACGGTAAAATTAAGCTTACATCTATTTTAAGAGATAGCAGAGTATATATTGGTGAAGAAAGTGCTTATAGTTCAGGATATGATAAAATAAACCATGCTTACGTATATGGTGGACCTGAATTAACAATCAAGACAATCAACTCAAACTTTGGCTTGAACGTACAAGATTATGTAACTGTTAACTTTCATGGTCTAGTTAATATTATTGATGCCTTTGGTGGAGTTGAAATAGAAATTACTTCTTCTGAAGCTTCACTAATTAACGGAATGGTAGGCGAAATACAAGGCGAAAGATTAAGCGATACAAGCGGTGGTCTCGTAACTTTAGACGGAAGTCAAGCAGTTTCTTATTCTAGAATTCGTAGTATTGACGGAGATGACGAGCGAGCAAATAGACAACAAACAGTTTTGTTAGCACTTTTAGATAAAGCAACTTCTATATCACCATTGGAATACCCAGACATTATTAATGAAGTATCTAATTATTGTGAAACATCTCTTGGTGTGTCTACTATCATTGGTTTAACGCCTATATTAGCAACAGATTTTAGTATTGAGCAATTTGCTGTTCCAACTGATTTACAAAATGTATCTGTTGGAGACGGATTTTTTGAAGGCGGAGGCTGGATGTGGGATTACGACACAATGGCAGCTGGCGAAGAACTTAACAGATTTATATATGAAGATCAATATGATATATTAAAAGAAACTGAATAAACTTATTTATACGGACGAGCTTAAATCTCGTCCGTATTTTGTGCAAAAAAAGGAGAGTAAAAACTCTCCTAAAATTATTATATCAATTATTTATAAATTCGCTTATATCTGTAATAACATCGCTACTTACTTCATCTTTTACAGCATAATCATTGTAATCTGTGTATCCATTTGTTTTCATCATCAAGTGGTTAAGTTCAGGGTATAAAATTAATGTTGCGTTCTCTCTTTCGCCTATTGTATCTTCCCAAAGTGAATAATCAGTATCAGGTGATACTTGGAAATCTGCTTCGCCTTGTAAGACTAAGATAGGCAAATCTATTTCATTTATGAAGTTTAAACCTTGATAAACTTGCACAGATTTTTGGTAGCCTGCATAAAATCCCATTAAGAACTCATCATCTGGAATATCAGAAAAATCACCTCTAAGTGTGATAATATCTTTTTCTACTTGTTTCATATCTTCACGGATAATCGCTTCTGTTTCTTCGTCATAAATCCCAGTGTCCAAAGTGCTTTCTATGGCTTTGTTTTGGTCATAACTTATTTCGTATAATGGTCTTAACGAACCAGCCATGGAGATAATTCCTGCTATATCTTCGTGCTTATATGCAATAACTGGAGTAAGTCCGCCGCCTAATGAATGTCCTAGCACGTATATTTTTGAACTATCTACCCTATCGTCATTTCTAAGCAAATCTAGTGCAAAGTCAACATCTTCAAGTACTTCGTTTTCTAAGTTAACTGCTGAACCAAGCTCGCTTCCCTCTTTAGAATAAGTGTAAAAGCGTTTGTCGTATCTTAAGGTCGCAATACCTTTTTCTGCTAGAGAATGTGCAATATCTTTAAACGGAGTGTTCTCGAATATAGTCTCGTTTAAATCTTGTGCGCCAGAACCATGTACAAGCAAAACTACTGGAGGATTTTCGACATCATTAGGCAAGGTTAAGATGCCCTCTAATGGAAACTCTGTGCCTATAGTCACTACTTCTTCTGTGAAAAATTCGCTTGTTTCAGGCTTCGCTGGTAGCTCGTAATAATTCATGTAAAGTCCAGCTACTTCTCTATCTTTATTATATGTGATAGTAAACTGCACACCTGTTAGCTCAAATTCTTCTACAACTGCGCATACAAAAAAGCCGTCAAGTTCTTCGCCAGCTACAGATAAATTTCCAACATGCTCACCTAACATACTTGTCATGTCGTCCCATGATACTTGTAACATATCCATATTCATAACTTCTGTCATAGTATCGTCGAAGTCATCAGATATAGCAGATAGTTCGTTATCTAACATGTTTTGAACATGCGCCTGTGCAAGCTCAAACATCTCTGCTTCCTTGTATGGCTCACCAGTGATTACCTCTGTGTATTCATCAAGAGTAACTTCGCCACAAGCAGATAAAGCAAATGACATTGCTAGTATAATTAACAATAATAATCCTATTTTTTTCATATTTTCTCCTATATTAAAACCGCAAGATTTATTCCTGCGGTTTAGTTTTTATTAAAAGTATTACACTTTTGACCCAAAATGTTTAAAGATTAATCAACACCCCAAGGACGTCCGTCTTTGTCTGTGAAGTTACCCATTGCGATTTTAATGATATCAACAATAGTACCAATTCCGAATAAACCAGCTGTTAATAAATATAGAACACCTGTTCCAATTTTGCCAGCTAAAAATCTGTGCACACCTAGACCACCTAGGAAAATTGTAATTAATAA
>CAYJKT010000046.1:0-8600 GCA_964370775.1 uncultured Eubacteriales bacterium | reverse complement strand
TAATAAACAATACCCTTTGGCAGAATAAAACGCACCGTTTTATCATAAAGTGTAAAATCTTCGTCATATACTTTTGCTCCCTCTCCGTCCAAAGTGGAGTATACAGGTTTCTCACTTTGGATTTCAAGCTTTAGACCTTTGCGATATATTAAGTAATCCTTGAATTTTGGGTCATTCAAGTGTAATCCTTTTTTGTAAATATTAATCATAGACGGAATTTTAACAAGTGGTGGTTTTTTAATCAATATAATATCAAGCAACCTGTCATTAACCCTTGCTTCTGGTGCAGCTTTAAATCCCCCACCATAATACATTCCACTAGACACAACTGCAAACAT
The DNA here is from genome assembly GCA_964370775.1 of uncultured Eubacteriales bacterium. Lineage (GTDB taxonomy): Bacteria > Bacillota > Clostridia > Oscillospirales > Acutalibacteraceae > SIG603. The sequence goes on along the minus strand of CAYJKT010000046.1, from coordinate 8,262 downwards.
AAAGTCATCTTTTATAATTTCTATTCCGTCATCAGTTGCAATTTTAACTTTTAATTTTTCTGATAATTTGCCAAACAAGCATTTAACAAGCGCTAAATTATACGCATTACTGCCTGAAACCTTAGGCAAGCTTTTAAATTTAGCCATAGAATAACCAACCTTAGCGTCAAAGCCGATACAAGCGTTGTTAACTGCTAAGCTGTCTTTTGTCTTTATAATATCTATATTTATGCTAGTTCCGTTAATCTGATTTTTTGTGTGTAAAAAAGCTTCTCTTTCACCAAATGATTTTATATAATCGTTGCCACTGCCAGTTGGAAAAATACCAATCTCTACATTGTTAAACTCAACAGCACCTTTAATCATCTCATTAAGTGTGCCGTCTCCACCAAATCCATACACTCGAACATCATCACCTTTTTCTGCTTCTTCCTTAATAATATCGGTGATATGCCCTGCGTATTCAGAACACACAATTTTATATTCTTCTCCAGTTTTACCAAAGTGTTTTTCAAGCAAGATTTCCACATCGTCACTAATATTTTTAACACCTGCTTTTGGGTTTACCACAAAAACATAACGCATAAAACTACCTCACTTAACTTTGTAATACATGAACACTTGGCACTTTAACATACCGTTATATAATTTTCTTCGTCTATCAGCTGTTTTGCCAAACAATTTCTCAAATTCTTCATCAGGGCTAATAATCGTGTAAGACCAACCACGTTTGCTCTCAAACACTTCGCCCATGTCTTTATAAATATATCTTGCAGATTTTAAATCCAACAACCTCTCGCCATAAGGTGGGTTAGTTACAACGCAACCATATTCGGTAGAAGCCACAAAGTCTTTGATATTTTTTTGTTCTAACACAATCTTTTTAGCAACGCCTGCTTTTTTTATGTTCTCAGAGCATAATCTGATAGCATTCGCATCAATATCACTGCCATAAGCTATGAAGTCGCTATCTTTTTTTATAAGAGACAACGCTCTTTCACGCTCGTCTTCCCACACTTTTTTGTCAGTCCAGTTTTGTGCTGCAAAAGTTCTTTTTAACCCAGGAGCAATGTTGTGTGCATAAGTTGCAGCCTCTATCAAAATAGTTCCTGAACCACAAAACGGGTCGTAAAAAGTAGCGTCACCACGAACTCTTGCAAGCTTAACCATCATAGCAGCTAAAGTTTCTTTAATAGGAGCGTCAGTTGAATTTTTTCTATAGCCTCTTTTATGAAGACCAGCACCACTTGTGTCAATCATCAAGCTAACTTTGTCTTTCATAATCAAAAATTGCACTTGCAAAGTAGAGCTATCCTCTTTAAACCAGTCAACTTTATATGACTGTTTAAGTCTTTCAACAATAGCTTTTTTTATAATCGCTTGGCAATCTGGAATACTTGTAAGCTGGCTAGAAACACTTCTACCCTTAACAGGGAATGCATTGTTTTTACCAATTAGTTCTTCCCAAGGTAACGCTTTTGTCCCCTCAAATAATTCTTCAAAACTCATTGCGTTAAATTCACCAACAAGAATTAAAACTCTCTCAGCACATCTTAAGCCAAAATTCGCCCTTGCTATGGTAGAGGTATCTCCCTCAAAAAACACTCTGCCGTTATCTGCGTTAACATTTTGTATATCCATAGCTCTTAGCTCGTCGGCTACCAAACCCTCTGCACCTAGCAAACAAGGACTTACAAGTTTAAAATTATTCATCAATTTCTCCGTTCTCCAATGACACTTATCTTACTCCTTATTATAGCATAAATTTGCTTAATTACAAGTATCAATTTATAATTTATTCACATTTCAACGAAATAAAGTAATAAAACATTTACAATTTTTTACTAAAAAGTTAAATAATGAATATATATACCATAATTAGTATGGACAATTTTATTATTTCAGTGTATAATTTAATCATATTAATATCGTACAAAATAATGATTAAATATAAATATAGGGAGGAATTAATTATGGGTTTAATTAAAGCTGTAACAAGTTCAGTTGGTGGAGTTTTTGCTGATCAATGGAAAGAATTTTTCTATTGCAGTGCGATTGATTCTGACGTAATTGTTACAAAAGGCGAGAAAAAAGGTGGCAACAATAAAGGTGGCGACAATATAATATCAAGTGGTTCTGTTGTTGCAGTAGCTGACGGACAATGCATGATAATTGTTGATAACGGAAAAGTTGTGGAATTTTGTGCTACTCCAGGCGAGTTTGTTTATGACAGCTCTACTGAACCGTCAATTTTTTCTGGAGATTTAGGTGAAAGCATAATCAACACATTTAAAAATATAGGTGCTCGTTTCACTTTTGGTGGAAACGCTGGCAGAGACCAACGTGTATACTATTTTAACATGAAAGAAATCATGGGCAATAAGTACGGAACACCTAGCCCAGTACCTTTTAGAGTGGTAGACCAAAACATCGGTTTAGACGTTGATATATCTATTCGTTGCCACGGTGAATACTCTTATAAAGTGGTTGACCCAATGTTATTTTACACAAATGTTTGTGGTAACATAAATGGCGATTTTTATAGAAGTGAAATCGATAGCCAGTTAAAAACTGAGCTTATGACCGCTTTGCAACCAGCTTTTGCAAAAATATCTGCAATGGGTATACGTTATAGCATGTTACCTGCTCATACTATGGAGATTGCTGATGCTTTAAATGAAGTGCTATCCAAAAAATGGGTAGAGCTTAGAGGTATAAAAATTTGGTCGTTTGGTGTTTCTTCTGTAAAAGCTTCTGAGGAAGACGAAGAGATGATTAAACAACTTCAACGTACAGCTACTTTCCGTAATCCTAACATGGCAGCAGCTCAATTAGTTGGCGCACAAGCAGATGCTATGAAAGCAGCAGCTGGCAACAGTGCCGGTGCATTCACAGGCTTTATGGGAATGAACATGGCGCAAGGACAAGGTGGCGGAATTAATGCTCAAAACTTGTTTAACATGGGTGCTCAACAACAAGCACAACAACCTCAACAAATGCAACAAGCACCAATCGCACAGCAAGCTCCTCAAGCTCCAACTGGATGGGCGTGTTCTTGTGGCAAATCAGGCAACCAAGGAAAATTCTGTGCTGAATGTGGCACGCCAAAACCTGTGGAACAAGATGGTTGGCAATGTGGTTGTGGTGCTGTGAACAAAGGCAAGTTCTGCCCAGAGTGTGGCAAACCGAAACCAGCAGGCGCACCATTATATAAATGTGACAAATGTGGGTGGGAACCAGAAGACCCAAAAAACCCTCCTAAATTCTGTCCAGAATGTGGAGATGTGTTTGATGATAGCGACATCAAATAAGGTGCAAAATATAGATTAAAAAGTTGCGGTGTTATTTATTCTACACGTTACAAACTTTGTTGTGTGTAGAATAACATCGCACTGTTTATGTCAAAATGAATTAAGGAGGAAATTAGCATTGGCAGAAGATTTAATTAAATATCAGTGCCCCAAATGTGGTGGTACTTTAGAATTTAGTCCGTCAAAACAAAAGCTAGTTTGTGAATATTGTAGCAGTGAGTTTGACGAAGACATAATAAACCCAAAAGAAGAAAGCCAAGAAAATGAGATACCTCAGCAAGAGGAAAAAATAGACTGGCGAACTGAAAGTTATGTTAACAACCATGAAAAAATAGAGGATACAGCTGGCTTTACATGTAGCAGTTGTGGCGCAGAGGTGGTATCTGACGGCAACACTGCTGCTACTGAATGTATGTATTGTGGAAACCCCGTGGTGGTACAGTCTAACGTTAGTGGAATGTTGAAGCCTGATATGCTTATTCCATTTACTATAGAGAAAAAGCAAGCAGAAGAACTACTTTCAAATTTCTATAAAGGCAAAAAATTGTTACCTGATGAGTTCACAAAAAATAACAGAGTGTCTAAAGTTACAGGTATGTATATTCCATTTTGGATGTTCAGTTGTACAGGAATTGGTGCAGCTACATTTAATTGTAAGAACGTTAAAACATGGTCAAGTGGAGACTATATTTATACAAAAACGACTGTTCACAGAGCATTTAGAACAGGTAGCTTAGTTTTTGACAAAATCCCTGTAGATGCTTCTAAAAAAATGGAAGACGACTACATGGACGGCTTAGAGCCTTATGATTATCGCAGATTAACACAGTTCGACCCAAAATACATGGCTGGTTATTTTTCTGACAAATTCGACGTAAGCGTAGACGAAAGTTCGTACAGAGCTAACAACAGAGTGCGTTCTTCTGTTAAAGACAGATTGCAGTCAACTGTTAATGGTTATTCATCTGTTACATGCGAGACCAACAATATGAACATAGCTGGCGAGCAAATTGATTACACTTTACTACCAGTATGGATGTTGAACACAAAGTATAAAGGCAAGATGTATCAATTCGCAGTGAATGGTCAAACTGGAAAAGTAGTAGGTACTCTACCTATTGATAAAGCAAAATTTTGGAAATGGTTTTTAGGTTTTACTGCGTTGCTCACACCTATCTGCACTGCATTTGCATACTTTATTATTCAAACAATTTTGGCAGGAGGTTAATATGAAGAAAATAATTACAATTATATTAATGCTTGCTACAATGCTAACTGCAACAGGAATTGGAACTCTTGCAAGTGAGACAGATTACTTTTATGACGGTGCATATACCACAACAGTAGAAGAAGAAGAAACACTTGAAGCCAGAATAGATCAGTTTACTGCTCAATTCAATATCGGATTTTACATAGTGACTATCGGAGAAAATTTCGATATAGAGTATTCTTCATTAGAAGAATTAGGCAATACACTTGTTGCAGATTATGGCTACCAAAGCACATATTCTGACGGTATTATACTTATTCACGACTATAATGCAGGTGATTTACTTCTATATCCTTTTGGTGATAACACTGAAATCTTCACCCAAGATGTTCTTAACGGAATGATTGAAGATGCAAACAACTTCACTGGTACATCGTTCTATACTTTGTATGATGCTATTTTAGCACGTGCAGCTGGAGCCGCTAGTGCATACACTGGTCTTGAAGCACCAAGTGGCATAGCTCCAGTAGTAGACGGCGAATACACAACTTTGTATGATGGCGCAGATTTATTCACAGAAGAACAAGAGGCTACGCTAGAAGACAGAATTACAGACATTAAAGAGACATATAACTTTGATGTTACACTGCTTACAGTGGCAGACACAGGTAGCGTAGATTTAGTGCGTTTTGCAGATGACTACCGTGGAATTGATGATAACAGCGACGGCGTTATATTTGCACGCAATCCAATTTCAAGAGAATATGCGACCTCTGCTAGAAATTACGGAGAAACTGCTTTTACATACCCAGATGCATTCGACAAAATAGATGATATTGTAATTCCATATCTGCAAAACGACCAAGATTATGATGCTTTTATAGGATTTCTAGATTTTACAGAAGAAGTCTTAGAGCTATCATATAGTGGAACTCCGTATCAAACATCATTTATAGATAGTATTCAGCTTGAAGTTCTATTAATGGCTATAGTTCCAGGATTTTTGCTTGCAATGGGTGCAACAGCACTTTTTGTAACAGGGCCTATGAAAGCCAAAATGAACACAGCCGTTAAACAAACTCACGCGCAAAATTATGTTGTTGATAACAGCTTTATGCTGACAGACAGCAAAGATGTATTTGTAAGTGAAAATACATCTCGCACTCGTAAAGCGTCTAGCTCCGGTGGAGGTGGCGGTGGTGGTAGCCGTTCAAATTCATTCGGAGGTTCAAGAACTTCTCGTGGTGGCAGAGCATAAATAATATCTAATAAAAAAAGAAGCTTTCACACCGTGTTAGCTTCTTTCTTGCATTTATTCCGTATACTATTTTATAGCTTCAATAAAACATCTGTCATATTCTTAGAAACAGTATCAATATTTGAAGTTTTTAAATCTCTATTAGCATCATAATAGTGATTTACTTCTGTGAATAACTCGTAAAAAACTCGCTTATTGTAAAAGTTTTCTGATAAAGCTTTTTTCTTACTATATAGTTCAAGCAAGTTTAATTCTTTACCGTTTGCATTATCTAATTGATATAAATCAAACTCTGAGTCAGCATAGCGACAATTAAAAGGGTCGATTATACCACTGATTTTTTTCATGTCACTTTCAAGCAAAATATTCCATGTGTTGTAGTCGCCATGAATTAATGATGCTCTAGTTATTGGTAAGTAAAATATTTTATGATAGTTATTAAAAGATTTTTTTATAACCTCAAATATTTCTTCATCTATTTTATTTTCCTTGTGTAATATATCAGATTTATAAACAGTATTTTGAGCAATATCATAATAATAATCTCGCCAGTCCTTTACAAATACCTCATCTTCCAAATCACCAAATCCAGCCAGATTTTCATGGCTATGAATTTCAAGTAAGTTCATTACAATTTCTTCTGCTATTTTAGTTTTAATCTCTGCTGGAAAATTCTTTTGAAATCCAGCATTAATTCCGTCAATATATTCCATAGCTAAAACATCATTTTGATTTTCAGTATCCACAAAATAAACTTTGGGAATTTTAGCTATCGCATAGTTTGACAGCATTTTAAGTTGCAGTGCTTCTTTATTTGCAATGTCCTTAAACAAGTAAACTTTAATAATTATTTTATATGGTGATTTATCTATTTGGGCTAAAAAAACTTTTCCATAAAATCCACCACCTAAAGCTTTTATGTTTAATACTGGAGCACCGAAATTATCAGACACTATTTTCCTAATTAGTTTTTCCAAATTAATCCCTCACTATTTTTTATTACTCAAATTATCTTTACTGACATTATACCTCAATAAGAGTTTTAATTCAATCCTATACTTACTCAATTTATCATCAAAATCACATTGCTTGTATTGACATAACACGCTATAAAAGTTATAATAAAGGTTACATATAAATTAAAGGAATGATAAAATGAGTAAAGAACTTGCTAAGGCTTATGAGCCTCAAGAAGTAGAGGATAGAATATACGATTTTTGGTTGAAAGGAAATTACTTTCATGCAGAAATCGACCAAAATAAAAAACCATATACAATTGTGATACCACCACCGAACATCACAGGTCAATTACACATGGGTCACGCATTAAACAACACTTTGCAAGATATTCTGATTAGATGGAAAAGAATGCAAGGTTACAGTGCTTTGTGGATACCTGGAACTGACCATGCTTCAATTGCGACAGAGGCTAAAATTGTTGAAGCTATGAAAGAAGAAGGTCTTTCTAAAGACGATTTAGGCAGAGAAAAATTCCTAGAGCGTGCATGGGACTGGAAAAAAGTTTACGGTGGACGTATTATAGAACAACTTAAAAAAATTGGTACATCTTGCGACTGGGAGAGAGAAAGATTTACTCTTGACGAGGGTTGCAACAAAGCAGTTAACCATGTTTTTGTTAAGCTATATGAAAAAGAGCTTATCTATCGTGGTGAGAGAATAATTAACTGGTGCCCTACATGTAAAACATCAATATCAGACGCAGAAGTTGAATTCGACGAAAAAGAGGGTAACTTCTGGCACATTAAATACCCAATAAGTGACGGCAGTGGGTTTATTCAGCTTGCTACTACAAGACCAGAAACTATGCTTGGTGATACAGCTGTTGCAGTTCACCCAGAAGATGACAGATATAAACACCTTATCGGCAAAACAGTTACTCTACCAATTGTGAATAAAGAAATTCCAGTTGTAGCAGACACTTATGTTGAGCCTGAGTTTGGAACTGGTGTTGTTAAAATTACTCCAGCACATGACCCTAACGACTTTGAGGTTGGTTTAAGACATAACCTACCTGTAATTAACGTTATGGACGAGAGTGGAGTTATTAACGAGCTTGGTGGCAAATTTAGTGGAATGGACAGATATGACGCTAGAAAAGCTATTGTTAAAGAGCTAGAAGATTTAGACTTGCTTGTTAAAATAGAGCCTATCAAACACAATGTTGGCACTTGCTACCGTTGTAGAACTATAGTAGAGCCTAGAGTATCTACACAATGGTTCTTAAAAATGGAAAACCTTGCTAAACCAGCTGTTGACGCAGTTAGAACAGAAGAAATTAAGTTAATTCCAGAACGTATGGATAAAACATATTACAACTGGATGGAAAATATAAAAGACTGGTGCGTATCTCGTCAGCTTTGGTGGGGCCACAGAATACCAGCTTGGTATTGTGCGTGTGGCGATTTAGTTGTTAGCGAAACTGCTCCGACAACTTGCCCAAAATGTGGTGGAAATCACCTAAG
>CAYJKT010000045.1:0-14061 GCA_964370775.1 uncultured Eubacteriales bacterium | reverse complement strand
AAAAAAAGAATACCCACATGAGCCAAAGCCCTTATGGGTATTCAATATGGTGCGGATGAAGGGACTTGAACCCCCACGGTTGCCCGCCAGAACCTAAATCTGGTGCGTCTGCCAATTCCGCCACATCCGCATGTGGTTTAGTGAACCAACTCTTATATTATATAACAGTTCACTCAATTTGTCAACACTTTTTTACAAGTTTTTTAAAATTTATTTCAATTTATATAAAATTACAAAATTATTATAATTAACCCTTGAGTTTATATAAAAAGAGCTGTGCTGTTCACACAGCTCTTATATACATTAACTAAATAAATTTCTTTAATTCTTCAGGGATTTCATCTTCACCCATTGAAACTGATAATACTATCTTAACATTAGCTGTGTCGCTTAATTTCTCAAGCTTTGCTACTGCATTTTTCAATACTTCTTTGTCTGATCCAATTATTTTAAGAGTAGAGTCTACCAAGATATCTGTTACATCATAATTTCCTGCACAAATACCACTAACAAATCCGTATAGTGTATCTGCACCATTAATCTCATAAGCATCTGTGTCTAAAAGTCTTGCTTCGTGTGGTATATCATAAGTTAATTTTGCGCCTTTTTCCATAACAACAACGTTGCCTTTTGATGTTCCAATAGCACTTGTTGCACAGTCAATCAATTTTTTTGTTTTGCCTGAACCTTTTTTTCCTACTAGTAAGTTTATCATAATTAGTCATCCTTTCGTTTTGGGATTTTATGTTTAATCCTTTCGGATTAAATTTACTTGCTTAGTCTTGCTTCTAGCGTTGCTTTTTCTGCTTCATAACCAGGTTTACCTAGCAATGCAAACATGTTTTTCTTGTAGCTTTCAACTCCTGGTTGGTCAAATGGATTTACACCTAACATGTAACCAGAGATTGCACAAGCTTTCTCATAGAAGAATATTAGCTCGCCTAATGAACGCTCTGAGAAATCTGATACTTTAAGCACTAAGTTAGGTACTCCACCGTCGTTATGTGCTAAAACTGTTCCCTCAAATGCTTTGCTGTTAACAAAGTTCATTGTTTTGCCTTTTAAGAAGTTCAAACCATCTACGTCTGTTGGGTCTTCGCCAATAACAATTTCGTTCTTTGGTTTATCAAAAACTACTACTGTTTCAAATAACATTCTTTTACCATCTTGGATATACTGACCCATTGAGTGTAGGTCTGTTGAGAATATTACTGATGCTGGGAATAAACCTTTTTGATCTTTTCCTTCGCTCTCGCCGAATAATTGTTTAAACCACTCGTTCATCATTGTGTAGCATGGTTCGTAACTAACTACAACTTCAGTTGTTTTACCTTTATTATAAAGGATATTTCTAGCAGCTGCGTATTTATAACAAGGGTTTTCCTCAAGGTTTGTAGAAACAAATCTATCTTGAGCATCTTTTGCGCCTTGCATTAATTCATCAATGTCTGCACCTGCTACTGCGATTGGAAGTAAACCAACTGCTGTTAGAACAGAAAATCTTCCACCTACATCATCTGGTACCACAAATGTCTCAAATCCTTCTGTGTCTGCTAATGCTTTCAATGTACCTCTAGCTTTATCAGTTGTACAGAATATTCTCTCTTTAGCGCCTTCTTTGCCATATTTTTTCTCTAGAAGTTCTCTAAATACTCTAAAAGCGATAGCTGGCTCTGTTGTTGTACCTGATTTTGAAATCATGTTAATAGATACATCTTTACCTTCACAAATAGCTAATAGATCAGCTAGTGAAGATGAGCTTATGCTGTTTCCTGTGTAATATATGTCTGGTGTATCTTTAGTTAAAGCATTATAGTTTTCTGATTTCAAAAACTCTATAGCTGCTCTAGCTCCTAAATAAGAACCACCGATACCAATTACTATGAAAACATCAGTATTACTTTTGATTTTTTCAGCTGCCTTTTTAATTCTAGCAAACTCTTCCTTGTCGTAATCTGTTGGTAGAGTAGTCCATCCTAAAAAGTCATTTCCTGCGCCTGTTTTTGTAGTTAATAATTCGTGAGCTGAGTTTACTAGCGGAGAAATTTTATCAAATTCATCGCTATTAACAAAGCCTTCTAAATAAGAACAATCTAATTGTAGTGCCATTGTATCCTCCATTAAATAGATATTTTTTTCTATACATACATTTTACAATATTTGTGGTGATTTTGCAAGGATAAATATTGTTAAATTTATTATTTTACATATAAATGCATAAAAACAGTTCACATTTGTTGATTATATCTATACTTTTCACACATATATACGTTTAATTCACTCATATTTGTGTCTTTTCTCAATCATTAATAGTATAAAATGAATGCATTTGTTCATTTATACATATTTAATTATTATTTTACTTGACTTTTTTCCATTGTATATTTATTTTATAGTTTCTATTTATTACTTCTTTATCCTAATCTCTCTAAATATATTAGCAGAGTTTCTTTGAATATTTTCTCAAAATTCGGTGTAACATAGCCTGTTTCAGATAACTTTATTGCCTCTTTTTGTATTTCGCTCTCCACGCTCATTGGACATATTCCACTGGCAAAACACAAGCAAAATATTAGAAAGTTATATATTTCTTCGTCACTTGAGTTTGTATAAACTGATTTCATTATATTTACTAACTCAGCTTGATGTATGAACGTTTCTTTTTTAAAGTTAGATAAAGCCTCTACTGACACATTTTTTTCAATAACAGAAAAAAGCACAGTGTATAGATGTATAAATTCGCCGACGTCCAGAAAGCTTTCTGTAAAGGCAGTTGCAATAAATTTGTTATCTTTAACATCTTCTGCAATCACTTTGTTTTTAAAGCAAATTACAAATTTTCCGAGATATATTTCGGTTAGTTTAAGCATTATTTCTTCTTTTGTTTTAAAATAAGAATATATTGTAGGTCGTGTGAAGTTAGTTTTCTCTGATATTTTGCTAAACGTCACTTCTTCAAATCCGAATTCTTCATATATTGCTATGGCAGAATTAATGATATCTGCTTCTCTTTGTTCAAATTGTTCTTTATTTCTTGCTCTTTTAAATTCCATAAAACTGCACCTCGCATATCTCTTTTTTGTATTATAACATATTATTTACGATTTGTAAATAAATTCTGGCAAAATACTTGACAACTTGTAAATTATATGATATTATGCAAATAACATACAATTTGTAAATTATCATGGAGGTTATATATGAGCAAAGTAGTTCTAATCACTGGAGCAAGTGCAGGGTTTGGTAATCTTGCAGTTAAAGAGCTTATAAAACAAGGGCACAAGGTTTATGCTGGCGCAAGAAGGCTTGAAAAAATGAGAGAGCTTGAAAAACTAGGTGCTAAAGTCTATAAAATGGACGTAACTTTAGACGAAGATGTGAACACTGTAGTCGCTGATATAATTAAAAACGAGGGCAAAATTGATGCGCTTGTAAACAACGCTGGATATGGGGGATACGGTATGGTTGAAGCTGTCACGTTAGACGAAGCTAGACGCCAGTTTGATGCAAATGTCTTTGGTCTTGCAAGAGTTACAAAAGCTGTTTTACCACAGATGAGAAAGCAAAAAAGTGGAACTATTATCAACATGTCATCGGTAGTAGGTAAAGTACCCTCACCTATGATTGGCTGGTATGGTGCATCAAAACATGCTGTTGAAGCACTTAGCAGTGCGCTTAGAGCAGAGGTAAAAAGTTTTGGTATAAAAGTAGTACTTATCGAGCCTGGTGCTATGAACACAGAATTTTTAGACGTTGCATTAAAACAAATCAAAACTGTTGAACACCCAGCTGATTATAAAAGTAATGTTGCAAATTTTGTTGATAGTTTTAAGAAAAATTATTCTAAAGCTCCAGGAGCTGAAAAAGTGGTGCAAACTATTTTAAAAGCTACAAATTCCAAAAACCCAAAAGCTAGATACGCTGTTGGTAACGACTCTAAACTTGCCATTTTTATGCATTCTATATTGCCAGCTAAAGGTATGGATAACATCATGAGAATTGTTTTTAATATAAAATAAAAAGGTGAATTTGAACATGGAAATTAAAATTTTAGAAGAAATTTTAGGAAAAGCAGGAATTTACGGTGGTGCATTTGATAAAACTTCTGGAAAAATAGTATACTTAAGCCCGTTGCTTTCTCAGTATTTCCCAGAAGCTAAAATCGGAGACGATTACAAGACTGATATTCCAGTATATGGACTTTTTGGTGACGGTAGTAAAAACATAAAAGGCTTAATGTTTGACCCTTGTGAAAATGGTATGTGGTTTAATAATTTCACTACCAATATGACAACCGAAAGTGGAGATGAAATTGTGCTAGTTTATTCAATCCCTACCACAATGCCAAAAGATTTTATGGTTGTTAAAACTGAGGAAATATAGTTAATATAAACAATACAAAAAAAAGCGAAGTACAGATTGCAATTATCTGATACTTCGCTTTTTTTATTTATTCAATATTAACTCGTCAAGTGCTCTTTTCGGTACATAATGAACATCATTTTCATCTCTGTAATAAGCTATGTCACCATTCACACTATCTACAATCTCGATTGTTTCATCTGGTTTACCTAATGCCAAAATCAACACAGGCACTAAATTATCTGATTGTTTTAATGCTTCACTTATTTTATCTTTAGCAAATGCACCTATCATGCAACCACCAAAGCCTATTTCAGTCGCACCAAGCATTATAGTTTGCGCTGCAATTCCAACACTAGCACCACAAGTTCCAACATCTTTTACAATGTTTGTATCAACATATATCACAATGTATGAAGTAGGTCTGTGACCCTCGTAAGGTAGTTTTTTCTTAATTCTACCAGCCCATGCAGTATGTGGAAAAATTAAGTCGTTTGTGTCGCTATCATTAGAGATATAGAACTTTAAAGCTTGCATATTTGCCGCAGACGGTGAAATTCTTGCCAGTGAAATCAAGTCTATAATCTGTTCGTTACTAAGCTTTACGTTTTCGTCAAAACCTCTGTAACTCCTGTTTTTTAAAACTAAATCTTTAAACATTTTTAGCTCCTCACAAATTAGAACGCTCCGTCAGAATCATCTTTCTCTGCTTTTTTTGCTTCTTCAAGATTTCTTGAACCCTCTACTAAAACATCACTGCAAGGTATAGTTACATTAACTTCAAGTTCAGCTGATTTCAAACCGTCGCTCTCTGCAATAAATTTAAGCTTGCCTGTATTTCTAGACGTTTTCAATATAGCTAAAGCTAAACCACAGTATAGTTTTCTCATAGGCTCTCTGTCGTTTTCGTGTGATAGTGGGTCGCCGTTTCCACAGCCTAAGAACGCACCCTCACCCTCTACTCTAAAGTTAATTAGGTTAGAAGCATTCGGGCAATGAGTTCCGTTTTTATCTAAAACTTCAACTTTTATAAAGATGTTATCTTCGCCGTCAGCTACATATTCTCTGTCTTGAATAATCTCAATATTAACAGAAGCTGGCTCCTCAGCAGTTTTATGAGACATTCTAGTTACTTCTTTGCCACCATTGTAGCCGATAGCAATGATTTCACCTTTTTCGTATTTCACAAAATGCTTCACATAATCTCTGTGTGGGCTAGGTTTTCTACCCATAGAAACACCATTAACAATAAGCTCTACTTCTTCTGTGTTAGAAACCATATCTACTTCTAGTTCACCAACATTATCATCAAATGTCCAGTGTGGGTACAGATGAATTGCTGGCTCTTCTGCCCATTTAACTCTGTAATGATGTCCCATGTCTTTCATAAAACCACAAAGGTCAATCACACCAAATCTTGTAACAACACTTGGCCAAACATAAGGTAAAAGTTCACCTCTGTAGTCAAATCCTGTCCAAATAAAGTAACCAGCAACGTAATCTGGGTCGCAAGCTTCCATTGTCTCTAAAGGCATTGAACCCCATGTTGGATAGCTCTCGCCATACGCACTTACATTGTATTTTCTGTCTGGATTTCTCCAAACCATAATTTCGTCTGCTCTTCTGCTGTAATGGTCAGGGTAAACTTCCTCTGCACGTGGCAAATATTGTCCTCTAGTTGATAATGTAGAAGCATTCTCTGTACCTATCATTAATCTATCAGGATATTTCTCGTGAATATCGCCATAGTAATGGAAGTTTCTTTGGCAGTTATAGTTAAGCCCAAACACGTCCATGTGAAGTCCGTTTTCCTCATGGTAAATTGTAAGCTCTTTCCAGTTACAGTTATTAGCATAAGTGCAAGGTCTTGTATCATCTAGTTCATGTGCAACTCTCATCATGTGGTTAACGATTTTAACACCTGTTTTTGTGCCATGAATAGCCATTTCTTCGTTACCAATTGACCAAATAAACACGCTTGGGTGGTTTCTATCTCTTTTAATTAAGTCAACCATTTGATCCATATATTCTTTAGATGAGCTCATCAGTCTAACTTCGTCCATAACAAGAATACCGAAGTCGTCACAAGCTTCTAATAAATATGGTGACGGTGGGTTGTGAGATGAACGGTAGCCATTGCAACCCCATTGTTTTAATAGGAATATTTTGTGTCTGATAACAGAGCGAGACATAGCTCCACCAACACCAGCGAAGTCGTCATGCACACAAACACCTTGGATTTTAACTCTTTTACCGTTAAGAATAATACCTTTTTCAGCGTTGTACTCAATTTCTCTAACACCAAATTTTTGAGTGTATGTGTCTATAGTTTCGTTGTTATAAATAACAGAAATCTCTGCTGTATATTGGTTTGTGTTTTCTAAATCCCAAAGTTTAACGTTATCGATAACAAAGCTTAACTCAGCTTCATTTTCTTTATATTCTTTAACATCAACTTCTGTTTGAGTTGTCAAAACTACTTTTCCGCCATTATCTAAAACATCTGCTTTTAAAGTAACAGTGCCACTTTTCTCGCACTCATTTTCAAGTTCAATTGCAACTTTAACATCAGCATTTTTGCCGTTTACTTTAGATGTAATAAACACACCATTTTGTTTGATTTTTAGCTTATCTGTAATAACTAGTCTTACATCACGGTAAATACCAGCGCCCTCATACCACCAGCCTTCAAACTTAGTAGCGTCTACTCTAACAGCAATTGCGTTGTTTTGTCCATATAAAATAAAGTCAGAAATATCATAGTTAAATGAAGTATAACCGCTTAAGTGGTTGCCAACATAAGTTCCGTTCACATATATCTCACTGTCTCTAAAAACGCCGTCAAACTCGACATAAATGCTCTTTCCGTCTGCACTTTCTTCAACAAAAAACTCTTTACGATACCAAACAATGCCTGTCTCTAAATATCCTTGAGAGCTTATAATCTCTTTTGAGAACTTGCATCTGTAATGTCTAAAGTCGTGTGGGATTTGCACAGTGTCCCATTCGTGCAAGTCGTAACCTACTTTACTGATACCACAGTTAGCTGATTTCATAAAGCTAGGGTTAGGGAATGTATCGTGCACTGAATTAAAGTTTGTGCTTTCAATATCTCCGTCGTGAAATTGCCAGTCGAAGTTCATGTTATAAATATTTCTCATAATAAAACCTTTTCCTTTACTTTCATTTTTTGTAAAATATATAACGTTTTAACTTAAACGATTATAACATATAAAAATGCAAAAGTACATACAAAGAAATAAAAAAATATCTATTTCACTAAGATATAGCAAAATAGATAAATTTATTAATCTTTATTGTAACAATCACAATATGTAGCGTGATTATTCATAACTCCAATAGCCTCTAAGTATGAAAAACAAGTCACTGTACCCATAAATTTAAAGCCACGTTTTTTCAAATCTTTTGATACTGTGTTAGATAGCTCATTTCTGTCAGTTTTTCCGTCAAACGGATTTCTCACTACCTTATTATCCGTAAACGACCATATATAATTATCAAAGCTACCGAACTCGTCTACAACTTTCAAAAACGCTTTTGCATTTGCGATTGTCGCAAGAATTTTCGCTTTGTTTCTTATAATTCCCTCATCACTCATAAGCTCATTTACTTTTTCTTCTGAATAATCTTTGATAATCTTAGGGTCAAAGTTATCAAATGCTTTTCTAAAGTTGTCTCTTTTTTTCAGCACAAGCAACCAAGATAATCCACAGTGAAATGATTCTAAAATAAACATCTCAAACAAATATGCATCATCATGCGAAGCCACGCCCCACTCAGTATCATGGTATTCGATATATATCGGATTGCTCTCTAAAGTCGGCCATTCACAACGTCTCATTTTATCACACCTTATTTTTTTATTTATTATAACAAAAGTAATCAATTTTGTAAATATCTTAAAAATTGCATAAAATCTTAAAAAATGACAGCTTGTTTATTAAAAATTCACTATTAATTCATTTGTATTTTAGAAAATAATGTGATATTATAATAACATCATAAAACGTTATATTATTTATATGGAGGTCTGTTATGAAGATAAGAGACGTAGAATTATTCAAAGTTCCACCTAGGTGGCTATTCGTAAAAATCACAACTGAGTCTGGTATTGTCGGTTGGGGCGAGCCAATTGTTGAGGGCAAAGCTGACACCGTTGCAGCCTGTGTTCAGGAGATGAGCCAGTACATCATCGGCAGAAGTGCTGGTGACATTGAGGATATTTGGCAAACACTTTATAGAGGTTCTTTCTATAGAGGTGGCCCTGTTCTTACAAGTGCTATATCTGGAATTGAGCAAGCTTTGTGGGATATTAAAGGTAAATACCACAACATGCCAGTTTACGATATGCTTGGTGGCGCTGTTAGAGACAAGCAAAAAGTTTATGCTTGGATAGCAGGTGACAGACCTAACGAAGTTGCAGAGGCTGCACAAAAAATGTACGATACAGGCTACACAGCTGTTAAGATGAACGCTACTTCTGAACTTAAGTGGATTGACAGTTTTAAAGAGGTAGAAGCTGTTAGTAATAGAGTTGCTTCTATCAGAGAAAAACTAGGCTATAACCTTGATGTAGCTATAGATTTTCACGGTAGAATACATAAATCAATGGCTAGAGTTTTGATGAAAGAACTAGAGAAATATCATTTGATGTTTATAGAAGAACCTGTTTTGACAGAGCATGAGGAGGCATTTGTTGAGCTTCGTCGTCACACTGTGACACCAATTGCAACTGGTGAAAGAAACTACACAAGGTGGGGGTTTAAAAATATTATCACAGGTGGTGGAGTTGACATTGTTCAACCTGATTTAAGCCACGCTGGTGGTATTTTGGAGTGCAGAAAAATTGCTGCAATGGCAGAAGCTTATGACATTGCAGTAGCACCACATTGTCCGTTAGGGCCTATCGCTTTAGCCTCTTGTGTTCAGCTAGACTTTGCTACTCCAAACGCATTTATTCAAGAGCAAAGTTTGGGTATTCATTATAACAAGGGATCAGATTTATTAGATTACCTTGCAGATACTTCGATTTTCAACTTTGAGAATGGATATATTGCTAAACCTTCTAAACCTGGTTTAGGTATAGAGATAAACGAAGAAAAAGTAAAAGAGATGGCAAAGATTGGTCATGATTGGAAAAACACTATTTGGCGTACTGACGACGGATGTATTGCAGAATGGTAATTAACTAGATTACGTCTTTCTTCCTTAATAAAGCAAAACGAGTAGATGTTCATATAGAACTCTACTCATTTTGCTTTTATATCGAACTCTTAACAAGTCATAAATCAAGTATTATACTTTTTTAGATTCTAACAAGCCATAGTTTCCGTCTTTTCTTTTATATACAACACATGTTTCTCCACTGTCGTCACTTCTAAACATAAAGAACTCATGCCCTAAAAGGTTCATTTGTAAAATAGCTTCTTCTACTGTCATAACCTCAACAAAGAATTTTTTTGTTCTAACTATGTTAAATTCATCTTCTGGTTCGTCATAGTAATCATCTACAAATTCTATTTTTTGAACTTTTTTATTGTTCTCTAGTCTTGTTTTATTTTTTCTAATTTGTCTTCCTAGCTTAGAAACAACATTATCTAAGGCATCATTCATCTCTAGTTCCGTGGACTCAGCTCTGTAGAACATACCACGTTGATTAATAGTAATTTCAACAGTTTGTCTGTTTCTTTCCAAAGTAACTGTAACAGTTGCCTCAGAATCTTCATCGAAAATTCGGTCAAATTTAGCAAGTTTTTTCTCAACTAATGCTATGAAATTGTCCTTTAGATTTACTTTTCTTCCGTTAACTTTAATTTTCATATCCACACCGTCATATATTGTGAAATATACGATGTCCTTTCTAACCGAATTACTAAACCACCTGAACCCTTCGGCTGTAAGCTCAGGCAAGATATGGTTAAATATCTTAACTATATTATAGCACATTATACTAATTAAATCAACAATTAATTTCAGTTTATGTCGATTTATTTTATTAATAAAATTATGTCATTTTGTTTGACTATAAAACGCTTATATGTTACTATTACCTTATTAATGAACAAAAGGAAGCTAACCATGTTAAAATTTAAAGAAAATTGGGAAGAAAGCAAACAGCATTTCCTTGCACATTGGAACAAAGAATATTATGAACGTTGCTCTTTATCCATACAAGTAATTGATAAACATCCAACTGAATTTATCAACAAATTTTCTGTAGAAGACCGTTACTGCAACCCAGAAGTTATTGATGCAATTTGCAGAGAAATGTATAGCAACAGAAAATATTTTGCAGAGAGCATACCTGCAAAATACATAGATTTTGGAACAGGTGGACACTGCGAATACTTTGGTTGCAAGCCAAAGTACACTAATTCAACAGTTTGGTTCGAGCCAGCAGTAGACGAGCCTATCAGCGACTTAGTTCACGCTGATTTAAGTAATAACTCTGCTTATGAAAGACAAAAGAACTTGGTAAAAGACATGGTTGCGTTATCTAAAAACGATTATTTTGTATCTATGACAGATAATTGTGGAATTGTAGATGCTTTAGCCGAGATACGTGGAACTGAAAATCTGCTTTGTGATATGCTTGAAGAACCTGAGTTTGTACAAGATAGCCTTATAAAAATTCAAGAAGCATGGGACACATCTACTCTAGCTTTTCACGATATTATTACAAAGAATAACCTAGGTGGTTCTACACATGGTTGGATGCAACTTTGGGCACCTGGTTCACATTCGCAGTTACAATGTGATTTTTCTGTTATGATTTCTCCGTCTTTATTCGAGGAATTCGTGTTGCAAGAGCTTGAAAATTCTTCTAAAATACTAGACTATGCTAGCTATCATCTTGACGGAGTTGAGGAAGTTCGCCATTTAGATATGATATTATCAGTAAAAAACATCAACAACATTCAATGGACACCAGTAGCTGGGCAATCTAGAACTTCTGAACATATAGACGTGTTTAAAAGAATACAAAAAGCTGGCAAAGGCTTGATTTTAGCGCCTCAGCTAGACGAAGTAGAGACGATAATGAAAGAGCTTTCACACAATGGATTGCACCTGATAATCCACGGTGTAAAGAGCGAAGAAATGGCGAACGATATAATTAACATGGCAAAAAAACATGCTCATGCATAAGTTTATATAGAGAGGGAAAATTTTGGATAATAAAAAAAGAATGCTTTTGTTTATGGCTGTTACAGGCTTACTGAATATCGGCGCAAACCTCACTCACCCTGTAACTCCTACCATATTCACAAACTTAAATCTCGGCAGTTATATGTTTGGGTATGCCCTAGCAGCAATGCTTGCTGTGAACTTTGCAGTGTCTCCATTTTGGGGCAAAATTAACAGCTATATTTCAAGCAGAGTTACACTTTTAATATGTTGTGTTGGCTACGGAATAGGTCAAATTATGTTCGGTCTTTCCACCTTAGAGTGGCAGTTTATTTTGGTAAGAATGTTTGCTGGTGCATTCACAGGTGGTGCATTTGTTAGCGTTTTAACTTACATAGTAAACATGTCAGATGACATGACACAGAGAAGTTATAATCTTACACGCAACGTAACAATACAGTCTGTTTTCGGCGCTTTTGGTTATTTAATCGGTGGTGTTATAGGTTCATATAGCCCGTATTTATCAGTTTGGGTGCAGGCTGGAGTACTAATAACATGTGGCTTTTTATTCTTCGCTGTATGTAAAGATGATGCAACAGTAGATAAATCAAAATTGAAAGCATCAGTGCTTATTAAGGAAGCAAATCCGTTTGCATCTTTTGTGGCTGGCAAACAGTTTTTAACAATTAGCCTAGTAAGCTTATTTGTTATGTGTTCCTTGCAAAATATGTCGTTTACTGCGTTTGACCAAAGCTTCAACTATTATATTAGAGACATGTTCGCTTTTCCGTCAAGCTACAATGGTGCGTTAAAAGGAGTTATGGGCATTATTACGCTCATAGTAAATAGCACTATATGTATATGGATTATCCGCAAAACCAATGTGCTTAAAGCAAATATTATCATATTGCTACTTTGTTCACTTAACATGATACTTGCAATTATATTTACCGATATAATACCTTTTATAATCTTTAATGTAATATTATTTGCAGTAAATGCGATAAGCGTGCCTGTTATGCAAAAAATACTAACAGATAACACTAGAAAATACGACAGTAACTTGGTTATGGGTTTTTACAACGCGATGAAATCTTTCGGTGGAATTATAGGAGCTTTTGCATCAGGTGCACTTTACAGTGAAAATGCAATTTTCCCTTTCATGTTAGTTGCTCTAGGATTTATATTATCTACTTTGCTAGCAGTATTTTATCTAAAAAGAAGCAATTTAGGTAAACCTTAAAATATATTTACATAAAAAATTCAGGCTATACCTTGCATAAAAATTGCTTGGTATAGCCTATTTTTATTTCTCTTTCACATACTCTAAAATGTCCCCTGGTTGGCAATCTAGTGCTTCGCAAATTGCTTCTAAAGTAGAAAACCTAACTGCGCTTACCTTGCCTGTTTTTAGCTTGGATAAATTTACGTTTGCAACTCCAACTCTGCTTGATAATTCGTTTAATGACATTTTTCTATCAGCCATAACTCTGTCTAATCTTAAAATAATCGGCATAGTCTACCTCACAAAGTTTCGTCAGACAAACGTTGCATTCGCTCGCCCTCTTTAAAAGCGTAATAAAGCAAAAACAATGCTGAAACTATCATTATGTCATATAAATCAACAGATAATGCCGTACTTCTATACATACCTAATATATCAGTTGCACCATGAACATACTCGTAAAAAAACGGTTTGGCTACCAACATAGAAAACAATGCATTTATGTTAGTGTCTATAAACATAGAAATTGTTACCGTAATAGCTATTGCTAAAATACTTTTACTTGTACTTTGTGTAAAAATTTGTCCTAAAGATATAGAATTAGCTAATTTAACTATATAGATACCTATAACTAGCAAAGGCAAAATAATCGCTACAGAGAAAGCCATTGAGCTAATCAGAAAGCTTTTAGCTTCCGTAGTAGTTGCAAATTCAGCTAAATTTACATCTGCTAAATCAATATAACCTACATACAAATTGCTTACATCGTGAATTGAATTCGCACCTAGAAAGTCATCAGTAGGAATTAAGCTAACCCATATAATCGCAAAAATTGCTATCGCTAAAATTACGATAAGAAAAAACAAAATCGCTCTGCTTACACCTCTTGCAAATTTCGGAATATTGCTAACTAATTTTTCTTTACCTTGTATTTTATTAACCTGTGTCAATTTATCCATGATATTCTCTCCTTATCTCACCTTAAGTATTTGTTTTCAATTCTATAATAGCAAATATTTTTATATTTGTCAATAACAATTTAATGTTTATCGTTAAATAATTGATGTTTAAATAGAAAAACCACCCTGAGAGTATTCTCAAGGCATTTTCTTTTTAACAATAGAAAAGAAAGACTCAATTATTTGTGTTATAAGACGCGAGAGTTTAAAACGCAATAGAAAAGGAGTGCTTAAAAGAGCGTATGACAGAAGAATGAGTATAATAAATTTTAGCGAAAAAATTGATTTCTTTTCTCAAACGTAGTATTATTATAGCAGAGATTATTTAAAGGAGATAAAAATGGCTGAAGAAAATAAAGTGCACAAGAG
>CAYJKT010000044.1:12470-14516 GCA_964370775.1 uncultured Eubacteriales bacterium | reverse complement strand
TAGCTTTTTGGTGGAGGCGAGGAGAATCGAACTCCTGTCCGAAAGTTATTTACCAAGGGTTTCTACGAGTGTATTCACTGTATTGACATTCCCTCTGCACGGCACCCAGTGACAGGTTACGTGGTTTAGTAGCCTTTAAATCATGACAAGCGTAAAGGCGTTGGCTTGTTCACGTGCACCGCTAATCGACGCCTCTATCCTAGCCGCGGTACTCCAGGTAGAAACGAGCTGCAATTAAGCAGCTAAAGCAACTTTATTATTGTTGTTTAATTTATAAATTGCGGATTTTATAGTGGTTCTCCGCACCACTACTCGCTTACCAAGGCTCACGACCCCCGTCGAAACCTTTACGCCCCCATATATAAGGTGGAAACCACCTTTAGGGTAATTTGATTATTTAATCTCTCTGTCTAAGTGAATTCTTGAGCCAGTTGCACCTTTTTGACCATTATACTTTCCTTTGTATGGGTTAGTAGCTGGAGTTAAAGTTTTAGAAAAAACTAGCTGACCTACACGTCTACCTGCTTTTAGTTCAATCGCATGTCTGTTTGCGTTGAATAGCTCAAGTGTGATTTCGCCCTCAAAACCTGGGTCTACCCAACCTGCGTTTTGCACAAAAAGTCCCATTCTACCTAAAGAACTTCTTCCTTCTACAAACGCTGTTAGACTTTCTGAAAGAGAAACATACTCCATAGTTGTAGCTAATACAAACTGTCCAGGTAGTAACACATAAGTGTCGCTCTCTATTGTATGATATTTAACTTCACTGTCTATAGAAATCATTCCAGTAGGGGAGTCCTCAATAATGCTGAAAGTGTTTCCTAATCTAATGTCGTAACTTGCTGGCTCTAATTGTGTTTCGTTATAAGGAGCGATTGAAAGTTCGCCACTGTTCATCATCTCTTTTATCGATGTATCTGATAATATCATAATTTTACTTACTCTCTTCCTTTTTCTTTAACTGCACGAGCCATTTCTCTTTTTGCGTCTTTTGCTTGCATATCCGCACGTTTATCGTAAAGTTTTTTACCTTTACACAAACCTACTTGTACTTTAACTTTAGAGCCTTTGAAATATAAAGAAAGGGGGATAAGTGAATATCCTTCTTGCTTAACTATTCCATAATATTTCATTATCTCTCTTTTGTGCATAAGCAAACGTCTAACACGCATTGGGTCTTTGTTGAAGATGTTTCCTTGTTCATACGGACTTATATGACAACCATTAAGCATCATTTCGCCATTAATTACTGAACACCATGAATCTTTAAGGTTAACTCTGCCTTGTCTTAAAGACTTAACTTCTGTGCCTGCAAGCTCAATTCCTGCTTCAATGCTTTCTTCAACAAAATAGTCATGGTAGGCTTTTTTGTTGCTTGCTATTGTTTTAGTATTCTCTTTTTGCATAAAAACCTCCCATGTTTTGTTATAATGAATTAATCTATATAATATACTCTATCTGGTTCGAATCGGTCTATAAAATGATTAGCATTTTCATCTTTTGGGTAGCCTACCCCAATTACAGCAAACGGAGTAATGTCGTCACAAATAGTAACCATGTTTCGGAGTGTGTTAATGCGTTCTTCACCTCTAGCACCATACCAAACTGCACCTAAACCTAGTTCGCATGCTTCGAGTAATATGTTTTGAGTAGCAGCACCTAAGTCTTGCTCGAAATAATCTGGTAGCTTATCTTGAGGAGTATTTGCGCACACTATAATTCCGAAATCTGCGCCAGCTAAACTGCCTGCATATTGATGAAAAGTAGATAATTTTATAAGCAGTGACTTGTTTTTTACAACAACAAACGCCCACGGTCTACCATTACCAGCAGATGGCGCTTGCATTGCAGCTTTTAATAATAATTCTACCTTATTATCTTCTACTTTTTTGTCTAAAAATGAACGTACACTTCTGCGATTGAAAATTGAATTCATATACATACCTCTAGTTAATTATAACTCTCGTCTACCTTCTAATGCTCTAGAAAGGGTAACTTCGTCAGCATACTCTAAGTCGCCACCCACAGGTATACCGTATGCAAGTC
>CAYJKT010000044.1:0-12370 GCA_964370775.1 uncultured Eubacteriales bacterium | reverse complement strand
GTAACTTCGTCAGCATACTCTAAGTCGCCACCCACAGGTATACCGTATGCAAGTCTTGTCACTTTTATACCCATTGGTTTTAAAAGTTTGGAGATATACATAGCTGTAGCTTCACCCTCAACTGTAGGATTAGTCGCCATGATAACCTCTGTTACATCATCAGAAAGTCTAGTGATTAGCTCTTTGATTTTAATGTCTTCTGGACCAATTCCACCAAGAGGGGAGATAGACCCATGCAAAACATGATATGTTCCGTTATAGTCGTTCGTGCGTTCTATTGCAAAAAGTGCTTTTGTGTCTTCTATAACACATATAGTGCTTTTTGTTCTTTCTGCATTTGAACATATCGAGCACACGTTGCTGTCTGTTAGGTTGCAACAAATTTCACAATAGTGAATATTATCTCTTGCATCAATCATTGCATTAGCAAACTTATTTACGTCTTCTTTTTTCATGTCTAAGACATGATAAGCAAGACGAGCAGCAGTTTTGTGACCGATACCCGGTAGACTTTCAAAATAATCTGTCAGCCTTTCAAGAGAGGGGATATTGTACTGTGCCATTAGAATAAGCCAGGGATATTTAAGCCACCTGAGATAGCTTCCATTTTCTCTTCTTTTTCTGTAACAGCTGTACGGATAGCTTCGTTAATTGAAGCCATAATCATGTCAGCAAGCATTTCTGTGTCTTCTGGGTCGCATACTTCTGGTTTAATATCAATAGATTTAACTTCCATTTTGCCTGTTACAACTGCTGTTACCATGCCACCACCTGATGATGCTGTATAGTCTTTTGCTTCTAATTCTTCTGTAACTTTTTCCATGTTTTCTTGCATTTTTTGTGCTTGTTTTGCGATTTGTTGCATGTTAGCAGCTCCGCCGCCGCCCATTCCTTTTGGTAGTCTAGCTTTCATAATTCATACTTCCTTTTCATATTTATTCTGTAGTTTTAACTTCTATCCCAGCGTCCTCAGCTCTTTTAATCAACATGTTAATAGAGTCTGGTTCGCCTTTGTCAGTAACACCCTTTGGTTTAACATAAGGGCCTAGTTTGTAATTTTTTCCTGTAATATTAAATAGTGCTGTTTTGAACTGTTCTTTTAGCTCTGGTTTAGTTCTTAATAGCTCAAAAGCAATCCTTGAACCGTCAACCAATAAATAATCTCCACTAAGATACGCTTGTGATGTTGAAAAAGCAGTACCTACAGTTTTTGAGTAATCTTTGATTATATGCACAACTTCTTGCCAGTCTTTGAACTCGACAGCATTTTTTGACAATTCTTCAGTTAATGATGGAGTATTAGGTGCATCGTTAACAGGAGCTTGTTTTTGTGTAGATTTTGTAGGTTTTTGAATAGGGGAGACGGCAAATCTTCCTTGTTCAATAGCCTCTATTCTTCTAAGCAATGCATCTGTGCTTGTATCCAAACTAGGGTTACACAGCCTTACAAATGCCATTTCTATTTCTATTCTACCGATAGAAAACTTCATTTTATCGAGTGTTTTTTGCAATGTTTCTAAAGACTGTATCACAGCACTAAGCTTCATTTTGGTAGCTAAGTCAGTTAATCGGCGCTTTTCGTCATCGCTCATAACAATCAAGCTTTGTTTGTCGCCCATTGTTTTAATAAGCATTAAATGCCTAAAATGTTCTATAAGTTCCTCACAAAGTCTTGTTAAGTCTTTTGAATTTTCGTGCAAATCGTTAATTATGTTAAGAGCTTTTACGCCGTCTTGTTCATTAACTGCTTCTGCAAGTTCAAATAAATGGTCCTTGCCTATAACACCTGCTGTTTCTTGAACTGTTGCTATGCTAACGTTATTATTACGTATTATGCACTGGTCAAGTATTGATATAGCATCTCGCATGCCACCGTCTGCAATTCTTGCAATCATTAAAGCGGCTTCACGTTCGATAGTTGCGTTTTCTAATGAGCAAATATGCTCTAGTCTATCTGCTATGTCATCAGGCGTAATTCGTCTAAAGTCAAATCTTTGACATCTAGATAATATGGTTGTCAAAAGTTTATGAACTTCTGTTGTAGCTAAAATAAAAATAGCGTGTTCTGGAGGTTCTTCCAAGGTTTTAAGCAATGCGTTAAAAGCAGAAGAAGATAGCTCGTGAACTTCGTCTATGATATATACTCGAAACTTTGCATTAGCTGGTGTGAACGCGACTTCTTCAATAAGAGTACGCACATCATCAACTCGGTTGTTACTAGCTGCGTCTATCTCTAGAACGTCCATAATCGAACCATTTTCGATACCTACACAGTTTGCACATTCAAGGCAAGGGTCTCCGTTTTGTGGATTTAAACAGTTAACAGCTTTAGCTAAAATTTTAGCACAAGTAGTTTTTCCTGTTCCTCTTGAACCTGTAAAAAGATATGCATGAGCAATTTTGTTAGAAATCAGCTCATTTTTTAAGGTATCTGTTATTTTATGTTGTCCGACTACATCGCTAAAGGTTTTTGGTCGGTACTTTCTATAAAGTACTTTGTATGCCATAAAAGCACCCCCCTATAAAAAACACAGGCAAGCAATAGTTTTGGTAGAATATGTGAACAGACAGGCTACCTGCATCGCACGAACAAATCCGCTTAATGCTGCTCGGTTCCCCGCCTGACATGGTTCACGGGCATTCGCCGCGCAGACCTGTCTGCTCACATATTCCACCCATACCAAACACTTGCCCGCACAGGTTGAATATTATTATATCAGCTATTGTAAAGAAATTCAAGCTTTTTTTTAATTTAGTTTAAAAAAATAACATTGCAAGAACATAATCACATTTCTTGCAATGTTTATTTTATCTAAAATATCAAAAAAATATTATGATGTCGCACGGGTCATGCTGTCAAAATTATCACTAGCACGGTTTTCTGTGCCAACTGTTTTAAAGATATCAGGAAGTTCAGAGCTGGTGTCTCTGAAAGTACTGTTTAACTGTTCCATTCTTTTGTTATCAATTAAAATATCTTCGTGTCTTAAATTATAAGTTGGAACAATTTTGTGCACTATTTGCTTGATTTTGTCAGATTCATTATAAGCTTCTTTATATAAACTACTTAAATCTTTTAAGAATTCTTCGTGGTCAAATTCTATCGGAGAGCCTATAAATATAAGCTTATTATCAGTGTTTTGAAGACCTTCTTCGTTCATCAATAGTTCTTCATATAGTTTTTCACCAGGACGTAAACCTGTGAACTTAATCTCCATATCAACACCGAGTTTGTAGCCAGAAAGTTTAATTAAATTCTTAGCTAAGTCTACAATTTTAACTTGCTCGCCCATGTCTAAAACAAATATTTCGCCACCTTTTGCACTTGCTCCTGCTTGAATAACAAGGCTAACGGCTTCTGGAATTGTCATAAAATATCTTATGATATCCGGGTGAGTTACTGTAACAGGTCCACCTTCTTCAATTTGTTTTTTGAAAAGAGGAATTACACTACCATTGCTTCCTAAAACATTACCAAATCTTACTGCTGCAAATTCTGTTTTAGAATGTTTGCTGAACATTTGCACTATCATCTCGCACATTCTTTTAGAAGCACCCATGATGTTAGTAGGGTTAACTGCTTTATCTGTTGATATTAAAACAAACTTATCTACACCGTACATGTCAGCTGCAAGGGCTGTTTTGTATGTTCCAAAAACGTTATTTTTAATAGCTTCATTAGGGCTTGTTTCCATTAGAGGTACGTGTTTATGAGCCGCTGCGTGGAATACAATATTTGGTCTGTAAGTTGAGAAAACTTTATTAAGCTTACGTCCGTTTCTAACTGAACCGATTATTACAACTAGGTCAAGGTTAGGGTAAGTTGAGATAAGCTCTTGCTGAATAGCATAGGCATTGTTTTCGTAAATATCAAATATAATTAGTTGCTTAACACCGTTAGCAGCAATTTGTCTACATAATTCACTACCTATGCTACCTCCACCACCTGTTATCATAACAACTTTGTCGGATACATATCTGCCGATTTTTTCAGTAGTTACGTTAACAACTTCTCTGCCTAAAAGGTCTTCGATTTGAACATGGCGAAGCTTAGAGACATTTACCTCGCCAGTAACCAATTGGTAAACACCAGGTAAAATTTTTAGTTCGCAATTAGGAATATCTTGACATCTTGATATAATGTCATTAGTTTGTACTTTATTTGCACTAGGCATTGCAATGATTATCTCATTAATGGCAAATTTCTCAGCGTAATCTGCTATTTTGTCACGGCCACCAACAATACGAACTCCGTGAATATAAGTGCCATGTTTTTTCTTATCGTCATCAATTACACATTTTATACGAGAACTCAGTTTAGTGCTTAGTTCAAGCTCTTTCATAATAATATTACATGCTTCACCAGCACCTATTATCATTGTGTTTCTTGTTCCCTCACCATGAATTCTACTTCTATATACTATACGCAAAAGTCTGTATGAAAATCTGCTTAAAGATACAAGCATCAAAAGCGACATACCATATAAAATGAAGTAACTCCTGTATATTTCTGAATAACTTAGGTAATATGCAAAAACATTGAATATGACAGAGGCTAGGCAAGCATACATCACATTGATAAATTCCTTAAGACTTGCGTATCTCCACAAACTGGAATACAGCTTGAAAAGTGCGAAAATGACAACTGTTACTATAGTGTTTAATACAACTAGGTCATAAATTGAGTCAATATAATAATGTGGAATTTCCTCCACATACATATTATCCCTTATCCAAACTGCTAAAAACGAACTAATATTTATAACAGCTATGTCTAGTATCAAGAACAAAGACTTATATAATAAAGCCCTGTTTATCATTATTTTTAATTTTTCCATTTTTATTTCCCTTTATTTTTTGTTTGACTAATTATACACGATAAAATAAGTTTATGCAAGTTTTTATACTTTATTGTTAGAACTTGCATAAACTTTATAAAATTTTTGTTATATTAACATGATATGATAATTAATCTGTATGGTTCATTTATGCTAAATACCAATATGGTAACCATGATAAACCTTGTAAGTATTCTGAACTTGCAGGAATACCTGAAATTGCTGGGTAGAAAGCCATGAACATAATAAAATTGATTACACAAAACGCAATAGGTAATATAGTGCTTAATTTAACCTTAGTTACCATAATTCCTCCAAGTTTTGGCGATTTATCTATAGTGACAAAAACATACATTAAAGCCATAAAGATAAATGGAGTTGCTATAAAGTAATGGTAGATAAAAGTTAATCTAGGAACTAACACCCACGGTAAATATGCAGCTGAAAAGCCAGCTATGATGATAAATAGTTCTTGTTTTCGAGTTTTTATATAAGCGTACACAACATATATAAGAGCTACAAATGATGACCACCAAAGTATAGGGTTACCAAATGAAGATATTGAACTAACAAGCCCAGTGTTTTCGTAATTTCTGTTAACAAACATAAACATGTTTCTAATATTAAATGGCCATTCATACCACGGAGAAGCAAAACCATGTTCTGCCACTAATTGAGAGTGGTAGTTAAACATATTAGTTTGGTAAGTGAAGAAGTTACCTATTATATCCGAGCTGTACTGAGGTAATGTCATAACAGGTAGATATGCAACAAAATAAGTTAGAGCAGGTATAGCGATGAAGAAAGCAGCGCAGTATGCACTAAGCCTTAGATACAATGCAAATAGATAATCTTTGAACTTTCTTGTTGCGTTTATATGTTCTGTAATCAGTTTATAGGCAAACAGAACTGCAAGACCTAAACCGATGTATGCACAAGTCCATTTTGCAGAAGCTCCTATTCCCATAAACAATCCACTAAAGAAAAGAGGCGTGCAAATATCTTTGAATTTTGCAGTTTTTAAATCTAGTTGCATAAAGCTCACCATAAAGTCTATCATTAATAAGGTGAAGAAAACTGCGTAAGTGTCGACTGTTGCAATTCTTGTTTGAGCAAAATGCATGAAGTCAAAGGCAAACAAGAACGTAGCACAAGATGCTATTAAAGTGTTTGAGAACAATTTTTTAACTAAATGATAGAAAATAGGCAACATTAACACACCGAACAATGCACCTGCAAAACGCCAACCAAATGGGTTCATGCCGAAAATACTGATTGATGCTGCAATGATATACTTACCCAGTGGTGGGTGAGTGTATTCGTAAGGTTCAAGACCTAAAACATGCTCGTAAGCTGTTCTTGCATGATAAATTTCATCAAAATAGGTTGAGTTCATATATCCAGAGAACAGTGGAACACTGTCTTGCTCGTCTATAAGTTCAGCGCCTGTGTCTGATATTAATTTAAAAGAGACAAACCCAGTGCTATCAGTGTTTCTAAATGCAACTTCGTTTAAAACAGATGTATGGTTATTAGCTGTGATTTTAACATATTTTGCTGTGTCTGATAAAAATACTTCCTTCCAATCATAAACATAAGCATCTTTCAAGCTACCAACGCTTGTGTAGTTAACATTATCGTCAGATACAGATATATCAAAATCGTTGCCTACTCTATAGTAGGACTCGTTAGAAACAGCAATACCACTAAGCATCATAATAGCAGAGAAATCGCCGTCTACCTCAAACACTGCTGAGTCGCCCTCAAAAGGTAACCAAGTTGTGTTAGCTGTGGTAGTGGCACCTAGATTTGTAAAAGCAAAAATGCTATAAAACGCTGTGATAGCAAGTGCAATAACACAGTCTTTTCTATTCATTTTACGCTTTGTATTATCAATTTCAAAATCTACAACAGGTAATAAGCTTTTTTTGTTACTGACATTTTGTGCCTTATTTGAAGCTTTTTTACCTTTTTTATTGGTAACAGGTTCAGCGATAATCCAGTTTTTGCTGAATAAATTTGGCTTGAAAATAGTTAAAACAAAGAATGCAAAGAACACAAGGTTTAATGCAGAAACTATCACAATTTGTGGAGCAGTTGGCTCTACATAGCTGTTGTTTAGATATAAAACATACGCTGTGTTTATAAAACTTAAAGTGGTTAAACCACCAAAACTTAGCATGTAGCGTCTGTCTTTTGTGTAAATAAATGAGAATATAAGCATGATAAGTGCTGAGTATAAATAACGCTCGTGCATTTTTGTAGCAAACATGAAAACTGTACCTAGAGTAAGAGCAGCAGCGTTGAATATTGCCTCTTTTTTATGCTTGTTAAAGAACAAGTAAACACCACAAAGTATAGTAGCAATTAGAGAAGGTAAAATATCTAAAACGCTTGCTAAGATAGTGTCAGTAGGCAAGCTTTTCCAGTTAAAGCCTATCATGCCCCAGAAGTTGTACGCATTGATTGTATAATAATTATAGTAATCAAAAGTGCCAGTGTAAAGGTCAATTAACCAAAGAGGATTTCCGTTTCCTGAAAATGGCAGTGCTACCAAAATAATTACTGCTAGAGCAGAGGTAATTCCTGCAAAAAAGCCTTTGAATTTTTTGTTAAACAGCGTGTAGAAAAGGAATACAGGAGAGAAAATAATTAGCTGAGGTTTTGTGATTACACCCAAGCCAAAAATTGCACCAGCTACAACAAACTTGTTTTTGCGTAAGAATATTAGTGAAGCTAATAGAATAATTGTAGCCACGCTATCAATTTGTCCCCAAATAGCACTGTTTATTATAGTGAAAGGAGAGAAAAGATAAGTGAAAGAAATAACAGAAGACAAAGTTTTGTCAAACTTCTTGTTAGCAAATCGATATATGATATAGCCACATGCTAAATCAGCAAGCATTGCTGGCATTTTTAATATACCGTAGTAGGAAAGAGTACTGAACTCAAGCCCTAGTACACGTCTGATACTTTCCATAAAGTTAAGAACGTACAAATACCCTGGTGGGTAGTCGATATAAACAGAGGACTGAGTGTACACTCCACTAAACCCGACTTTATGAGTTAGCTCGCCCCACGCTTGAAACAGTGCTAAGTCGACCTCAAACCCAGTTGTGGAGAAAGCAAGCGTAAATCTAAAAAATGCTGCTAGTACAAAACCCCATGCAAAAAGAAAAGGAACTTGTACCACATTTTGTTTTGGGAAAAGCTTAAATATTACTAAACCCATGAAAACTAAAAACACGACAGTGCTTATTACTATATAATTCATTATTTACCCCTCATCACTTATTAAAAATTATCTCGTCTAGTTCTTTAACAGAACTGGCGATATACGTTGCATTGTTCGCTAGTAATTCCTCTTTGTCTCTAAAACCCCACAAAACACCTACACTGTCTAGCTTTGCGTTGTTTGCAGTTTGCATATCTACTCCACTATCACCAATATACAAAACTTTTGTGCTGTTCAGATTTTCTGTTAAATAATTGACAGAAAGCGGAGAGGGCTTTGTTGGGAAACGCTCGCTATGCCCTAAAACCTCAAAAAAATCAATCTCTTTAAATATCTTATCACAAATCTTTACAGTCATGTCATGTGGTTTGTTAGAAAGTACGCACACAGGTATGTGGCTTTTATTCAGTTTTTTTAGCAAGTCAAGAATTTCATCATAAGGCTTAACATGTATAATTGGATTAGTAGAGTAAATGTCATCATACACTTTTTTTAGCTCAAGCCTCTTTTCGTCAGTCGGTTTTCCACCTACCTCGGTAAGCATACGTTCAATCAACTTGTTTACTCCGTCACCGATTAATTGTTTGTACCGATTTTCTAATATATTAGTATACCCTAAAGTGTTTAAAGCAGAGTTTCCGATAGTAGCTATGCTTTGTAAAGTGTTAGCAAGCGTACCGTCTAAATCAAAAATGCAAGCATTATACACATTATACCTCCAACAAAATAAAAGATTATTTTTTAGCAATTATTAATATTATATTATAAATACGCTGTAATTACAATATATGCTTGAAAAATTGTTAAGATAAGAGTATAATTATACGAGAAAAAGAAAGAAAAACATAAAAAATGTCAAAGAAAAAATCCTTTGACTAAAAAATCAAAGGATTTAAGAAGTAATTAAACTTTTTCTGGTTCTGGGTATTCAACACCGAAAGTATCAACTGTTACTTTCTCCATTACAACATCGTTAACTGGTTTGTCAGAAAAACTTCTCTTCACGTTAACAATAGATGTTGCAACATCAAGACCAGCTGTTAGCTTACCAAATGCAGCGTATTGACCATCTAGGTGAGGAGCATCTTCGACCATGATAAAGAATTGGCAACCAGCACTGTCAGGAATCATTGTTCTAGCCATTGATAAAACACCAGGTGTGTGAGCTAAATCGTTTTTAAAACCATTTTGAGAAAACTCACCTTTGATGTTGTAACCAGGGTTACCTGTTCCTGTGCCTTGTGGGCAACCACCTTGAATCATAAAACCAGGGATAACTCTGTGGAATATTTTAGAGTCATAAGCTCCGCTTTTAATTAAAGAGATAAAGTTGTTTACTGTGTTAGGAGCTATTTCTGGGTAAAGTTCAGCAGTCATAGTTCCCATATTTGTTTCAAATGTTACTATTGGATTAGACATATATTTTCTTTCCTTTCAAATTTTATACTAAACAAATGATATTCTAGCACAAAGTAGAAGTCTTTTTGTGAATATTTTAATAATAACTATAAAAAAATACAAATTTTAAATAAATCTAACAAAATAAGGAGAGTTTATGAAGATAATTTCATGGAATGTAAATGGACTTAGAGCATGTATAACAAAAGGATTTTTCGATTTTCTAAATAAAGAAAATCCAGATATAATTTGCTTGCAAGAAACCAAAATGCAAAAAGAGCAAGCAGATTTTAAAGTAGAGGGTTACCATGAGTATTGGTACAGTGCTGTGAAAAAAGGTTATTCAGGGACAGCGATTTTTTCTAAAATAGAACCAATTAACGTCAGCTACGGTATTGGGATTGAAGAACACGAACACGAGGGAAGAATAATCACTGCTGAGTATGAAGATTTCTTTTTAGTATGCGTGTATGTGCCGAATGCTCAAGCAGACTTAAAAAGAATAGATTACAGAATGAAGTTTGAGGACGATTTTAGAGAGTACTTAAACAAGCTAAAAGAGACAAAAGAGGTTATTATGTGTGGCGACCTTAACGTAGCACACAACCCAATCGACCTTAAAAATCCAAAATCTAATGTAGGTAACCCAGGGTATTCGTATGAAGAAAGAGGGAAAATGACAGAGCTTTTAGAGAGTGGCTTTGTGGATAGCTTCCGTCATTTCTACCCAGAAAAAGAGTTTGCGTATTCTTGGTGGAGTTACAGAGGACAAGCAAGAGCAAATAATACTGGTTGGCGTATAGATTACTTTATTGTCTCACCAAATTTAGTAGATAAAATGGAAGATAGCTATATTTTGCCAGAAGTTTTAGGTAGCGACCACTGCCC
Organism: uncultured Eubacteriales bacterium; assembly: GCA_964370775.1. Lineage (GTDB taxonomy): Bacteria > Bacillota > Clostridia > Oscillospirales > Acutalibacteraceae > SIG603. The sequence goes on along the minus strand of CAYJKT010000044.1, from coordinate 2,011 downwards.
AGTAGGCATTATTATAAAAGATTAATTTATAGAAAGAGGATATAAAATGAATTACAACGAATTAGCACTAGAAAAACACAGAGAATGGAAAGGTAAAATCAGAGTAGAAGCAGCGTGTGAGCTAGAGACAAGAGAAGATTTATCAGTTGCGTATACACCTGGTGTTGCTGCTCCGTGTTTAGAGATACAAAAAGATATAGACAAAAGCTATGAATACACAAGACGTGGCAATTTAGTTGCAGTTGTAACAGACGGAACAGCAGTTTTAGGCTTAGGAGACATAGGGCCTGAGGCTGGTATGCCTGTTATGGAGGGTAAATGCGTGTTGTTCAAAGCGTTTGGCGACGTTGATGCGTTCCCTTTGTGTGTAAGGTCTAAAGATGTTGATGAGATTGTTAGAACAATAGAGCTTTTACAAGGTTCATTTGGTGGCATTAACCTAGAGGATATTGCAGCTCCAAGATGTTTTGAGATAGAGAGAAAACTTAAAGAAAAGCTAGAGATACCTGTGTTCCATGACGACCAACACGGTACAGCAGTTGTTATTTTAGCTGCTTTAATAAATGCTTTAAAATTAGTTAAGAAAAATATAGAAGAAGTTAAGATTGTACTTAACGGAGCAGGAGCAGCTGGTATAGCTACTGCAAATCTTTTGTTAAAATACGGAGTGAAAAACCTTATTTTAGTTGATAGATGTGGCGTAATTTGCGAGGGAGAGCCTACAATAACAGATGCACAAGCAGAGATTGCAACAAGAAGTAACCCAAACAAAGTTAAGGGTGAGCTTAAAGATGCAGTTGCTAATGCAGATGTGTTTATAGGTGTGTCAGCACCAGGGTGCTTAAAAGCTGAAATGGTAAAAACAATGAACAAAGATGCAGTTATCTTTGCGTGTGCTAACCCAACTCCTGAGATTTTCCCAGATGAAGCGAAAGAAGCAGGCGCAAGAGTTGTGGGTACAGGACGTTCTGACTTCCCTAACCAAATCAATAACGTGCTTGTTTTCCCAGGTTTATTTAGAGGAACACTTGACGTAAGAGCGAGAATTATCAGCGACGAAATGAAAATTGCGGCGGCGAAAGCAATTGCAGAATACATTAAAGACGAAGATTTAAGTGAAGATAACATAATTCCATCAGCATTAGACAAGAGCGTGTCTATGGCAGTTGCTAAAGCAGTTGCAGAGACAGCAGAGAAATAATATACACAGATAAGAGGTTGTTGCCTTAGTAGGGCAAGGGCTCTGCTCTTGCCGTGGTTAATGCAACAACCCATATCTTTACGTGAGGATAAAATGAGCCATTATTTTATAGAAGATAAAAACCAAAAAGAGAACATAAAAAATATTAAATATACCATTAAAAATACAGATTTTGAATTTGTGACAGATACAGGTTTGTTCTCAAAAGACCATGTTGACCCAGCGACGGATATAATGTTAAATGCAATGCCAGAGATAAGTGGAACATTGCTTGACTTAGGGTGTGGATATGGTTGCATAGGTATAGTTTTGAATAAGCTGTATGATGTTGATGTGACACAGGTTGATGTAAACGCAAAAGCAATTGAGTTTACAAAGCGAAATGCAGATAAAAATGGTGTAGAGAGCAAGCAGTTGATTTCTGATTGTTTTGACAGTATAACAGAAAGCTATGATACAATTACTTTAAACCCACCAATACATGCTGGCAAGGCGATTACATATAAAATGTATGAGCAAAGCATAGAGCACCTAAATAAGGGTGGCAAGTTTTATGTGGTGACTTTAAAAAAGCATGGGGCAGAGAGCACAAAGAAAAAACTTACCGATATATATAAGAATTGTGAGACAATTTATAAGAAAAAATCGCATTATGTTTTTTGTTGTGAAAAAAAATAAAAAAACTTTTGAAAAAGTGTTGACAAATGAAACATGTTATGGTAATATTAGTGTCATGGTGATTGAATACAGTCACCGATACGGAGAGGTGTCCGAGCGGTTTAAGGAGCTAGTCTTGAAAACTAGTGATCT
>CAYJKT010000043.1:8134-14637 GCA_964370775.1 uncultured Eubacteriales bacterium | reverse complement strand
AAACATTTGAAATATATATTTTACTGTGGTATAGTTTAATAAAGATTATTTATATAATAGATGGGAGAGTTATTTGAATGAAGACTTACAAAGTGGAAACCTGTAAAGTTAAAGATGCTGAGGAATTAATGAATAGCCTTGCTATTCAAGGGTGGAAAGTAATATCAATTATGCCTAACCAAGCTGTTGGCTATGGCATGGTAATTACTTTTGAAAGAGATACACAAAGCTAATGAGCATAATCTCTCTACATAAAAACAAACTGTCGCTACCATTTTTGGAAGTGACAGTTTGTTTCTTTATGAGTAGCCGTATATCAGCGCCTCGTTTTTATATCTCCATGTCGCAAAATCCACGCTCGCTAATTACACTGTGTACAAATTTTTGCACCTCTTTATGTAATGGATGAGTACGGTAATACTCTAAAGCTTCTACATCTGTGTACTCAGAATACAAACATAGGTCATAACCGTCTTCTTTGATATTTGGGTTAACTTCCATAACTTGCAAGCCCTCGATTTTTCCAACAAGGTTTTCTAACATCTCTTTCATTTTTGCCATATTAGCTTTTTTAATCTCTGGTTCTTGATTTTCCAACTTCCACATTACAATATGTCTTACCATAATAATCTCCCATTCAATTTTAACTATCAAAATTTATCTGTTTTACTTAAAACAACTATTCACATTTTAGCATAGTTATGTCTATTATGCAATAATTTGTTTAAAAAACAGCTATATTTATAAACATTTTATAATATCTGCGAAAATTGTAAAATAACACTAGACGAAAACCGTTTTTTTATGTTAAAATATAAGTATCTAGGTGTGTATACCCACCACTAGATAATAATATTAACATAATTCGAAAGGGGTATTAACATGATTTATTCTCATGAAGTAGAAAACATGTGTGTTGTTGCACAAGGCGTTAAACATGGCGCTGCACCAATTCCACAAGAAGCACAATGGATTCAATCTAAACAAGTTACTGATATTTCAGGACTTACACATGGTGTAGGTTGGTGTGCACCACAACAAGGAGCCTGTAAGCTTACATTAAATGTAAAAGAAGGTATTATTCAGGAGGCATTGATAGAAACTATCGGATGTTCTGGTATGACTCACTCAGCTGCTATGGCATCTGAAATTCTTCCTGGTCTAACAGTTTTAGAAGCATTGAACACAGACCTAGTTTGTGACGCTATTAACACTGCTATGAGAGAGTTGTTCTTACAAATCGCTTATGGTAGAACACAAAGTGCATTCTCTGAAGATGGTCTACCTATAGGTGCTGGACTAGAGGACTTAGGTAAAGGCTTAAGATCTCAAGTAGGTACAATGTATGGTACATTGAAAAAAGGCCCTAGATACTTAGAGATGGCTGAAGGTTATGTTACAGGTATCGCTTTAGACGACGAAGATCATATTATCGGTTACCAATTTGTTAGCCTAGGTAAAATGACTGACTTTATCAAAAAAGGTGACGACCCTACAACTGCATGGGAAAAAGCTAAAGGTCAATACGGTCGTGTTGAAGATGCAGTTAAAATAATCGACCCAAGACATGAATAATTAAAGGAGGAATACTAACAATGCCATTATTTGAATCTTATGAGAGACGTATTAATCAAATTAATGCTACTCTAAATAGTTATGGAATTGCTTCTATCGAAGAAGCTGAAAAAATCACTAAAGACGCTGGTCTTGACGTGTACAACATGGTAGAAGGTATCCAACCTATCTGCTTTGAAAATGCAAAATGGGCTTACGTTGTAGGTGCTGCTATTGCAATTAAAAAAGGTTGCACAAGAGCTGCTGACGCTGCTGCTGCAATCGGTGAAGGCTTACAAGCTTTCTGTATCCCTGGTTCTGTTGCTGATCAACGTAAAGTTGGTTTAGGCCACGGTAACTTAGGTAAAATGCTTCTAGAAGAAAGCACAGAATGTTTCTGCTTCCTAGCAGGACATGAGAGCTTTGCTGCTGCTGAGGGTGCTATCGGTATCGCTGAGAAAGCAAACAAAGTTCGTAAAAATCCACTACGTGTTATCCTAAACGGTTTAGGAAAAGACGCAGCACAAGTTATTTCTAGAATTAACGGATTTACTTTTGTTGAAACAAAAATGGATTACGCTACTGGCAAAGTTGAAGAGATTTTCAGAAAATCTTACTCAACAGGTCTTCGTTCAAAAGTTAACTGCTACGGCGCTAACGATGTAACAGAAGGCGTTGCTATCATGTGGAAAGAAGGCGTTGACGTTTCTATCACAGGTAACTCAACAAACCCAACTCGTTTCCAACATCCAGTTGCTGGTACATACAAAAAAGAATGTAACGAGCAAGGTAAATCTTACTTCTCAGTTGCTTCTGGTGGTGGTACAGGCCGTACTCTTCACCCAGACAACATGGCTGCAGGCCCTGCTTCTTATGGTATGACAGATACTATGGGACGTATGCACTCAGACGCTCAATTTGCTGGTTCTTCTTCAGTTCCTGCTCATGTTGAGATGATGGGTCTTATCGGCGCTGGTAACAACCCAATGGTTGGTATGACAGTTGCTGTTGCTGTTAGCTTAGAAGAAGCTGCAACTGCTGGCAAATTCTAATTTTATACTCTATAAATATTAAGACCTGTACCTTTAGGGGTGTAGGTCTTTTTATGCCTCAAGAATTCATTATATTTGTCTTTTATTTCTTTTTCTTGTATTTGAATTTTTATTGATGTATAATTATGTATAAGTTCGTTTATGTTTTAATGATAAACGAATAATGAAAATTACATAAATAATTTTGTAAGTAGTATTTATATAATGAATGGAGAGTCACATGATATTATTAGTAGTTGATACACAAAGTATGATTGTAAGAAAAGAGTTGTTTTCGTATGAGTTGTTTGTTAATCGTGTTTCCAAATTGATTTCATTAGCGAGAAATAAAGATATTGAGGTTGTATATATTCGTCATGATGATGGTATTGGTTCTGAACTAACAAAGGGCAAAGAGGGATTTGAGATTTTTAGTAAATTTTCTCCATTATGTAATGAAAAAATATTTGATAAAAGTTATAACAGTGCATTTAAAGGTACTGGATTGCATGAATATCTAAAAAGTAAAAAGGAAACTGATATTATCGTTGTTGGACTTCAAACAGATTACTGCTTAGATGCTACAATTAAATGTGGATTTGAACATGGATACAAAATAATAGTTCCATCATATTGCAACACTACTGTTGATAATGAATTTATGAGTAGTGAGCAATCTTATAAGTATTATAATCACAAAATGTGGAATAAAAGATATGCCACTTGTATTGAATATGATGATTTAATATCATCACTTTGACTATTATTAACATTTTACATGGTGAAAAAATCGTAGGGGTGGATTTCATATCCACCCTAGTGTTAGATAAAATGTTTGTAAAAACGATAAAATTAAATCATAGCAAACCAATTTCACACAATTATTGCCATAATTCGGTCGGATATGGAATCCGACCATACACTACCACAAATTTTCCCCTAAAAATAGATAATAAAAAAACAAAAAGCGTAACATGTGTTTTGTTATGCTTTTCGCTTTATATAATGTTTAATTATTGATTAATTGTCCACTCAATACCATTCGCTGTATCTTTAACAACAACGTTCATCTCGTTAAGTTTATCACGAATTTGATCAGCCGTTGCAAAGTCTTTGTTTGCTCTTGCTTCTGTTCTTTTTGCAATCAAATCCTCAATTTCTTTAACCATTTCATCTGATACATCGTGGTCTTTTTCTTCTAAAGATTTTGTAGCACTCTCGATTAAATCAAGGCTTAAAACTTCGTCATAACTGCTGATAACTGCAAGTTTTGTCGCAGAGTTAAGGTCTGATTTTAGCACGTCATATATCAAAGTTATACCCAAAGAAGTCGCTAGGTCGTTACCTACTAAATCTATGAATTTTTGCTTCCACTCAGCAAGTTGCTCGCTGTTTACGTCGCCCTCTGCTTTAAGCCCTGCTATCCTAGCAATCAGCTTGTTAAATGCTTGAGTAGCGTTATCTAAGCTGTCATAGCTAAACGCAAGAGGTCTTCTGTAATGGCTTTGTAAGCAGAAAAATCTGTAAGCTAATGGAGAATACTTCTTTTCTTCTAATAAAGAAATTGTCAAGAAATCGCCCTTAGATTTACTCATTTTTCCTCTAGCGTCATTAAGATGCAACACGTGGAACCAATATTTGCACCACTCGTGCCCTAGGTATGCTTCGCTTTGTGCAATCTCGTTTGTGTGATGAGGGAAAGCGTTGTCCACTCCACCGCAGTGAATGTCAAGGTACTCGCCTAAATACTTCATGCAAATTGCAGAGCACTCAATATGCCAACCAGGGTAACCGACACCCCACGGACTATCCCATTTTAACTCTTGGTCGTCAAATTTTGACTTAGTGAACCATAGCACAAAGTCAGCTGTGTTTCTTTTGTTATCGTCTTTTTCAACACTGTCACGAACAGCAGTCGCAAGGTCTTCTTCTGAAAAATTACCAAAAACATAGTAATTATCAAGCTTTGCAGTGTCAAAATAAATGTTACCACCTGTGATATAAGCATAGCCTTTATCTATCAAAGTTTGAATTAAGTCGATATACTCAGCGATAAGAGAAGTCGCTGGAATACACACATCAGGTTTTTTGATGTTAAGTTTATTACAATCGCTGAAAAATGCATCTGTATAGTACTGTGCAATTTGCATGACAGTTTTTTTCTCTCTTTTAGCGCCACTAAGCATTTTGTCCTCACCAGTGTCAGAATCACTAGCCAAGTGCCCTACGTCAGTTATATTCATAACTCTGTTAACTTTGTTTCCCTCATAAGTTAAAAATTTCTCTAAAAGGTCTTCCATAATATATGTTCTAAGGTTACCAATGTGCGCATAGTGGTACACGGTAGGGCCACAAGTGTACATGCTAACCTCGTTAGGTTTATGTGGGATAAAATCTTCTTTTTTTTGGGTAAGTGAATTATAAAGCTTCATTAATTTGTGTCCTTTCCGTTTTTATTAACTTCTCTCTCCAATGTCTCTAGTCTACATCTCAATAATTGTAGTTCTGTATCAACAGGGTCTGTAACGTGAATTTGGTCAAGGTTGTCGTTAACACGCTTCTGCCCTCTTTTAACTATTTTAGCAGGCACACCAACAGCAGTTGCATTGCATGGTACCTCTGCTAGCACCACGGCACCAGCTGCTATTCTTGCATTGTCTCCTACTTTAAAAGGTCCTAAAACCTTGGCACCGGCTCCAACTAAGACGTTGTTTCCTAAAGTAGGATGGCGTTTGCCCTCGTCTTTACCAGTACCACCAAGTGTTACGCCTTGGTAGATTATGCAATCGTCACCAATCTCTGTAGTCTCACCTATTACAACACCCATTCCGTGGTCTATAAACAGGTTTTTTCCAATAGTAGCCCCTGGGTGAATTTCTACTCCAGTGCTTTTTCTAGCCCACTGTGATATAAACCTAGCGATAAACTTCATGTCCTTTTTATAAAACCAATTAGCTTTGCGATACAACCTAACTGCTTTAAAGCCAGAGTACAAAAAGTATACCTCTAACTTTGTTCGTGCAGCTGGGTCACGTCTCATAACAGCGTTAAGTTCGGCATTAAGATTTTTAAACACAGCAAACCTCCTAATGATTTGTAGCTACATAATACTTTATTATACAATTAAATTAGCAAAAAGTAAATACAGAAAACGTATTTTACCATGCATAAAACAATTTTTAGTAAATGTAATGAATAATAAATTAACTTTCTATAATTTTTAATGATTTACTGCCTTAAAGTTAAAGGGAATAAATGTATTTTATCATAAAATATGCACATAAATAATGATATATGATTATTATTTTGTATAGGTCAATGTGAATTTATATTAAGTTATCGTAAGGAAACAACTAACTACTGTAAAATATTAACGAATTTTTAATTTTTGTGTCATTACATGTAGAAAAAAGGCGTAAATTATGCTAAAATATTTGTGAAAGTCATTGAACGGAAATGGCAAGTATTTTAATAGGAAAGTGAGTCTTAAAATGGGAAAAATTCTTAGATTTGATCCACAAGACAGAGTTGCTCCACTTGGTATAATTCCACTGTCGGGCGCTAAAAAGTTATCAGAAAAAATTGAATATCATCTAATCAAATGGGCTAAAGAAGGCGGTTTGAAATTCGATACTTTTACTATCGAAAGCAGTTGCCCTCGTTTCCAATCTGGTGATGGTAAAGGCATGATTAACGACACAGTTAGAGGTTACGACCTATACTTTATCGTTGATGTTGGAAACTACAGTATTACTTACGATTATTTTGGAAACAAAAACCACATGTCTCCTGATGATCATTATCAAGATTTAAAAAGATTAATTCAAGCTGCTAGTGGTAAAGCTCACAGAATTAACGTTATTATGCCTATCCTATATGGTGGCAGACAACACAGAAGAAACTACAGAGAATCTTTAG
>CAYJKT010000043.1:0-8124 GCA_964370775.1 uncultured Eubacteriales bacterium | reverse complement strand
TTTAGACTGTGCTGTTGCATTGCAAGAGCTAAGAGACATGGGCGTTGAGAATATTGTTACTTTTGATGCACATGACCCAAGAGTACAAAATGCTATTCCTCTAATGGGATTTGACAACTTAATGCCTAGCTATCAAGTTCTAAAAACTATGTTTAAAAGCTTCCCAGACTTACCAATAGACAGAGACAACTTTATGGTTGTTAGCCCTGACGAAGGCGCTTTAAACAGAAATATGTACTATGCTTCTGTTTTGGGTGTAGAGCTTGGTATGTTCTATAAACGCCGTGACTACTCTAGGGTTGTTAACGGAAGAAACCCAATTGTTGCTCACGAATATCTAGGCGAAAGCTTTAAAGGTAAAAGCGTTTTTGTAGCCGACGATATTATCGCTTCTGGCGAATCTATGCTTGACATTGCTTATAAAGCAAAAGAGCAAGGCGCTAAACACTTCTTCTGCTACGGCACATACTCTATCTTTACTTCTGGTTTAGAACCTTTTGATAAAGCGTATAAAGAAGGCGTTATTGATGGCGTATTTGGTTCTAACCTAACATATTTAAACCCAGAACTAGCAGACAGACCTTGGTTCTTTGAAGTTGATGTATCTAAATTTGTAGCATACTTTATCTCTGCTTTAAACCACAATTTATCTATCAGCACTTTGATTGATCCTCATAAAAAAATTGAAGCATTACTTGATAAACGCAGAAACAAACAAATTATAGACTAATTTAACATAAAACATGCTTATTGCTGGAGAAAACAATGGAGACGATATATTTTGCAGGTGGTTGCCTGTGGGGTGTTCAAGCATTTATCAAAACGCTAAAAGGTGTTGTGTCAACCGAGGCTGGCAGAGCTAACGGGCTAACAGACACTATAGACAGCGTCTATGACGGCTACGCCGAGTGTGTGAAAACCGAGTTTAACCCTGATATTGTAACAGTGTGTGAGTTAATGGATTACTTCTTTGAGATTATCGACCCTTACAGCGTAAATAAGCAAGGCGATGATGTAGGTGAGAAATATCGAACAGGTGTGTACAGTGAAATGCCGTATCACTTGAAAGAGGCTAAAAGCTATATTGATAACAGAGACGACAGTGATGAAATAGTGGTAGAGATTTTACCTCTGAATAATTACGTTAAGAGTGCTGATGAACATCAAGATAGATTAGACAAATTTCCGAATGATTATTGTCATATACCTATAGCATTACTGAAAAAATATAAGAACTAAATATTTGATTTTGACGGATTGCATTACAGCTTTAGCCTGTATATGCGTCCGTCTTTTTTGTTGTGGTATCGTAGGATTGGATTCCATATCCGACCGATTTACGGCAATTTTGTATAAAAATGACGTGTAGCAAACATTAAACTACTCTTTTGTTTATTTTGTGAATTGTTTTATGTCTTTATTAAATGTATAATTAAATAAAAATATGCGAGGTGAAATTTATGCTAGAGAACAAAAAAATACTAATAACAGGTGGCAGTGGCTCATTTGGAACACAACTTATTGATAGATTATTAGATAAAAACCTAACAGAGATACGAATACTTTCAAGAAATGAAGTTAATCAGCAAAACTTAATAAGCAAATTAGAAGCAAAATATAGTGAAAAAATCAGTGTGATAAAACTATACTCAGGCGATATTACCGATTTAGTCACTGTTGATACAGCCATGAAAGGCGTAGATTACGTTATACACGCAGCTGCAAATAAAGACTTACCAACATGCGAAAACATGCCTAGTGAGGCTGTGAGAGTAAACGTGATAGGCTCTGAAAACGTGATTAACTCTGCGATACAAAATAAGGTAAAGTCCGTGGTGTGTTTGTCGTCGGACAAAGCAGCCTACCCTATAAATGTTATGGGAGCTACTAAACTTTTAATGGAAAAATATGCGCAGAAAAAATCGAGTGAACAAAATGACACTAAAATATGTTGCACAAGATACGGTAATGTGTTGTGTTCTAAAGGCTCTGTCGTGCCGATTTGGATAGACCAAATTAAAAACGGAAATCAAATTACAATAACTGAACCTAGCATGACAAGGTATGTTATGACAATTGACGAAGCAATAGATTTAGTTTTGTTCGCACTGGAAAAAGGTGAGAACGGAGACATTGTAGTTAAAAAAACACCAGCTTGTACTATAGGAATTTTAGCAGAGGCTGTAAGCGATATATTTAAAAGCAGAAACGAGATAAAAGTGATAGGTTTACGCCCTGGCGAGAAGCTTTATGAAACCATGCTTACAGACGAAGAATGTGTTAAAGCTAATGACTTAGGCGACTATTTTACAGTAACACTAGATAAAAATAAAAAGACTGATTTAAGCCCTATAAAAGAGTTTGGATCTAACTCTACAAAGCTTATGAGTGTAGACGAAGTAAAGCAAAAACTTTTGGAAATTGATTATGTGAAAAAGCATTTAGAGTGATTTAATAATATATACAAAAAGAGCTTGTCCTAAGACAAGCTCTTAATTTAACGCAAAAATTAGATTTCTGCGAAGTATTTAATTGTTCTAACCATTTGGCTTGTGTATGAATTTTCGTTATCATACCATGCAACTGTTTGAACTTGGAATAAATCGTCGCCGATTTTTGTAACCATAGTTTGTGTTGCATCGAATAATGAACCGTAGTTGATACCAACGATATCAGAGCTTACTAGTTCTTCTTCTGTGTAACCAAAGCTAGCTGAAGCTGCTGCTTTCATAGCTGCATTGATACCATCAACAGTAACGTCTGTACCTTTAACAACAGAAACAAGAATTGTTGTTGAACCTGTTGGAACTGGAACACGTTGAGCTGAACCAACTAGTTTGCCGTTTAGCTCAGGAATAACAAGACCGATAGCTTTAGCTGCACCTGTTGAGTTAGGTACGATGTTAGCTGCTGCTGCTCTTGCTCTTCTTAAGTCACCTTTTGGGTGAGGGCCGTCTAGAGTCATTTGGTCGCCTGTGTAAGCGTGGATTGTTGACATGATACCGCTTTGGATTGGAGCGTAATCATTAAGAACCTTAGCCATAGGAGCTAGGCAGTTTGTTGTACAAGAAGCTGCTGAAATGATTGTATCATCAGCTGTGATGATGTCTTCGTTAACGCTGAAAACAACTGTTTTTGTTTGTGCATCTGCTGGAGCTGAGATAACAACTTTTTTAGCACCTGCATCGATATGAGCTTGAGATTTCTCTTGAGATACATAGAAACCTGTGCACTCTAGAACAACATCAACACCGATTTCACCCCAAGGTAGATCAGCTGCGTTTCTCTCTGCATAAATTTTGATTTCTTTACCATCAACTGTGATAGAAGAATCTGAAGCCTCAACTGTGTGGCCGTCGTATCTGCCTTGTGCTGTGTCATATTTTAGAAGATGAGCAAGCATTTTAGGGCTTGTTAAATCGTTAATAGCAACGATCTCATAACCTTCTGCACCAAACATTTGTCTGAACGCTAAACGTCCAATACGACCGAAGCCGTTAATAGCAACTTTTACTGACATAATTAATAAACCTCCAAAAAATTTGAATTATATATTAGCTTTTGCTTATATCCACTATTTTACTCTATTTTAGTTCATTTTACAAGTCTTTATTCGAAATTTGTTAGATGTTTTCAAAAATATTTGTTATTTAGCATATCTTTTACTATTGTTTGTTACTTTTTTAACACTAATATATGTATTAGATTTTGCAGAAGTCACAAAAATTAGTATGTTAATACTTAAAACGAAATTTAAACCGAGCATAAAGAATGGCATTGCAGAGTAGGATACTCCGTTAAAAATAACACTTAATAGCTCAGAGAAAAAATATCCTCCGTTAATTGAAAGAGAAAGTAATCCAAATAAAATAGACATATAATAGCTACGTCTGCTGTCGTCAAGATGAACTTGATATTTAGCTTTGTTTATTGCAGCAAGCAACAAGGCAGCTGCCCCTATCAAAACATACACATTTTCTGTGATAATCAAAGAGTGTGAATAGTGAACATATATGTTAAACAATCCTATTTGAATAGCTATTATCGGAAACAATTCTAAAAACTTAGCTGTTTCATATATGTAATCACTAGCAAAAATGTGAAGAAAACCTGCTACAATCAGATAAACTCCCATAACTATCGTTGATATAGCAAAAGGCGTATACACATTAAAGCCTGTCATTGTAGGTGTAAGTGCAATCAAGTGGCTATCTCCCACATAATCAACCCAAAACACACTCCCTAAATAGGTTGTTATCACACCAGTTATTATAGACGAAACACCTTGCACCGTACCTTTGTGTGTGACAATTTCTGTGGCAAATATCCTGTTTTTTATCATATATATAAGCCATAAAATAGACGGAACAAAGCTTAAAACAATTGCTATTATCGAAAATAAAGAATTTGTACGCAAAAATTCTCCGTCATAAAAGTTTGCAAACTCATAATATCTTAAACCACCTGTAACAAAGACACAAATTATACTTAAAATTAAAGGTAAAATCATTATTTAATATCCTTTCAGTAGATAATATCTATTGTATCATAATTAACTATGTATTACAAGAAAAGATTTATATTATTATAGTTCTAAAATCTTAACAAGTTTGTCAATTGTGCTAGGTATCTCCTCTGCATTTATTCCACTGTAACTAAATGAAAACATTATACTTTTTTCGTCTTCATCAACTGTCTCCAACAGCAAAAACTCGTTTTTCAATTCCTCATTAAAATTAATATTTATAGGTTTGCTACATTTAAAAACTATGTGAAAACCAGAGTTGCTATCTTGCAAAATAAGTTTATTCTTGTACTTTTTTTGAATATACTTTGTGATAATAGCATTTTTTGTTTTATATATATTGTTGATTTTTTTAAGGTGTTTTTCCATATAACCTGAGCTTATAATGCTTGCAAGCGTTAGTTGTTCAGGCTTTGAACAAGTGTGAGTGTACCTGTGTTTTATCTCATAATAAATTGGTAAAAGCTTTTTAGGAATAACCATAAAACTTATTCTTAATGACGGCAAAAAGGTTTTAGAAAACGAACCTAAATACACGGTGTTGTCGTACAAATCCATGCCTTGCAGAGATGAAATCGGCTTGCTGTCATACCTAATTATGCTTGCGTAGTCGTCCTCTATAATCAAAGAATTTGTCTTATGTGCTGAGTTAATCAGCTGTAGCCTTTTCTCTGCACTCATAATACCACCTAGAGGATATTGGTAACACGGACTTACATAGATTAATGAATTTTTTTCAGCCTTTATTTCCTCAACATTTATTCCGTCTTTATTAACAGATAACTTTGTTACGTCTATACCATAATTATTAAAGATATACTCAACCTTTTTGTAGCCAGGGCTTTCTAAAAAAGCATGGTTATACTTCTTTTTCGTCATAATAATCAACATAGAAATAAGCGTTTGTATTCCACTGGCAATAATCACCTGTTCTGCTGTGAGCTTACAACCTCTATGCGTTCTAATAAAGCTAGCTACAGCACTTCTCAGCTCGTACTCACCTTGTTCATCACCTTGTATAGTGAGGTCTAAATCCTGTTTGTTTAGCGTTTTTATATACTGTTTTTTCCACAGCTCTTTAGGGAAAGCATTATCGTCAATCGCGTCATTTATATAACTTATATGTTTCTCTTTATAACGTAAATCAAACACTGGTTTTTCTTCTTTTATGCTTGATATTTTTGCAATAAAATACCCTTTACCAGCAAAGTTATTAACATAACCCTCTGTACAAAGTTGAAAATATGCACTAATCACCGTTGATTTACTTACACTTAAAATAGTGCAAGCTTTTCTTATAGACGGCAATTTATCTTTATATTTATATGTTCCGTTCAAAATATATTTTTTTATATTTTCATATAACTGCACACTGATGTGTGTGTCGTCGTTTCTATTTAATTCAAAAAGAAATTCTATTTCATTCATAAACTGTACCTCTCCTTTTTACAAAAACTGTGTATTTACGTATGTACAGTTTTAGTATAATATAAAACCATAGGAAAAACAAGGAGGAAATAATTATGAACACGACAAATTCAAAAATCTTTAAGGTGGTTGCTATATCAATTTTTGCTGCTATAGTATTTGTGTCTAACTATATCAGTATTCCAATTCCTGTAGCAATCGGCGACCAAACTCGCATACACTTAGCAAACGGTATCTGCATATTATCTGGCTTAGTGCTAGGCCCTGTTGGTGGTGGACTTTCGGCTGGTATTGGCTCAATGCTTTACGATTTCACTAACCCTCTATACATTTCATCTGCTGGATTTACGCTAGTCTTTAAGTTTGTGTTAGCATTTTTACCAGGTTTGATGTTGCACAAAGCTAAGTTTATCAAGCCAGAATTCCCAAAAATTATCATAGGTGGTATAGCTGGACAAATCGCATATATCGTTTTCTACCTAAGCAAAACTTACATTCAAGGTATCTTAGAGGGCAGTGCGCCACAAGCTATGATTCCTACAATAATCACAAAAGCTGGTACAAGTGCAACAAATGCAGTACTTGCGATTATTATATCAGTAGTTTTATACTCTGCACTAAAACCGATTATCAAAAAGAACAGACTATTTTTGTATCGAACTGCAAGCGATATTTAATTTCTATCCCTAGATATATTAAGGGCGATGAGTGAATTTAACTCGTCGCCCTTAAACTTTGTTAGATTATATAATTAAAATTCAACGAGTATTTAAAAAGACGTTGAAAACTTATTTTGCTTCACTTTAAATCTACAGATAGTTAATCAATTATTTAACAGAGCTAATAAAACTTGTTGAAAACTAAATAAATTCCCCAACATCTGTTGTTTTTCACTGCTTTGTGATGTATTATATTATTAAACAAGTGCAAAGGAGATATAAACTTGAAATTAAAATTTGGTTTTAAAAATATAAGAAATTTTATTTTAGCTTTACTATTATTTAGCTACGGAATATATATGATATATATATATTTATATGAAAGCCCAGAAATCACGGCTTTATCTGAATTGATTATTGGTTTAGTTTTTATGACGATTATAACATGTTTTTCGGTATGGTATGGTGTAATTCAAGTTGTGCCAAAACAATTTAAAGTAATGAGAGCCGTTAAAAAGTTTATAAGTTACTCAGAATTAAAAGAATTGGTAAAAGATGAAGTTTTTGTATCTGCAAGCTTACCTTATAAGATTAAGAAAGACTTATCTAAAAGTGCCATTAAGCGATATGAAAATAACTTTTTGGTATCAAAAAACTGGGTTTATGCCGACAAAGTGATGATACCTAAAAAAATGATAGTATCAGTTAAAGCAAGTTTTTCTGATAATGTTGACACATTCTATTTGGAGCTTGTAAATAAAGGTTCTTTTGAATTTGCTGTAGTTCGTTGTGGTAATAAAGAGACTAAAAAATATTTAACTAAATATTTCAGTGAAAATACTAAAATCAGCGGTATAAAGAACATTACTGACGCAAATGAATATATAAATATGTTCAAACAAAGTGTTCGTACAAAAGATGATTTTTTGCGATTTATTTATGATTGATGTTATATATATAATCGAATTTTTGTTATGTTTCATAGGGTCGGATTCCATAATAAACGCAAAATTTATTATAACGTAGGGTTGGATTCCATATCCGATCGCATGATAAATGGAAGATTTATATTATCGTATCATCGAATTTAAAAAACTTTTTTTCTTTTAAAAAGTTTTCTCTTCAGTCACCACGGTGCCTAAATTCACTTTCAAAAATACGCTTCTAAGGAAAAAGAGTTCCGTTTTTTACTAAAAACGTCTTAGGCTCTGCCTAATAACCGCAATTTTTTGAAAAAAATTGATTAAAACTTTGTGGTCAACCTACATTCAATCACAGTTCTCCCCTCTTTCTCTATTTATAAAGAAACCTTGTATCTCGGCAAGAGCAGAGTCCTTGCCCTACCAACATAATCTTCTTTCAATACCACAGCCTTAATACAAGAAGCTCATATAATTTTAATTTCACAATACATCGGTCGAATATGGAATTCTACCCTACACCATAAAAAATAAAAAGGCTCTATAATAAAAGTTGGGGTGGTAAAAAAGAGCCTACAAAAAAGAATAAAAA
>CAYJKT010000042.1:16254-20428 GCA_964370775.1 uncultured Eubacteriales bacterium | reverse complement strand
AAAAAATCACTCAGGCTTTAAAGGAACACAAATTGACCTTGCATAGTCGTGTTGCCATTCTTTGTCGTCTTGGTCGTACAAACACGCAAAATACAAATGGGTCGCTTTGCCGTTATCATCTGTTAAAACTTGTACTCGCTCTATTCGCTTAAACTTGGTTGTAGTTCCGTCAGTCCAATCGATAGAGAAAGTATACGCTACAGGGTTTTCGTCCATTTCCCAGTTAATACCGTCTTTGCTTGTTGCGTGGTAACCTCCGCCACCACCCTCGAAGATTTCTTGTTTATCTGGGAAAACCTTTGCAAGCATGTGATATGTATCGTCTTCTTTCCAAATACACGCATCTTCGGTTCTAAAAGGAACTTTATAGTCGTGGAACAAATAGTTATCTGTAACTATTGTATAAGGGCCTAAAACATCTGGTGCAGTCGCAACTCCGTGCAAATGTGTTAGTATGTCTTTTTTATGGAACATAGGGGGAACGGCACAGCTTTTGTACACAAGAACTACGCTTCCGTCCTCATTTACATAAGGCGCTGGGTTACTTGTCATGCATGCGTCCCAGTTTCCCTCGGCTCTTGGCTCTAAAATTGGTTTGCCGTATCTAGTCCATGGGCCATTTAATGATTTTGATGTTGCAACACCTATTCTTTTGTTAGCAAAATATTTCGGATTATCCACCTCTGGGTCGCCAGTAGGGTAGCCACTTGTTCCCAAATAGAATAATGCATAGCCGTCTTTGTACTTCACAATTGCTGGATTATGTGTCATAATCGCATCCCAATATCCCTCACCACGTGGTGCAAGTGCAATGCATTTATACTCGAAAGGACCTTCTGGTGTATTTGATACAGAGTGAACTATTTGAGAGTCAGTAAACCATGAAGCAGTAGGATGTTTTGCCCAAGATGAACTGAACATGTGATATTTTCCGTCGTCTCCTTTAATAACTGAACTTCCCCAAACAGTAAAACCGTCTCTAATTAAACCACTATCTTTCTTAGCTGGCATTAATCTTTCTTTAAAAGCTTTTGCAGACATAGTATTCTCCTTTTTTTCGTAAAATTATAAGTTCATATTACTCCTATAACACAAAAATTGCAACGTTTAATCTTAAAATTCAAAAATAATTAATAAATAAACGGTAACTACTCTTAATAAAAGAATAATTACCGTTTATAAAATTATATTTTTCCGTGTTTTTTAGAAATTCGCCAAGAAAATAGATATACAAATATTGCGATTAGTGGAACTGGAATACTTATAAACATACCTAGTTTTAGTGCAAATTGGTCGCTTGTGTAACCTAATGTGTCAGCCAAACTCATAAGAGCAGTACTGCTCTCAGCTACGTCAGCCATTACACCTACTAATTGAGGAATAATCGCTGCACCCATGTCACCACCAACAGCCATTAAAGCAAATATCGCAACTCCTCCATGTGGGAATTCGTTAGAAGCTAGAATAACACTACCAGGCCATAACATAGACACGCAAAAACCAGTGATAGCACATGCTGTAATGCTGATTATAGGATTGTCTGAAACAACTACAATTAAGTAGCAGATTGTAGCACCGATAGCACCAAAAGTCATTGCTCTGTATATGTTTTTACCGATTTTACCATATAGAGAACGTCCAATTCCCATAGCTACTGCAAATGTTGCAACTCCGAAGATGTCACCAACAATTTTAGGAAGCCCTAAAGCGTTCTCAAAGTAACCTGAGCTCCATTGTGCCATAACGAGTTCGCTACCAGCACCTAAGAAAATACATGCTATACATAAAATTAAGTACTTGTTTTTAAGCAGTTTAAGCACATTACTAGCTTTTTCTGGTGAAACCATTTTAGGGAATGTAGTTCCCCAAAACATGATGATTGCAGAAACTGGTACAATTAATAAAATTAATGCTAAAACATACCAGTTCTCGTTACCAAAGAAGTGCAAGAATAAAGTTGCGATTACTACAGTAAACACCACACCCCAAGCGTACATAGAGTGCAAAATACTGATTTCTCTATCAGTATTATCTGACGGAAGTGCCGCTATAACAGGGCTTACCAAAACTTCTGCAAACCCAGATGAAGCCGAGAAGATAATCGTACCAATTAGCAAGCCAATGTATGCATATTGTGGAAACATAACTGGTAACACTGCGTAAAGGAAAAGTCCGATTGTCGTGAGTATAGGCATAGCTTTTACTGCTCTTTGAATATTGAACTTGTGTGAGAAAAAAGTAAAAATCAAGTCAACAATTAACTGAGTAGTAAAGTTAATCAAAATTAGAGAACCTAAAAGAGTGTACGAAATTCCATATAGTTCTCTGAAAGTTACAAACAAAATAGGGGAGTAGTTGCCTACAATTGACATGCACATATTGCAGATGTAGCAACCAAATTTAATTCTAGTATTGTTGTTCATTTTACACCGTTTATCTTATTATTTTTTTTAATTCTTTATATAAATATAAAACCAATTTGTCATCGACTATTGCTGTTTCTTGGTCGCCAATTATATTATCGTCATACCACAATCCAGAGCCGTCAGGAATATATCCACGTTTTGCGTAAAATTTCTGTAATTTACCAAAACCTGAATGAAGTCCAACATTTAGACAAATTTCATCGCTAAATCTTTTCACATATTCTTCTGCATAATCCATAAGTTTAGTGCCAACGCCCATGTTTTGGTATCTTATAAGCACATTGAAGTCTGTAATCTCTGGCACGTTTTTATCTTTAAATGCTCCTATTTTTGAGCAAGGTAAAATTGTGAGATAACCAAGTATTTGCCCTTGAAATTCTGCGATTAAAACTTTACGTTTTTTTAGGCTTTGCTCACTAAAATATGTCAGAAATTGCGACACAGGTTTATCCCAACCTTGCATCGCAAATTCATAAGAAATCATACTTGCATCTTCGCGTTTTAGTTCTCTGATACTTATATTCATATCGTCACCTTAATCGTGTGAGCCTAGAGTACCTTGGCTAGCAGCTTTTAAATATGCAGTAATGAAACCGTCTAAATCGCCGTCCATAACTCCATTGATATTACCATTTTCAAAACCTGTTCTGTGGTCTTTTGCCATTGTGTAAGGCATGAAAACATAAGATCTAATTTGGCTACCCCAAGTAATCTCTTTTTGAACACCCTTAATGTCGGTAATTTTATCTAAATGCTCACGCTCTTTAATCTCAACAAGTTTAGAGATAAGCATTTTCATTGCAACTTCTCTGTTTTGATATTGGCTTCTTTCAACCTGACATGAAACAACAATACCAGTAGGTAGATGTATAAGTCTAACAGCAGATGAAGTTTTGTTAACTTTCTGTCCACCAGCACCACTTGCACGGTAAACTTCCATTTTAATATCATCTGGTGGAATTTCAACGCTTGTATCTTCTGCAATTTCTGGCATAACTTCAAGAGAAGAGAAAGAAGTGTGACGTCTACCTGCTGAGTCAAACGGGCTAACTCTAACAAGTCTATGAACACCAGCTTCGCTCTTTAAAAAGCCGTAAGCATTTTCACCCTCAATTAAGATAGACGCACTTTTTAAACCAGCTTCGTCGCCGTCTAAGTAGTCCAAAGTAGATACTTTATATCCGTGTCTTTCACCCCAACGGTTGTACATTCTAAATAACATCTCTGCCCAGTCTTGAGCCTCTGTGCCACCAGAACCAGCATGGAATGTAAGGATAGCGTTGTTTTTATCGTATTCACCGATTAACAGAGTAGACAAACGCATGGTTTCTATCTCTGTTTCAATCTCTTTACATTCGCTTTGTGCATCAGGAAGCAAAGATAAATCTTCTGCTTCGTCACCCATTTCAACAAGAGCATACGCATCTTCTAATTTACCTAACAGCTTTAGGTATGTTTCATCTTTTGATTTTAACGCAGCAGTTTTTTGCAGAACTTTTTGTGCACTCTCCATATCGTCCCAAAAACCTGGTTCTGCTGCTTTGTGCTCAAGCATTTCTACTTCTTCTCTAAGTCTGTCTAAACCTAAAGCATCTTTTAAATCGTCCAAGCCAACTTTGTGTATATCAAGTTCGCGTTTTACTTCTTCAAATTGTAGCATAATATATCCATTTCTTTCTTAATTTCATAATTACTATTATTATACTAAAATTATTGATATTTGTAAACATCTAAATTGAATTAAACTT
>CAYJKT010000042.1:14593-16154 GCA_964370775.1 uncultured Eubacteriales bacterium | reverse complement strand
GATAAACAAACTAAGTCTATCTCCTAAACATATTTATTTATACATCGCCATGTATTCACCATGTGCTTCAATTAACTCATCGCACATTTTCACAATATCATCTAATGATAACTCAGCAGCTGTGTGAGGGTCAAACATTGCCGCTCTGTATATATCTTCTCTTTTTTTGCTAACAGCCGCTTCTATAGTCATAAGTTGACAGTTTATGTTAGACATATTCATGGCTGCTAAATGAACAGGTAAACGTCCAACTTTTTTAGGTATAATTCCATTTTTATCGACTACACACGGAACTTCAACACATGCATCAGATGCTAAGTTGTCGATAAGTCCGTTGTTCATAACATTGCCACCGATTTGATATGGATTACCAGTTACCATAGCGTCCATTATATATGAAGCATACTCAAGACTTCTCTCGTGTTTAAGTTCGCCTTGCATAATTTCCTCTTTGCGTTCTTCCCATTTACTAATTTGATTAACGCAACGTCTTGGGTATTCGTCAAGAGGGATATTATACCATTCAATAAGTTCAGGATAATTCGATTTAATAAAATATGGGTTGTATTCTGCATTGTGCTCGCTTGACTCTGTGCAGTAATATCCAAAATGTTTTATGTATTCGTATCTAACCATATCTTTGTGTTTTTCTGTTAGATTTTTATAAGCAGCACGTTTTTTAATCTCAGGGTATAAATCGTTGCCATCTTTATCATTAAGAGACAATAACCAGCCCATGTGATTAATTCCAGCTATCAATTCTTGTCTACCGTCTAGCTTGTCTTCCATTCCAAGTGCTTCTAACAAATGTTCCGAACAAACTTGAACACTATGGCAAAGTCCAACTGTTTTAACTTTTGTGTATCGTTGCATATATCCTGTTAGGATAGACATAGGGTTCGTATAGTTCAACAACCATGCGTCAGGGCAAACTTCCTCTATGTCGTTTGCAAATTCCTGCATTACTGGAATAGTTCTAAGTCCACGCATAACACCACCAATACCCAGAGTATCGGCAATGGTTTGTCTTAACCCATATTTTTTAGGGATTTCAAAATCTATTGCAGTGCACGGAATATAACCTCCAACTTGTATCGCATTTACAACGAAGGTTGAATTTTTTAAAGCCGATTTACGATTTTCTACTCCACAAAACTTGGTGATTGTAGCTCGGTTTTCGTTAATGTTTTTGTTAATCTCACTGAGCATTTGAAAAGACTCATCTAGTCTTTTTTCATCAATATCATACAGAGCGATTTCGGAACTCCACAATGACGGAGTACACATACAGTCTCCTAGGACATTTTTTGCAAATACTGAACTACCTGCGCCTAAAAATGTAATTTTCATAGTATTATCCTCACTTATTAAATATAATTTATTATATTTGCTATATTGATACTGATTTTAACACATATATTTTTATTGTGCAATAGAAAAAATTAATAGATTTAATGAACTTTTTTGGTGATATATTTCTAAAATTAGCTTGAAAGTAAACTGGTATGTAGCACAAATTGCTCTATCTTGCCTTTTTAACCATAAGTTAAATATGTTTGCA
>CAYJKT010000042.1:0-14554 GCA_964370775.1 uncultured Eubacteriales bacterium | reverse complement strand
TAAAGCGAGAATGGAAGAAAATATCAAAGCTTTTTCTGTAACGATTTCAGATACTGAGGTTAAATATCTTGACTTAGAATAAACTGATTTGATATATTATTTTATGTTTTGATTGATGAAAATTACGTGACTGAACGGTCAAGACTGTTCCCTACATTGTGTAAAACTCCCACTATCATAAATTTGATAGTGGGAGTTTGTTTATTTACTTTTAGTCGTGTTATGACACAAGTATATATATATTATTTTCTTTTTCTGCTGTCAGAATGTTTGCTACGTTTATCGTCTTTTGAATGACGTTTAGCGCCGTGGTTTCTATCTTTGTCAGATGAATTACTTCTTTTTCTGTCTCTGTCGCCATGACGTTTACCGTCTCTATCGCCGTGTTTATTATCACCATGACGCTTGCCGTCACTGTGGCGTTTGCTTTTTTTGCTGTCGCCTTTATCAGAATGTCTCTTTTTCTCTACATGTTCTTCCATATAGAAGCTTGCAGTAACAGGTTTTCCACAAATTTTGCAACCTTGCATTTGTCTTAAAATATCGTCAACTATATCAGTAGGAATTCCAACTATGCTGAATTCATCGCCTATTTTAATCTTACCAATATCTCGTGAGCTAATACCTGTACGCTCAGTAATTGCGCCTACAATGTGATTAGCTGCTACTCTGCGAGATTTACCACAAGATAGTAAAATGTCAGAGTAACGCAAGTTATCGTCTCTATCTCTTTTAACTCTATCGCCACGGTCACGGTCTCTATCACGTTCTCTTCTGCTTTTTGGTGGTTGTACATCTACTAACCCACTAACTGTGCCAGAAAAACTCATAGACATTAAAGCAGTTGCAATTCTAACAGGGTCAAAACCTTCTTCTACTAATGCACAAACCATATCTGCGTTTTCTACATTAATATCAGTTTCCATTGCGCTTCTCACAAGGTCTAAGTTAGAGTTTCTGTTGTTCTTGTAAATGTCTGCAACTGTAGGAATTTCCATTTGAGAGATAGTAGACTTAACAGTGTTTGCTAGTCTGCTAATCTCTGCAACTTGTCCGTTACCACAACATAGAGTAATAGCATTTCCGTCTCTGCCAGCTCTACCTGTTCTACCAATTCTGTGAACATAATATTCGCTCATTTTAGGAATATCATAGTTAATTACATAGTCAATATCGCTAACGTCAATACCACGAGCAGCAACGTCAGTCGCAACCAAAATATTTACTTTTCCACGTTTAAAAGCATTCATAACTTTTGAACGTTGTTGTTGTTTCATATCACCGTGTAAACCCTCAGCAGAAAAACCGATAGTACTTAAAGTATCTGCAATTTCGTCTACCATAGATTTTGTGTTGGAGAAAACTATAGCTCTAGTTGGTTTGTATCTGTGCATTAAAAGTTTTAAAACATCTTGTTTTTGGTGCATTGGAACATGTACAAAAGATTGTTTTATGCTCTCTAGTGTAACTTTATCTCTGTTAATCTCAACATTAACAGGGTCTTTTAAGAATTGCTTAGTTATAGCTTTAACGCCTTTTGAAATAGTAGCAGAAAAAAGAACAACTTGTCTTTGGTCTGGTACATCTTGTAAGATTTGCTCAATATCTTCTTTAAAGCCCATGTTAAGCATTTCATCTGCTTCATCAAGAATAATCATTTTAAGATTGTTAAGTTTTAGGCTTCCTCTGTTCATGTGGTCCATTACACGACCTGGTGTACCTATAACAAAGTTAGCAGTTTTAAGGTCTTTAAACTGTCTGTCATAGTTTGCACCACCAAAAATATCAGCAGTTTTTACAGCTGGAACATATTTTGCAAGCTTACGGATTTCATCACCACATTGTTGAGATAATTCTCTAGTAGGGGATAGCACCATTACTTGTATGCTTTTTATTGATTTGTCTATGCTTTGTACTGCTGGAATACC
The DNA here is from genome assembly GCA_964370775.1 of uncultured Eubacteriales bacterium. Classification (GTDB taxonomy): domain Bacteria; phylum Bacillota; class Clostridia; order Oscillospirales; family Acutalibacteraceae; genus SIG603. Next base: position 12,626 of record CAYJKT010000042.1, on the reverse strand, counting down.
AAAAGCGATAGTTTTTCCTGTACCAGTTTGTGATAGTGCCAGAATATCAGCACCTGAAAAAATTACTGGAATAGCTTGTGCTTGAACAGGAGTAGCGTTTTCGAACCCAGCATCGTCTAGCGCTCTCAGTATTTCTGGGTTTAGGTTAAGTTCTTTAAAAGTTGTTGTTGACATTAGTTCCTCATTTCTAAATTATAGCCAAATTATCACTTAAGTGATATTACATTAAACGGACATTGTTCGTTACCAGCCTAAACATTTACACAAAAAAACTACCGTAGCTAATGACCACGGCAGTTTGACTCAATATTTGATTGCACGATTGTACAGTAAAATTGGCTATAACGAAAATGAACATTTTGTTAATTATACACTATAATTAGCCTAATTGCAATACTTTCAGGCATTATAAATTAAATTCGTCATAAATTACATAATATACATAAATTGTAAAGAGAATTTAATTAATCATTCGCATTTTTCAACTTTAATGTGTATGCTGCAAAATCGTACTGAACTACTATAGTCAATATATCGTTATCTAAATGAACAATATCACCACTTCTAGTAAAAAAGTAATCACCATACACGTCATGGCTATAATTTAGGAATTCAATATCACTTGAAAACTCTAGAGTAAATCTATCTATATCTTTATTTGTTGTTGTAACAGATATACTAGCTAAGTCAACATCAGTTATAGGTGTAAATTCACCAGTTTCATAATCTAGCTGACTAAAACTCATTACTTCCCAAGTTTTTACTTCGCCAGCTTCACCTATCAGATTTCTTTCGATATTTTCAATATGTTTATATTGAATTGAATATCTCTCTGCTACACTTCTATCTATTTCTTCCTCAAAAGATACATAATATCCATAAGAGTCCATTTCAAAATAAATCGGTGTAGGGTTTTCTTCGCTACCATCTTCTGGATAATATATTCCATTCCCAAACCAAAGAACCGGACTATCCATAACTGCGTAACCGTCTAAAAATACGTTACTTCCAGTAAAATCAACGAACACACTACTATCTTCATAAGTAATATCCATTATGTTATTATCATGCTCGCCGGCAATAAATTCTGTTGGAGCATTTATTTCAAATTCATCAATAAGGTTCATAATATCATAACTAGAACTTAGTACAAAACTTGAATATATAGTTTTGTCAACCACATAAGGTGTCACTCCGTTTTCTTCGTCACTCTTTGTTATATTCAAATTAGTTAAAAAGAACTCTGCTCCGTTATTTGGAACAACTACTCCACTAGGAGTTACAGAAAAATCATAATCCCACACATCATCATAGGTAGAGTTAAAAAACTCAAACACGCCGTCATCTTCAGTAAATCTTGAATAGCCACTACTATAGCTTGCACCTTCAGCTGTAAAATTATATTCAGAGTTTGGTAGAAGATTTTCGATTTCGTAATCTATGCTATAGTAATCATCATGTTCAACTATATCACTTACTTGAGTAATTGTTAAAGGTTCAGTTTCATTTATAAAATTATAAGTAATGTCGCAGTCAATCCAGTTGCTTCCTTTAACAAACTCATAATCATCAATCAATGGTATGTGGTCTTCGTAATATATATGAGTGCCGTCAGCGGTTCTACTTGGGAACACTGCTACTCTAGCTTCGGTTATTTTCGTGATAAAATCTTCTTCTATAGCATATACTGTTTCGCCTATATAATTATAGTTTCTATACGTATGAAGTGTATGCCACGTTCCGTCTTGTATTTTTATTTGTAAAATTACGTCATAATGGTCTTTGTGTCCTATCGGTGTCCAAGAAAATGACGGAACATCATACTCTACTTCATTATATTTTACAGATAAGTCAGTAACTGGGGGAGCGTCCTGAGGAAAAGGCATAGTTTCGTCCACATAGTAATCATCATCTCTAAACTCAAAATAGTATACTTGATTTCCTTTTGTTATACTTACTTCTATATAGTAAAAATGAGGTGCTAGTCTTAGTTCTATATCCGAATTACTACCAAAGTATTCATATTCACCTTCTAAATCCATAGAAAAACTTTCTATTACACTTTCACCAATTGGATTTATTTCTATGTGCAATTTTCCGTCTACATAAGTGGTAATCATCTCAGTATATGCACCATCAATTTCATCATCTTCGCCAGTTTCTGTGTTCCAAACATAAACACCTTCAGCACTCCATTGCATAGGATAATCATCTGTTAAATAAGCATAAACTCTGTCCTCGTCATGATAATCTCTATCATAACTTATGCCATTTGCAACTGGGTCTTCCTCTGTTTTTGAGACAATAAAAAACTTATAGCTGTTAAAGAAATATATAGTTTCTTCATTAGATGTATTTCCGTCTTTAGGGTAGTACTTACCCTCACCACGTGGGAATGTCGCGTCCTCTATAATAGCGTATCCGTCGCCGAACTCATTATCTCCATGAAAGTCAAAATGTACATCCCCGTCGGTATATGAAGCAGTCATGTAGTCGAGTTCATTTTCTTCTGAAATAAACAATAGGGGATAGTCAAAGTCTCTGTCTTTAAGTGCTTCTATAGTTGTGGCAGTATCGGTACTACCACCGAATAAAGTAGTAGTATTTTGTTCAGTGACTTGTGTTTCGCTCACAACTGTGCAGGATAACAGTGTAAAAATCAAAATAAAAGAAAATAACAGTACCAGATACTTTTTCATAAAAATGTCTCCAATCATTAATACTTATTTATTTTAAGAATAGCACTTACAAATGCGTTTTGCAACAATATTTATTAATATTAACAGAAAGACAATATAATGGTAAATAGTAATTCATATTTTTAGTTATATGTGAATGAACGTAAAAAACTGGGAAGTAACAAGCTATTTGTCACTTCCCAGATATTATCGTTTCTAGTTATTCTTACTTTATGAAAATATATAAATAAAAATCTCACAGTCGAAAATTCGTCTGTGAGATTTTTGGTGCTGGTGATCGGACTTGAACCGATACGGTATTGCTACCGAGGGATTTTAAGTCCCTTGCGTCTGCCGATTCCGCCACACCAGCGATTGGAACTTGTTTATTATAGCACGGTGTGTATCAAAATGCAAGCTTTTTTTTCAAAAAAATCAATATTTTTTTCATATCTGCTATTTATACATAAATTAACCAATGTGTTAGTGGATTTTATGTATAATTTACTGCAGATTAGTTATTTAAGCAAATTATCATATAACTTTAATAAAGCGTTCATGTGTACAGTGTCTGTATAGTCTTTGTTAAACTTTGCAAGTGAAGCTTTTTTCATGCTATTATACTCTTCGTCACTCAATGAATTAAGCTTAATAACTTTGTCTCTTAAGTCTTCAACATTAGCACTCTCAAACAAATAACCATTGTTCTCTACAAGTTCTGGTATTCCACCAATGTTAGCGCCTATTATTGGTCTTGATAGCTGTAATGACTCTATCGCTGTGTACGGTCCATTTTCGTACCATTCAGACGGAACCACAACAGCTTTAGCATTTCCAACAATATTTGTAAGCTCACTACCGCTCTTAAAGCCTAACATTTCAACATTAGTTACATTTTCACGCTTGATAAGCTCGTTTATATCATCCTTTAATGGTCCTGTGCCAACGATTTTCAACTTAATCCCTGTACCTTTTACAGCATTAACTAAAGTAGCCACACCTTTTTCTTCTGATAATCTGCCGAAGTACAAGAAATATTGCTCTTTATCTGCTAAGTCGTCAACTCTTGGAGCTTCCGTCGCTAAGAAGTTTGGTATATGATAAACTCTGTTAGGGTCTACGCCAAACTCTGCAAATTTTTCTTTATAGAAATAACTTGGAGTAACAATAGTATCAATTGCATCATAACTTTTTCTAAACTTATGAAGATATCCCTCTACAAAATTTACACTACTCTTTAAGAAAGATTCTTTAACACATCTGTTTTTAAGCAAGTTAAAATAATTACCATTCTTGCAGTCTTCGCATATTGTATCATGATGCATCATTTTATAGTTAAGACATACCATTTTTAAGTCGTGAGCTGTGTAGAGTGTAGGGATATTATACTTTTTAATTACATCTAAAATAGAAGGGGAGAGCTGATGTTGGAAAATATGTAAATGTACTAAATCTGGTTTTGTCGCTTTAACAATAGCCTCAAATTTCTTTTTAGCTTCTGCCGAATATATAACCTTCATAGCAGTTTTAACCATGCTCTGATTGCTGTTATAATCGATATTGTCTACAAAATAGTCTGAGTAGTCAGACTCAAAGTTCTTTTCATCTTTCATAGAAAAATCTATTACAGTATGACCTTTATCTTCAAGAATTTTTTTTAATGCAAAATAATAAGTCTCGCTACCACCTTTAATGTAGAAAAATTTATTCACCATCAATATTTTCATATTAATGCTCCATTCCGCCGCTTCGCTTCGGCACAAAATTAAATGAGAGGTACGGCTCTTATCATGCGAAGCACTAGGATTGATAAGAGCATTATTAATTTTATATTTTTGTTTGAAATTTCTTCAAACTGTATTTACCTTAAATTAATAGAGTTCCATATATCTGTCGCCAACCAATTTCCAGTTATAAGCATCAGAAATCCTCTTGCTGGATAACATGCCGAATTTTTCTATCTCGTCGCTAGATAGTGCATCAGCTTTATCAATAAGCTTTGCTAGATTTCCATTGTCTTTTGTCCAGTACATAGCACCATCTTCAGCAACTTCGCTGTTAAATCCAACATTTAAAAGCAAGTTTAAGTCGGTTGAACTCAATGCTTCTAACAAGCTTGGGTTTGTGCCACCAACTTCATGACCATGCAAATATGCATAACAATTTTCTCTGATTTTCATAAGTAGCTCTTGGTCGTATACTGTACCAACAAATTTAATTCTAGGGTCTTTGTCAAAGCCAGTTCTTTGTTTTAGTTCTTCCATGAACTTTTCACCAGCATTTGTTATTAACGCAAAGTCGTGCTTAGAATTACTCAACATAAACTCTTTTATCATAGTTTCGTAATTATTTTCTGGCACAAATCTACCAACTACTAAATAGTAGCCTTTTGAAGTTAAGTTTTTCTCTTTATACCAAGAAACAAGCTTCTCGTCATTATCTGCAAGACCACTTTTTCTCATTTCAGCACCGTAAGCTATGAAAGTAGTTTTCGGATTATATTTTTTGTATTTCTCTTTGAAATATTTCTCTATATTCATGCTGTCACACACGATTAAATCGTTATATCTAGCGTGAATTCTCTCAGAAAATCTCCAGTATGCTTTAATAGGTGCAGCCCACTTAGCTCTTAACCATTCGTGTCCGTCTGGATTAACATACACTGTTCCACCAAGTTTTTTTATTTTTTTATAAAAATATTTTGCAAATAAACCTAATCTAGTTGCGCATATATACACTAGAGGGTCTTTAATATTGTTTGCTTTTATGTAGTCACAACACTTAAAAAGAGCCATTACATCATAATATATAGCTTGTGCAGGGCCGATATTAGGAACTTTAACATTAAAGCAACGTGCATTATTATGTGTAAATTCTTTTTCATCTGTTCCTTTGCAAGAAACATGATATTTTATTTCTTTATTATCTTTATGGTATTCGGTTAATTTCTCTACAAAAGTTTCATATCCACCATAATTTGCAGGAATACCCTTAGAACCTATGATAAAAATATTTCTCAAAATAATCTCTCCTAAAAATTAAAAGTATCTTTAAAACTACCCCAGTTTTTGTCTTTTTCAGATAATTGAATTTGTGTTCCGTCTGTCATTGAATATCCGTCAGAGTTAGCAGTACCACTATATTCTCCTATTACGTCTTGCCAGTCGATATTAACATCTGGGTCATTCCAGTTTATACCACCTTCATCTGTAGGACGGTAGAAGTCAGTGCATTTATAGCAAAACTCTGCTTCATCACTAAGCACTACAAAACCATGCGCAAAACCTTTTGGTACATAGAATTGTTTTTTATTCTCAGCGCTTAATTCAACACCAAACCATTTACCGAAAGTTTCACTGCCTTTTCTAATATCAACAGCAACATCAAAAACGCTACCTCTTGTTACTCTTGCAAGTTTACCTTGTGGATATTCTTTTTGAAAATGCAATCCACGCAACACTCCTTTAACAGACATGCTTTGGTTTTCTTGCACAAATTCATCTGTAATGCCTGCTTCTTCTAAATCTTTTTGGTTGTAAACTTCATAAAAAAAACCTCGTGCATCACCGAACACAGTTGGTTCGATGATGCAAAGACCTTCAATATCACATTTAGTTACTTTGATTTTTCCCATTAGTAATCTATCTCCTTTAAATATCTATCGAGTGCATCTTGCCATGTAGGGAGGAGGTTAAATCCATTATTAGCAAGCTTTGACTTATCTAATCTGCTGTTAAAAGGACGTTTCGCTTTAGACAGTCCATATTCCTCTGTAGTTACAGGGATAACATTTGTTGTAGCGCCAACTCTTTTCAAAATTTCACACGCAAATTCATACCAACTAACAAAACCACCTTCGTTAGTTGCATGATAATAACCATATTTTTCACTTTCTATCATATCTACTAAAAGAATAGATAAGTCGTAAGTGTAAGTAGGTGTGCCAATTTGGTCGTTAACAACTCTTAGAGTATCTAATTTTTTGCTTAGATTAATCATAGTTTTAACAAAGTTATTTCCGTTTATACCAAACACCCATGCTATACGCACAACAAAATGTTTTTTAACAAATTTAGCAACTGCTTGCTCACCTTTAAGTTTAGTTTGTCCATATACATTTAGAGGCGAACTCGGCATACTATCAGCATCCCAAGGCTCAGTGCCTTCTCCGTTAAAAACATAATCAGTGCTGATATAAACCATTTTGCAGTCTAGTTCGCCACAAACTTTAGCTAGGTTTTCTGACCCAGTAACATTAACAGCATAAACTTTATCTCTATTTTCTTCGTCCTCAGCAGCGTCTGCGGCTGTCCACGCAGCACAGTGAACTACAACGTCAGGTGATACACTAGTTAAAACTTCTCTAACTTTATCTTCATTAGTAATATCTAAAGAATAATAATTTTCATCATCTTTTTCAGCTAAATCACTGCCTATAGGTGTGTGTCCTCTTTTTTTAAGCTCATTAATTACATCGAAGCCTAATTGTCCGTTAGCACCAGTAACAAAAACTTTCATAATATCTCCTAATCAATTTGTGTGTTTCTATATTCACCACTTAAAATATTTTGCCACCAATCAGTGTTATCTAAATACCATTTTATTGTTTTTTGAATACCATCGTTAAAATTAGTCTCTGGTAGCCAACCTAGTTCTGTATGTATTTTAGTAGGGTCAATTGCATATCTCATGTCGTGCCCTTTTCTATCTGTAACATAAGTAATTAGGCTCTCAGGTTTATCTAACGCTTTGCAGATGATTTTAACAATGTCTATATTTTTCATTTCATTGTGTCCGCCAATGTTATAAACCTCGCCTACTTTACCTTTATGTAATATTAAATCAATCGCTTTGCAATGATCTTCAACATATAGCCAATCACGTACATTAACGCCTTCACCATATACAGGAAGTGGCTTATCGTTCAATGCATTTGCTATCATTAAAGGTATTAACTTCTCTGGGAAGTGGTAAGGTCCATAGTTATTTGAACATCTGGAAATAGTTATAGGTAAACCATAGGTTCTGTTATAAGCTTGTACTAGTAAATCAGCACCTGCTTTTGATGAGCTGTATGGTGAGCTTGTATGTATTGGTGTGCTCTCTGTAAAGAACAAGTCAGGTCTATCTAGTGGTAAGTCACCATAAACCTCATCAGTAGATACTTGGTGGTATCTATCAATGCCATATTTTCTGCAAGCGTCCATAAGAACAGCTGTACCGTTGATATTAGTATTTAAGAAAACCTCAGGATTTTCGATAGATCTGTCAACATGGCTTTCAGCAGCAAAGTTAACTACGATATTAGGTTTTTCTTCCTCAAATAAATCATATATAGCTTTTCTATCTGTAATATCTATTTTGCAAAATCTAAAATTTTCATTATCCATTACTGATTTTAAAGTCGCTAGATTTCCAGCATAAGTTAAGCTGTCCACACAAATAATTTTGTAATCTTTATATTTATTTAGCATATAAAATACAAAGTTTGAGCCAATAAATCCAGCTCCTCCAGTTACAATAATCTTTACCATAAACCCTCCAAATATTTTCCATCAACAACGTCTTTTAAGTATTGACCATATTGATTTTTCTTGTAGTATTCGTATATCTCTAATAAACTTTCCTTATTAATCCAGCCGTTTAAATAAGCTATCTCTTCAAGGCAAGCTATTTTTCTGTGTTGGTGTTCCTCAATTGTTTTAACAAAAACAGAAGCTTCATATAAGCTTTCATGTGTGCCAGAATCAAGCCATGTAAAGCCTTGTCCAAGCAGTTTAACACTTAGTTCTTTTTCTTTTAAATAACGTGCGTTTAAGTCTGTGATTTCAAGTTCGCCACGTTTTGATGGTTTTAGAGCTTTAGCGTATTCAACAACTCTGTTATCATAAAAATATAAACCAGTTACACAATAATTACTTTTTGGCTGAAGTGGTTTTTCTTCAATAGATAAAGCTTGCCCCTTGCTGTCGAATTCAACTACGCCAAAGCGTTCAGGGTCATCAACATAATAGCCAAAGATTGTAGCTCCCTTGCCATTCTCTGCATTATCAACAGCTTCAAGCAATCTTTTTTTCAAACCGTGACCTGCAAAAACGTTATCGCCTAACACCATAGCTACATTATCGTTTCCGATAAATTCTTCGCCAATAATAAAGGCTTGAGCTAGTCCATCTGGTGAAGGCTGAACTGCATAAGTAAGATTGATGCCAAACTGGCTACCATCGCCTAAAAGTTCCTCAAAACGAGGAGTATCTTGTGGAGTTGAAATAATCAAAATATCCCTAATCTCTGCATTCATCAACACAGACATAGGGTAATAAATCATTGGTTTATCATAAATTGGAAGTAATTGTTTAGAAGTAACTTTTGTAAGTGGGTATAGCCTTGTGCCGGAACCACCAGCTAATATAATGCCTTTCATAATAAAATCCCCTTTAAATTTAATTGAATTGTAACATATTAGTTATTTTACATAGATTTTATATATACTTTCTTGTTAATCATTATAACATTATTTGTTAATATATTCAAGTATTTTTCATATTATTATTTTATTATTTGACAATAATATTGCTCACTGATATAATTAGATAATTAAAATATTTGGAGGTATTATGTCAGCTATATGGGGATGCATTGATTTCTCAGGAAACAATGTTACGAATGAAGAAAACGCTGTTATGCAAAGTGGATATGACGGCATGAAAATAGATAGATATAATAGTATGGTAAATGGCAATGCTTTTATGGGTGCGGCTATTCAATATACTAAGATTTGGACAGAGAACGAAACACTACCTAAAAAAGATGATGTTTTAGGTATAATGTTCACTTGTTCTGGTGTTGTTGATAATAGAAGTGACTTGATGAAAGAGCTTGCTATTTCTGATAAAAATACTACAGACGGCGATATTATTTTTGCAGCGTACAAAAAATGGGGTGCAGAGATGGCTCGTAAAATATATGGTAGTTATAGTTATGCAGCATATAATTATAACAGCAAAGACCTGTATATTGGTGGTGACCATGTTGCGACACGTGCTTTATTTTATATGCGTGTTGGTAGCAAATTGTATTTTTCTACAAGAATTGAATCTATGCTTAGAGCAGTTAAAGAAAGAAAACTCAGCAAAGATTGGCTTATTTTGTTTGCTAGCATGAAATCTTTAGCTATTTTAACAAACCCAGAGAATACTGTTTTTGAAAATGTAAATAGGGTAGAGGGTAATCATTATTATAAATTTACCGCAAACAATAAAGAAAAAATCAAGTACTGGGATTTCGATGACATTAAACCACTAAAGTTAAGCTCTGACGCAGAATACAGAGAGAAGTTCAGAGAAATCTATAACACTTGCGTAACACAAATATTAGACGGCGTTAACGGCGACCCTGCTATACTATTATCTGGTGGATTTGACTCTACAACAGTAGGTGCTCTTGCAGCTATCGATTTAAAGAAGCAAGGTAAATCGCTTAATGGTTACACGCATATTCCTATTGACGGATACGTTAATAACCGTAATAAAAGATTTTACGTAACAAACGAGAAAGATAATGTAGCTTTGTTTTGCGATATGTACCCTAATGTTAAGCCTCATTATATTTCATCACCAGAGAGAGACGGTTTTTCTAATATAGATGAAATTTTAAGCTGTTATGAGTCACCATATAAATCAGTTACAAATGTAGACTGGTTATTTCACATGTATAAAACTGCTGGTGAAGATGGTTGTAAGATTTTGTTAAGCGGGCAATCAGGCAACGGAAGTGTTTCTTGGGGGCAATTTAACGACTTGCAAAGTTTACTTCTTACTAAACGCAGTTACATTAAATTATTTAAGTTAACTAATAACTATTGTAAGAATAAAAATTTCAGCAGAAAAGCTGCGTTTAAAGCTTTAATAAAAGGTCTATTTAAAAAAGAAGAAGTAAAAGAAGATTTGTTTGAAGATAATATTGTAAATGTAGAGACAGCAAAAAAATTAGGTATTACAAGCAAAGACGAAAGATTAAAAGCAGAAACAGGGGAGATGTTTGAAAATATAACATACAAAGATATAAGAAGACTTGCAGCAGGCACTACTGCATTTGCTCATATTGGGGATGCAGAGACTGGCTTATCTCTTAAGAATGGTATAATCCCTAGAGACCCTACACGTGATATTAGAATATACGAATTTTGTGCATCAATACCATTAAAATGCTTTGTTAATGAGAAAGCAGAGACAAGAAGGCTTGTTAGGCACTATTGCAGTGATTTATTACCAAAGTCATTTTTACCTGAAAATGCACCACGAGGAATGCAAAGTTCTGATTCTCTCGATAGAGTAGCTAATAAATGGAGTGATTTATATCCTGAAATCAAATCGAATTGTGAACAATCATATATAAATGAAATTTTTAATGAAAAAAGTATTGACAAATTGTTAACAAAGTATTATAATGGCTTATGTGATGATACATCAGACATGGAAATAAGAAGCTTAGGCATAATATCTGTTGTATCGAAATTTATAGCTCGTAACGCTGAATAGTTCATAGTTTGTTAATTTGTTTGCACGAATATTACAAAAACAATCAAACTTTATAACTTAATTAAATATTATCTAACACTTTTGTTAGAAAACTTGATTTTATGTAGATGTCTTGATATAATGCATACATAGTCAATTAAACAAATATTTAAGGAGGTTCATAATTATGAACAAAACATGGAAATCACCAGAGGTAGAAACATTAACAACACAAGATGTAAACTACAATATTTTACAAGGTACAACAGTAGATGGTACTTATGTAGAAAACTGTGATGAGACTTACGAAGCATACGAATCTTAATTCGAAACAATTATTTAGTAAGGTAGGAGTATATTATTATGAAAAAATTATGGTTATCAGCTAGCATTTCTGAGCTAGAATTAAATCAAACACAAAACTCAATTAAACCAGGTTTTGAGGGTGACGGCGTTTATGGTCAAATCTTCTCAACTACAGGTCTAACAGATGAAAATGGCGAAATTCCTCAAGGTGCAAACTGCGAGCTACTTTGCTCATAATTTGAGATTTTTAAAAGCTTTACCTTTAAAGGTAAAGTTTTTTTCTGCATTCATCTAAAAATTATGTTGAAATTTGTATAATTTAGTAGTATAATATACTAAAAGATAGTAAGTTTTGGAGGCTGTTATATGAAAAAAATAATACTTACCATGATGTCAGCAATTTTGTGTTTAATGTGCGCTTGTACTGCTAATGAGGATATAGTACAAAACGAAATTATATTAGGTAAAGTTGTTCAAATATATGACAGCTCGATGCTTGTAGCTGGTATTGATGATAAACATAACGAGTTATATGGCATAAGTACAGAAAACATAGTGCTTAGTGAAGATATATCAGAGGGGAGTGTAGTAGAAATTCATTACAGTGGCTACACTAGAGAGATTTATCCTGCTTCACCTGACAGTGTAACTAAAATTGAATTAGTAGAAAATCAAACTGATTTAGTTGGTTTGTACGTTGACCTTTTTCATGATATTTATAGAATAAATGACGATAATCCTGACCATGATACAGTCTCAGTTGACCTTTCAGAGGTGTCTAATTTAACACAAACTGAAAAAATGGCAGTGGAATACATATTGTTAAATGATTTATATAAAGAAAATATATTTGTAAACAGTAGGACTTACGACGAACTTGTTGAAGATGGTTTTATAGACGAAAATGATAGACGAGCATACTATGATAAATTAATTCTGATTAAGTTTACAACAAATGATACAGATACTGGTGAATTCACATTTGATGTTTCTAAAAAATTTGGTTTCGATAATGAATATGGCTACTCTGACAGTAGTGCTAGGCTCCATAATGGTAATTATTTATATGACTTAGGCGAAAAATGTTAAAAAAATTTGGTAATCTTAGGTTACCAACTTTTTT
>CAYJKT010000041.1:12259-20601 GCA_964370775.1 uncultured Eubacteriales bacterium | reverse complement strand
TGTAGTAACATCAGTCACTACACTATCAAGTCTAACTTTTGGGGGTCACATCAAAGTGTCAGTTGGTTTCTTTGTAGCTGAAAATAGTTTTCCCTAAAGAATTAATCTAAGTCGATTAAAGTAAAAATAATATTATTAGAAAGCAAAAAGCCCTCCTTGGTTAATGTAATATTATTATCAGTTACCTTAATCAAATTATCAGGTATCTTATTAGTCTTTTTCACAAGTTTATCAAAAAATGTTTTATCATAAAAATCACATTCCTGTCTAAAAATACCCTCGGTAAGCCTAAGTTTAAGCATTACAAACTCGTTGAAATCTCCGCCGTAATCGTCAAATTCTGCTTTTGCTCCGTCTATAAAGCTGTGTATATCACGAGGGAAAAACATGCGTTTTCCGTCTATAAAAGAATGTGCAGAAGCTCCTAAACCTAGGTATTCTTCACAGTTCCAATATTTTAGGTTGTGTCGGCTTTGATAGCTGTCTTTGCTAAAATTGCTAATCTCATACTGGTTATATTCCTTGTTTTCCAGTGCGTGTGCCATGTATAAATATTGTTCGCTAACATTGTCGTCATCTGGCAAAGTTAGGCTCATTTTATCAAAAGGTGTGCCGTGTTCGACCTTTAAGATATAAGAGCTTACATGGTTTACTTCTAAACTAGCACAAAAATCAATTGAGTTTTGTATGGATTTAGTGGTCATATTAGGTAGACCGACGATTAAATCTAAGCTGATGTTATCAATCCCCAAAGTTCTAGCTTTTTCGACAGCTCTAACAACATCTTTATTAGTATGCTTTCTGCCTAAAAACTTTAGCTCGTCTTCATTTGCAGATTGCATACCTAGGCTAAGGCGGTTTACTCCACAGGCAGTATCAGAGTTCAAAAAAGCACTATTTGGGTTGGCTTCCATAGTGATTTCACAGTTTTTTGTCATGCTGATGCTTGATAGTATTTTGTCTAGCTGATTCGCTTTTAACAAAGATGGAGTGCCTCCACCAAAATACACAGTGTCAAAAGTATAAGGCGACAAACGGATACGCCTTGAAAGCTCTTCGATATATTTATCTGCTAATTCAGAATTATATGGAAGCGAATAGAAGTCGCAATAAGGGCATTTGCTCGCACAAAAAGGTATGTGCAAGTAAAGCCCTATAGTGTTGTTTTTCATATCAAAATTTGTTCAAAACTAAACCAGTTGTTAGTTTTGGGTAGAAATATGTAGATTTTTGAGGCATTTTTTCTCCGTTAGCTGCAACCTCGCCAATCTCGCCTACTCTTGTAGGGTTAATGATAAACACGCACTGACTTTCGCCACTTTGTGCGCTCTCAACTGCTTCATCAAAAGAACGTGTGTAAGTTAGATTTTTTTGATTAGCCATGTTTTCTTTGTCAATTCCGAATAGTTTTTCTAAAACCAAAAGGTGCAATACGTTAACATCAAGCTGTTTATACGCTTCTGAGCATCCGTCTAAAATCTCGTTCATAATATCCAAGCTTTTTAGTGTAAGCAAAGTCCAATTATCGCCACCGTTGTAATAACAGAAAGCTTTTTTACCTGCATTATACAGATTTTCAAGCACGTCTTTTGCTGTGTTGATGTCACTTTTTGTTTCTACAGTAAAGTATTCCTCACACTTAGCTAAAACTTCGCTCTCGTTAAACTTTTCCACTCCTTTAATAAGTCTGTGAGTAGGAAAAACAACAAGCCCAGGGTGTGCCATGTCTACAAGCATCATCATAACATACTCGCTGTTTGGGTTAGTTATGTTGTTTTCTCTGCAATAATTTCTGTAATTAATCGCTGTTTCGTATCTGTGGTGACCGTCTGCGATATATAATTTTCTAGCTGCGAATTGTGTCAATAGAGTATCGATAGTTACCTTGTCGTTAATCACCCAAAGTCTGTGAGTAACAAGTCCGTCGCTAAACTCATAACGAGGTTTTGTTGTCGCAGATATATTATCAATCACGCTCAAAGTAGAGTGTTTTTCGTCTATGTAAAGTGAGTAAATTTGGCTAAAGTTAGACGCACAAGTTTTCATAAGATTAAGTCTATCTTCTTTAGCTTTAGAAAGAGTTTGTTCATGTGGAAGCACAACTCCTGCTGAGAAATCCTCTACCTTAACAGTGCAAATTATACCTTTTAGGCTATTTTGCTTGCCAGTGTCGACTTTCTCTAAAAATTCTTCTTCATATATATAAATAGCTTCGTCCATGTCTCTAACAAGAATTTCTTCCTCTAGCCATTCGTTTAAAATACTTGAAGCATCTTGATACGGATTATCGCCTTTTGGTAGCTCTAATCTTATCATATTATACGGGTTTGTATTCAAAAGGTCTTGCCTTTGCTTTTCGCTGATTATGTCATACGGTGGACACACTAAGGTCTCTATTTTACCTGCTTTTTCTGTGTTATATCTAACACCTTTAAATGCTGAAATCTGTGCCATATCATCAATTCCTTTCAAAAGTTATATCATCTATTTTATAACGAAACTGCAAATAAATCAAGAAAAACTTTTTACTGAAATAAAGCGTTAAAGAAAATCGTGTATAATTAACAAAAATACAAGCACTGTTTATACACTTTTAAACGTTACATACATTAATCATTTATTTTTCACAAAATTATCACATTGATATACTACACTTACATGTGCAAAAGACTGTGCATATTGCCAGTTTTAAGTAAAATTATTTAAAAACTATTGCAAAAAATAGCAATATGAGTTAAAATGGGAAAATATGAGTGTAAAAATGAAAGGCAGTGGCAAAAATGATAGAGGTTAAAAACCTTACAAAACGTTATGGCAATAACTTAGCGCTAAACAATGTTAGCTTTACTGTTGAAGAAGGCACAATTGTTGGCTTTTTGGGCCCAAATGGTGCAGGTAAATCTACAACTATGAACATAATCACAGGCTACCTAGGTACTAGCGAGGGTTCAGTTAGTGTTATGGGTAAAAACACATTAGAAGAACCTAATGCTGTTAAAAAGTTAATCGGTTACTTACCAGAGTTACCTCCTCTTTACATGGATATGACAGTTAGAGAGTACCTAAACTTTATGTATGACCTTAAAAAAGCAAAACAACCTAAAGAAGATCATCTTAAAGAGATTTGCGCAGTTACAAAAATCACAGAGGTTTACGACAGACTTATTGGTAACTTATCTAAAGGTTACAAACAAAGAGTTGGTATCGCTCAAGCTTTAATCGGCAATCCTCCTGTACTTATTTTGGACGAACCTACTGTAGGTCTTGACCCTAAACAAATTATCGAGATTAGAAATCTTATTAAAAAGCTTGGTGAGGGACACACTGTTATTTTAAGTTCACATATTTTGTCAGAAGTTCAAGCTGTTTGCGAAAGAGTACTAATCATTAATAAAGGTGAACTTGTTGCTGACGGTAGCACAGATAAACTAGCACATGATTTATCTAGCGAACACAGACTAATTGCTAGAATTGAAGGCAGAGAGAGCGATATTCTTCATGCAATTAGAGGCATTGACAATGTTGTTGATGTATTCAGCTATGGCGAAAAAGAGCCTGGTGTTTATGAGATAGTTATTGAAGCTAAAGAAGGCACAGATGTTAGACGTAACCTGTTTGCATTGCTAACAAGAAATGGTTGGCCTTTACTAGCGCTTAAAAATACAGACCTTACTCTTGAAGATGTATTCTTACAACTTACAAGTACAGATAATACTACTAAATATATTAATAGTGAAGACGATATCGACGATGAAAACGAAGATGAAATCGAAGATAACGACGAAGAGGAGGAGAATGAATAATGGGTGCGGTATTTAAAAGAGAGTTAAAATCTTACTTTTCTTCCCCAGTTGGGTATGTATGTGTGGCAGTTCTAGTTGCATTATACGGCTTAATGTACTTCCAAGTAATGCTTTACGGTTCATCAGCTTATATTCCGTCTATCGTGTTTGACTCTATGTTTATGTTTAACATGATGATTATTCCGATTATCACTATGAGAAGTTTATCAGAAGATAAAAAGAACAAAACAGACCAAGCTTTGCTAACTGCTCCAGTTGGAGTTACAGGCATTGTTTTAGGTAAATTTTTTGCATGTTTAGGTGTATACCTAATCGCTACAACTATCGGTGGTTTAGCACCAGCAGTTGCTATGGAAAGCTTCTCAGAGCCTCCATGGGGCGAGATTATGGGTAACTACATAGCTACAGTTTTATATGGTGCAGCTATGATTTCTATAGGTGTGTTTAT
Organism: uncultured Eubacteriales bacterium; assembly: GCA_964370775.1. Taxonomy (GTDB): domain Bacteria; phylum Bacillota; class Clostridia; order Oscillospirales; family Acutalibacteraceae; genus SIG603. The sequence continues at coordinate 16,350 of CAYJKT010000041.1, read as the reverse complement.
CTCTAGTTTAACAGAAAGCCAAATTATCGCTGCTGTTGCTACATTTGCAGTTTCTATGATAATTCTTTTCTCTGCAAACTTTGTAGGTTCATCACCAAATGAAGTGGTTACATTACTTATCACATGGTTATCATTTACAGTAAGATACGACACATTCGTTCAAGGTGTGTTCGACGTGAGTTCAACAGTGTTCTTTATAAGTGTTGTTGCTATATTTGTTTTCTTAACAGCAAGACGCGTAGAGAGCCGTCGTTGGAATTAATTGGAGGGTAAATGATGAAATTTTTAAAGTCAAATAAAATGAAACAAGGTGCTATAGCAACAGCGTTTACAGCAGTGTTTATTGTGGTTGTTATCATCATCAACATATTGTTTACTATCTTAACAGATAGATTTCCGTCTATGAACTTAGACTTAACTGCTCAAGGGCTTAACACATTGTCAGAGGACAGTATTGAGGTAGCCGAGGGCGTAACAAAACCTACTGAGATTATCTTTATCGGTAGCGAAGAAGCAGTAATGGGCGACCAAATTTACACAGCAGAGATTTTCCGTTCTAGCCAAGTTGCAAACTTAGCTTTAAGAATGCAAGAGATGAACTCTAACATAAGCGTGAGCTTTGTTGACCCAGACGTTAACCCAGAGCTTATGTCTGAGTATTCTAACGAAAACCTACAAATTGGTTATATTTTAGTTAGAACAGAAGACAGACACAAAGTATTAACAGATGCTGATTTAGTTCAAGTTATGCAGAACCAAACTGACGGTAGCTATAAATATGCAACAATGGCTGACGGCGCTTTAGCTAATGCTTTGCATGTTACTAACTTAGATAACGTTCCTCTAATTGCAGTAGGAACAGGACATGACGAAATTTTAGACTCAGCTTCAAGAGCTGGTATGGATGAAGTTTTAAAAGACAACGGCTTTGATGTTGTAGAATTTAATATTATCACAGACCCAATTCCAGAGGGAACAGACGTTCTAATGCTTACTGCTCCAACTACAGATTACTCTGTTGGTGAGATTGAGACTATAGAAGAGTATTTATCAAACCAAACACAAAACATCTCATTGTTTTACATTGCAGATCCAACTCAACCTAATCTACCAAACTTTAACAAGTTCTTAAACGAGTGGGGTATTGATGTAAATTCAGGTATGGTTTTAGAGAGTGATGAGTCTAAAATGTATATGGGTAGCCAAGCGTTAATCTTCCCTAACTCAGTATACGAAGGCTTTTCTGAAAACACATATCCATATATGCTAACAGCTGGTGGTTCTCCACTAGAGATATTGTTTACTTATAACGATGATGTTGGAACATATTCATTGATAGAGTCAGCTGACACAGCTTATGTTTCACAAGACCAAACAGTTTTAGAAAACCCAGAAACTGGCGTACAAACTATGGGTGTATTAGGTCAAAGATTAATCAACACAGATGACGGAACAGTGTATACTAATGTTGTTGTTATGTCAGGCGTTGCAACTTATTTCTCTGACTTCTTCACAAACACAGGTTTTGCAAACGCAGAATACACTATAGATTTGCTACAAATGATGACAGATACAAGCGATTATAGCAATAGTTTGTATATCCCAGCTACAGATACTAATTTAGTTGATATCACAACTGATTATGCTACTATCCAAGCGTTGGGTATATATACATTCACAATTGGTGTACCAGCAGTTATTTTAATCATTGGTTTAGTAATCTTCTTTAGAAGAAGACACTTATAATCACGTATAAAAGGGCGACTAAGGTTGCCCTTTAACACAATAAAAATCTCACCAGAATGGAGAAAAACATGAAAAACACAAAAAAATATATATTAATATGTTTAGCTGTTATCTTAGTGCTTGGTGGTGGTGTGGCACTTCTGTTTTTAACAGAACCTCAACCAGAGCCACTAGAAACTGAGTCTTCAGTGTCTACAGAAGAAACAGTTAAATTGATAGAAAAAGAAGAAGCTGATATTGAAACTGTTGAGATAACAGATAATACAGGAACTTCTATTCTTGTTCAAACAGATAAATACGGTGACGGAACTATATATACTTATGCTTATGAGGGCTATGAAGATTACGAAGTAGACAGTACATCATTAAGCACAAACTTGCGTAACCTTATGTCGCTTACTTCTTCAAAAGATTTAGGCGAGGTAGAGGATTTGGCAACTTATGGCTTAACAGGTGATGAAACAGTAACTATTAAGCTTAATTATGATGACGGAACAAGCCAAAGTTTTGATGTAGGAATTACAGGTGCTAACACAGCTGGTAGATACATGAACTTTGACGGACAAGTTCACATTGCAGATATTGGCGATATTTTGCTGAACTCTGCTGAAGAAAACCTAACTCCTTACTCTTACACATCATACCCTATCGACTACTTAGATGGTAATGGTGCAGTTAATAGGTTCCAAACTTTCACTTACGAGAGACCATCTGACGATGTTAAGCTAACATTTGAGAATATTGACAATGTATATATGATGACATACCCAGTGCAAGCAAGCACAAGTTTTACTATTATAGAAAACTTACTTGCAGCACTTACAACATTTGAAGCAACAGGAATTGAGAAAATTCGCGCAACTGAGGAAGATTTAGTAGAATATGGATTAGATGTTCCGTATGCAACAATTACTTATACAATTGATGAGAATGATCATAGCCTAGCTATAACAGAGCAAAAAAATGGAGTTGTATATTTAATAGCTGACGGTAACACTGATGTTATTTACTATGTAACACCAGAGACAGTAGAGCCATGGGCTAACCTAGAGCCAATGGACGTTAGAAGCTACTTGTTATATCTACCTGCTATCATGGATTCAGATGACTTCTCTATGCAAATATTCGACACTACTTTAGAGATAGATATGAGCCGTGAAGTTGATGAAGAGAAATCAACTGAAACTGAGGTAGGTTACAGCTATTCAGGAACAATGAATGGCAAAGAGATAGAGTATTCTGACAATATCACAACTATATATGGCGAGATTATCAGCATGTCTGCTATCAGCCTTGAGCAATTAGCACACGAAGAAGAACCAACAGCAGTGTTTACAACAAATTACTACGAGGGTGGTTCTGATGTGGTGTCTTACTACCATAGCACAGAGCAAGAAGATAGATATGTTGTTTACTTAAATGATGTATATATCGGAACTTCTAAAGATTCAGAGATTGACAAATTATATGAGTCAGTTAAAGAATTTATAGAGAGAAATACAGCTGAATAAAATTAAAGGTCTGCGACATTTTTACGTGTCACAGACCTTTTTGTTATAAAACATTACCACCAGTTGAAATGGTAACAATATTATGTGGGACAAATTTTCCACTGTTTGAAATCGCATTAAGCGTGGCACGTTCAATACCACCACAGCACGGAACTTCCATTCTAACAACAGTAATGCTCTTTAGGTTATTTTTAGTGATTATCTCGGTTAGTTTGTCGGTATAATCTCCCTCGTCAAGCTTAGGGCAACCTATAATAGTAACTTTGTTTTGCATGAAATCTGAATGAAAATTAGCGTAAGAGAATGCAGAGCAATCAGCTGCTATCAGTAAATCTGCTCCGTTAAAATACGGTGCAGTCACAGGAACAAGCTTGATTTGCACAGGCCATTGTCTTAAAGCAGATTTTGCTCCCAGTGAGCTAGTAGTCACATTATTATTAGGTAGCTCGACAGCCATAGAACCAGGACAGGCTCTATGAGAGATAGGTTTTTCTTTTATATCTTCGTCAGAAAAAGAGATAGCATTAACAGGACATACAGGCAAGCAATTACCGATACCGTCGCAGTAATCGTCACGTGTAACCTTGGCTTTGCCGTTAACCATTTCAATAGCACTTTGTTTGCAAGTTTTGGCACATAGACCACAGCCTACACAGCTTTCTTCATCAATTTTTATTATTTTTCTTTGCATAGTGTTCTCCTTTATGGGTTCGTTTTTATTATTATATCACGTCGTTCATAATTTAGCAATAAATTATATATCCAATAATTGTAACAATAATTAATCAAAGATATATGTTATTAACTGATATAAGAAAAAAATATGAATTGAAA
>CAYJKT010000041.1:0-12159 GCA_964370775.1 uncultured Eubacteriales bacterium | reverse complement strand
GGATAAAAAAGATATTGATTGTAGATGACGATATGTATATCGGAAATATGCTAGAAGAACTGCTTGTGAAAAACGGGTATGAAGTTTTGCGAGCGTATTCAGGAACTGAGGCTCTGCTTGTGTATGATAGCCAAAAAATCGACCTTGTACTGCTTGATTTAATGCTACCTGGGCTTAATGGAGAAGAGGTTTTGCCTAAAATATCAAATACTCCTGTTATCATAGTTAGCGCAAAAATAGATATGGAAAATAAAGTTAACTTGCTTTTTGGTGGCGCAGTTGATTATGTGACTAAGCCGTTTAACACTGCTGAATTGCTTGCAAGAATTTCAGTTCATTTAAGAAACAAACAGGTAGTTGCAAGCAAAATGTTAGAATTTGACGACATAAAGATAGATACTGATAGTCAAAAAGTGTGTGTTTTAGAAAACGAAGTTAAGCTTACTAGAACCGAATATGCTATATTAAAACTGCTTGTTAGCAACTGCAATATAGTGGTTACAAAATCTGCAATGCTTGACAATATCAGCATGGATACACCTGATTGTACGGAGAGTTCTCTTAAAATTCATGTTAGCAATTTAAGAAAAAAACTTAGAGCGTATAATGATAAAGAATATATAGAGGCTGTGTGGGGGATAGGTTTTAAGTTGAAATCTTAACTATTTCTTTACGCTTTTCTTAACTGCTTTCTTTACTCTTAGCTGTTATTATTCTATTACAGCAAGCATGAACAACATGCAAAAGGAGGAAAATTATGGAATACGTACTAACGACTAACGCTTTAAGCAAAGATTACAAAAAATTTAAAGCGTTGAACAGAGTTAACATGAGAGTGCCGAAAGGGTCGATTTACGGCTTTGTTGGCAAAAATGGAGCAGGTAAAACCACATTAATTAGACTTATATGTGGCTTGCAAACACCGAGTTCAGGTGAATATAGCTTGTATGGTGTGAAAAATACCAGAAAAAACATCGGTGCTGTAAGGCAAAGAATGGGCGCAGTTGTAGAGACACCGTCTATATATTTAGACATGACTGCAAGAGAAAACCTAGAACAACAATGCATACTAATAGGTTTGCCGTCATTCGACAATATAAATGCTTTGCTAAAACTTGTAGGATTAGAAAATGCAGGTATAAAAAAAGTAAAAAACTTTTCATTAGGTATGAAACAAAGGCTAGGTATAGCAATTGCACTAGTTGGAAACCCAGACTTTTTGGTATTAGATGAACCGATAAACGGGCTAGATCCACAAGGTATCGTTGAGATGCGAGAGCTTATCTTAAAACTTAACAGAGAGCGCAACATAACAGTGCTAATATCCAGCCATATTTTAGAGGAACTAGCAAGGCTTGCCACTCATTTTGGCTTTATTGACAAAGGTGAAATAGTTAAGGAGATTAGTGCAGATGAGTTAGAAAAAGCTTGCAAAAAAAGTACAAAAATCGAGGTAACAAGCACAAAATCACTAGCTTTAGTTTTAGATAAAATGGGTGTTGAATATAAGATTTTATCGCATAACTCAGCCGAGATATATGAGAAAGTTAGCATAACTAATCTAACGCTTGCACTAGCTAACGAGAAATGTGAAATCTTAGGTATATCTGAAAAAGATGAAGGACTAGAGAGCTATTATATTAATCTTGTTGGAGGTGGAAGCGATGAGTAAATTGTTATCTGCAAACTTCACAAGATTATCAAAGGATAAAATTTTTTATATTTTGGTAATAGGTATGTTTCTATATTCGGTTGTACGATTTATCCCACCGAATTTTGACCCTGCGAACATAACTGAATTCTTTATTTATCAAGAAGAATATTTTAACTTCACTCCAATGATTAACTTTTTTATCCTAGTTTTTTCAAGCCTTTTTATTGGTAGCGATTATAACGACGGAACTCTTAGAAACAAAATAATCATAGGACACAGTAGAACAAATATATATCTTGCAAACTTTATAACTACATTTTTTGTGGGTATGGTTATTACTGGAATTAGCTTGATTGTAGGCTTGATATATATACCTATATTTGGTTATAGCTTTGAAATTTCTGGTACGGAAGTCTTAATATATATCGCAGTAACAATTGGAATGGTTGCAGTTTTTTGTGCTATCGACACTTTGGTTGCAATGGTTTGCGCAAGCAGAACATTTATTTTGTTAATCACTGCGACTGTGTATATTTTGTTGATTATGACAGCAGCGTTTTTTGATAATGCACTAAACGCACCTGAGTTGCTAGCGAATTATATTTTGGTAGATGATGCAATAGTTATGGACGGAGCAGTGCCAAACCCTGCATACTTAAGTGGAAGTATACGTGATGTTTATGAATTTATCTTGTTGATTTTACCTACAGGACATGCATTAAAACTTGCATGGATACAAGTAACAGAACCTATTATAATGCTAGTTTTTTCAGTAGTAAACACAGTTGTTATAACAATGGTTGGTATATACAAATTTAACAAAAAACAATTAAAATAATGGTGGTGGAATAATGACCCTGTGGATATTGCTAGCGATAATGTTTGTTGCAATCATAGCGTTATCAGTTAAAATATATTACATTAAAAAAAGTATAAGCGATATTCACAGGGGAGTATCAAGACATTTAGTAGAGGATACGAATGTCTTGATTTCCGTGTCTTCAAGAGATAAAGACGTGCAAAAACTTGCAAATGAGTTAAACAAAGAACTGAATTTGTTAAGGGAACAACGCTTAAAATTTGTTAACGGAGACAAAGAGACAAAAGATGCAATAACCAATATAGCACACGATTTGCGAACACCTCTAACAGCAGTTTTAGGTTATTTAGATTTGCTAGAGAGCGAAGAAAAATCCGAAAATGTAGATAGGTATATATCGTTTATTAAAAACAGAGCAGATACTTTAAAAGTGCTGACCGAGGAGATGTTCAGTTATTCTGTTATTATGTCTACCGAAGAAAATATAAAGCTAGAAAAGTTGAATGTTAACAATATTTTAGAGGAATGTATAGCGTCTTTTTACACAGAATTAGTTAAAAAAGAAATAGAACCAAAGATAGATATTACAAAGAAAATCATAATAAAATATGCTGATAAAACTGCGTTAAACCGAGTGTTTAGCAATATTATCAGCAATGCTTGTAGGTATAGCGACGGAGATTTGTATATCACAGCGAAAGACAACGGAGAGATAATTTTTGCGAATACGTCCAAACAATTAAACCAAGTGCAAGTGGGCAGGCTGTTCGACAGGTTTTATTCTGTAAACAGTGCGACAAAAGGCACAGGTTTAGGGCTTGCGATATCAAAAACTTTGGTGGAGTACATGGGTGGCGAGATTAGAGCAGAGTATAAAAATGATATGCTTAGTGTAATTGTGAACTTAAAATAAATTCTTGATATATTCATAAACTATGGTATAATAGTAGTAACAAACTTGGTTACAACGAGAAAGGAATTAGTTATGAAGATTAAAGAAATATACGAACACTTTGACAAAATAGGCTGTTTGTCATTTACTACAGTAGATGAAGACGGATACCCAGAGTCAAGAATTGCACATTTAAGAGCATTCGATGATGACGGCATATATTTTATGACAATGTACACCAAAGCATTTTACAAACACCTTAAAAATAACGGTAAAATTTCTCTATGTGGGTTAAATGCAAGCACTGAGGTTCACCATGACGAAAACGGTATGCCGATTTTCGAGGGTGGCTATGCTATGCGTATGACAGGCACTGCAAAAGAAGTGTCAATAGAAGATATAAAAGCGAAGAATAATCCGATGTTTGACGTGTGTATAAAAGACCAAGAAAAATACAATGCTATGGTTGTTTTTTGCATAACATCTGCAAGAGGTGATGTTTTTGATTACGATTTCGAGCTTGAAAAACGTGACCACAAGCTAGAGCGTATTTATTTTTCATATAACGGAGCCGAGAAAAAATATAGAGGTTTGGTTATAGATAAAGACGAGTGCATAAGCTGTGGGCTATGTAAGGTGAAGTGCTCTTTTAAAGCGATTGCAGAAGAAGAAAACGTGTATGCCATAGATAAATATAGATGTGACGAATGTGGAGATTGCTACATAAATTGTCCTGTAAAAGCTATTAAAATTCCGTATTAGGTTTAAATTTTAATATTTGTCAAACCTTGCAATGTAATCCCAGCGAATAGAACTGTCATAAGTAGGATGATATAAGCCCCACTCAATTCCTTTTAGTGGGCTTTCATCCTTGTTTTTTGTTCTAAATGCACCAGCTGCAGGAGGTGGGTCGGATATAACGGACATAATTTCAAAATTAATACCATCTTTCGAATATTGGATAGTGTTTTTTTCTGGGCCATCGTGGATCAACAAAGTCGCTATTCCACCATCATACTCCCAAAATAATGTTTCGTGCCCACTGTTTGTAATAGGGTTTAGTTCGCATGGTGTATAGGGTCCTTCGATATTATCTGCAATTGCTACACCTATACGACCTCCTTGAGATTTGTTGATTGATTGCAACGATGTTCGGTCTTTTTGAATTAAACATTTGTAATATAAATAAAATTTGTTGTTAAATTCAAAAAGCATAGGGTCGTGCACAGTACCCTCAAATTCACAATCATTATATGTGTTTTTATCTTCTACAGAATTTTCAAACCAAAAACCATCTTCTTTTCGTTCTAAGATAGGCTGCTTGGATTTTATAAATGGTCCATTTGGTGTGTCTGATACAGCCATGGCTAACTTTTCATGAGTTCCAATATATTCGCCATCTAATTCAATACATTGATAAAATAAGTAATATTTCCCGTTATACACGGTTATATCAGGAGTGCATACTGTTCTTTCATCATAGCTTCCCTTTTCTCCTCTAGCCACGGCTATTCCTTTTTCGCTCCAATTAACTCCATCTTTAGAAGTAGCGTAATAAATATCTGCATAATCCCATTGATATTTTTTATCATATTTATCTCTAGCGTGATAATCAAAATCGCCTACAGATTTTGTGTAATAAACATAATATTCGCCGTCAAACTCAATTACACTACTTGGGTCTCTACGGTGAACACCTTCTTCAAATCCTATTCCATTAACATGGCTCTTCTTAAATTGACAATACCATTCATTGTTAAGCTTTGCGTAACTTCTAGCACGTTTTGTAGCTGTACTCGTCTCCATTTGTTTTAACACCCTTTCTGATACATATAGTTATAATCGATTATTTGCGTCTAACTATATAACTTGTGAATTCCGTAATAGATTTAAAGCAATAATACCATAAACGTTTCACATTATCAAGAGGTAGTAATAATATTTTATTAATACAACGACTATTCATATTTGTTTTTTTAGTTGAAATTTATATTTAATATAACTTATTAAATAATAAACCACAAAATAAGCTATAATTCCGATAATAATGCCGATACTGTCTATCATAACATCATATATCTGCATGGCTCTGTCTGGCACAAAATATTGATGAATTTCGTCACTTATCGCATATAAAACAGATATAGTTAAAGACAAAATAAAATGCCTTATAATAGTATACCTTTTTATAATGTAAAATCTAACTGCTATGGCAGAGGTAAAACCTAGGATCATAAAGATATATAAATGGGCAAAAGTACGAATGTTTGCACTTTGGTTTTCCGAAAAAATTGGAGGGAAGAACAAACTTAAAAATTTTGAGTTCTGAATTAAAGCAAGAAAACCTGAGCTTGTATCAGACGAATTTTCTCCATTTTGTGCAGAAAATAAAAAAATCACCACCATGATAAAAAACATTGGTAGGCTACATAAAATAGTTTTCAGTTTAGTATTAATTTTTACCACCTCACAAAATAGATAAAAAATAACAAAAAAATCGCAAAATACCCATTGACAGAATGATTATAGTTTGTTATAATAAGATACTGTATCAAAATGGATAAATATGCTCTTTACTCTTTTGGCTAGTATATCATAATACCAAGTAAAAGGCAAGTAAAAAATTAAATTTTGTCAAAATTTCCTATTTATTCAGTTTGATTTCAAAGCGATTGACAGTTCTTATGGTTATTATGAAGAAAAGTTGTCGCTAAGACAATTTTTTATTTCTTAGAATGGAGTGATGGCTACAATGGCTAATGTAAAGCCGGTAAAATTGGGCAAAACTACTCGAATGAGTTTCTCTAAAATTGATGAAGTTTTAGACATGCCTAATCTGATTGAAGTTCAAAAGAATTCTTACCAGTGGTTCGTAAAAGAGGGACTAATGGAAGTATTCAAAGATGTTTCAGGTATTACTGATTTCGCAGGTAACCTTGAATTAGATTTTATTGATTACAAATTAGATTACACAAAACCTAACTATAGTGTTACAGAATGTAAAGAAAGAGATGCAACTTATGCAGCACCTCTTAGAGCAGTTGCACGTCTTCATAACAAAGAGACTGGCGAGATTAAAGAGTCTGAAGTTTTCATGGGAGACTTCCCTTTAATGACAGACAGTGGTACTTTTGTTATCAATGGTGCAGAGCGTGTTATTGTTTCTCAGTTAGTTAGAAGCCCTGGCGTATACTATAAAATGGAATATGATAAAACAGGTAAAGAATTATTTTACTCTACTGTTATTCCTAACCGTGGTGCGTGGCTTGAATATGAAAACGATGTAAATGACGTTTTCTATGTAAGAATAGATAAAAACCGTAAGATTCCTATAACTGTGTTTGTTCGTGCTTTAGGCTTAGGAACAGATACACAAATTTTAGACTATTTTGGTGAGGATGATAGAATTCTTGCTACAATAGAAAAAGATACTTGTAAAAATGTTGAAGAAGGCTTGTTTGAAGTTTACAAAAAGCTACGTCCTAGTGAGCCTCCAACAATTGAGAGTGCGCAAGCTCATATCAATGCTTTATTCTTTGACCCAAGACGTTATGATATGTCTAGAGTTGGTAGATATAAATACAACAAAAAACTTGCTTTAGCAGGTCGTTTAGCAGGACAAGTAGTTACAAGACCAATCATTAACCCTAACACAGGCGAAGTAATGGTTGAAGAGGGACAAATGGTTTCTCGTGAACTAGCAGTAGAGATTGACGACGCTGGTGTTGTAAACGCTTTTGTTGATGTTAACGGTAAAGAGACAAAAATTATCTCTAACGGTATGGTTGACATAGCTAAATACGTTAACTTTGATGCTGAGGCTGAGTGTGGAATTAACGAAAGAGTTAAACACGAAGTTTTAGTAGAGCTTTTAGAAGCTAACGAAGATGAAGCTTCTTTAAAAAGAGCACTTAAACAAAACAGAGATAGACTTATCCCTAACTATATTACAGTTGAAGATATTTTCTCTACAATCAACTACATGAACTGCCTAGCTGTAGGTCTTGGTACATTAGATGATATCGACCACTTAGGTAACAGAAGAATTCGTTCAGTTGGTGAGTTGTTACAAAACCAATTTAGAATAGGTTTTTCAAGACTAGAGAGAGTTATCAGAGAGAGAATGACACTTCAAGCACAAGATCAAGAGAAGCTTTCTCCACAATCTTTGATAAACATTCGTCCAGTTGTTGCGGCAATTAAAGAGTTCTTTGGTTCTTCTCCATTGTCACAATTCATGGATCAAACTAACCCATTATCAGAACTTACACACAAAAGACGTTTGTCTGCTCTTGGCCCTGGTGGTCTTTCAAGAGATAGAGCATCGTTTGAGGTTCGTGACGTTCACTACACACACTATGGTCGTATGTGTCCTATCGAGACTCCAGAGGGTCCAAACATCGGTCTTATCTCTTACTTAGCTACATTTGCTAAGATTAATAAGTACGGATTTATCGAGACTCCTTTCCGTAAATATGATAAAGAAACAGGTAAAATTTCTAGCGAAGTTTTATATATGACAGCTGACGTTGAAGATGAGTACATGGTTGCTCAGGCTAACGAAGCGTTGAACGAAGATAATTCTTTTGTAAGCAGTAAAGTTATTACTCGTTACAGAGGTGAGTTTATCGAAGTTCCAACAAACAAAGTAGACTACATGGATATTTCACCTAGAATGGTTGTATCAGTGGCTACAGCGATGATTCCGTTCCTTGAAAACGACGACGCAAACCGTGCGCTTATGGGATCTAACATGCAGAAGCAGGCTGTTCCTCTACTTAAAACTCAAACACCTATCGTAGGTACTGGTATGGAGTACAAAGCAGGTGTTGACTCCGGTGTTTGCGTGCTTGCAAGACGTGCGGGTGTTGTTAAAAGCGTTAGTGCAGATTACGTTAGAGTAACTGCTGATAACGGCGACATCGACGACTATAAAATCATTAAATTCTTACGTTCTAACCAAAGTACTTGTATTAACCAAGTTCCAATTGTTAGCGTTGGCGAAAGAGTTGAGAAAAACGACGTTATAGCTGACGGCCCTGGTATCAGAAATGGTGAGATTTCCCTAGGTAAAAATGCCCTAATCGGCTTTATGACATGGGAAGGTTATAACTACGAAGATGCTGTTCTGTTGAACGAAAAAATCGTTAGAGATGACGTTTATACTTCTATTCATATTGAAGAATATGAAATGGAAGCTAGAGACACAAAACTAGGACCTGAGGAAATCACAAGAGATATACCAAACGTTAACGAAGATTTACTTCGTGATTTAGACGATAGAGGTATTATCAGAGTTGGTGCCGAGGTTAGAAGTGGCGACATATTAGTTGGTAAAGTTACTCCAAAAGGAGAGACAGAGCTAACAGCAGAAGAAAGACTTTTAAGAGCTATCTTTGGTGAAAAAGCTAGAGAAGTTAGAGATACATCACTTAGAGTTCCTCATGGTGAATACGGCGTTGTTGTTGACGTTAAAGTGTTTACAAGAGAGAACAGCCAAGATGAACTAAGCCCTGGTGTTAACAAAGTTGTTAGATGTTATCTAGCACAAAAGAGAAAAATCAGCGTTGGTGATAAAATGGCTGGTCGTCATGGTAACAAGGGTGTTGTTTCAAGAATTTTACCTATGGAGGAAATGCCTTTCCTACCAGACGGTACTCCACTTGACATCGTTCTTAACCCACTAGGCGTTCCGTCTCGTATGAACATCGGACAGGTACTTGAAGTTCACTTAGCTATGGCTGCAAATGCTTTAGGCTGGAACATTATGACACCAGTATTTGATGGTGCGCACGAGAGTGACATTAGAGAATGCTTTAGACAAGCTGGTATGAGTGAAAACGGTAAATTCATGCTTCGTGACGGTAGAACAGGTGAATATTTTGATAATCCTGTTACTGTTGGATTTATGTACTACCTAAAACTTCACCACTTGGTTGATGATAAAATCCATGCTCGTTCAACAGGTCCTTACTCACTTGTTACACAACAACCATTGGGTGGTAAAGCTCAATTTGGTGGACAACGTTTTGGTGAGATGGAAGTTTGGGCGCTTGAGGCTTATGGTGCAGCTTACACACTACAAGAGATACTAACAGTTAAATCCGATGACGTTATTGGTCGTGTTAAAACTTATGAGAGTATCGTTAAAGGTCAAAATATACCAAAACCTGGTATACCTGAGTCATTTAAAGTTCTTATTAAAGAGCTTCAAGCACTTGGTTTAGACATGAAAGTTCTTGATAAAAACAACGAGGAAATCGACCTTAAACAATCATTTGAAGAAGATGAGAACATTGTTATTGTTGACGATTCAGAGATACTTGAAGAAGACAACGTAGCAGATAACCTAGACGGTTACACTGTTGAAGAGGTTGAAGAAGACGAGTTTGGATTTGACGATTTTGACAGCGATGAAGGATTTTTTGAAGAGCAAGCAGAAGACGAAGACTTTTTTTAATGGGAGGAAGTAATTAATGGAATTTAATGTATTTGAGTCTATAAAAATTGGTCTGGCATCTCCCGAGCAAGTACGTAGTTGGTCTTTCGGAGAGGTTAAAAAACCAGAAACAATTAACTATAGAACTCTAAAACCAGAGAAAGACGGTTTGTTCTGCGAAAGAATTTTTGGACCTCAAAAGGACTGGGAATGCCATTGTGGTAAATACAAAAGAATTAGATATAAAGGCAAAGTTTGTGACCGTTGCGGCGTTGAAGTAACAAGAGCAAAGGTTAGAAGAGAGAGAATGGGGCATATTGAACTTGCTGCCCCAGTATCTCATATATGGTATTTCAAAGGAATACCTTCAAGAATGGGTCTAATACTAGACTTATCACCACGTGTTTTAGAGAAAATTTTATACTTTGCTCTATACGTGGTTACAGATCCAGGTGATGTTCGTGAGCTTGCAAGAATGCAAACATTATCTGAAAAAGAATACAGAGATTTAAGAGAGAAATATGAGGACGACTTCCAAGCATCTATGGGTGCCGAAGCTATCCAAAAACTTCTAGCTGATATTGATGTAGTTAAGGTTTCTGGCGAACTTAAAGCAGATTTAGAAAATGCAACTGGTCAAAAAAGAGTTAGAATTTTAAAAAGACTAGAAGTTGTTGAAGCATTCAGATTATCTGGCAACAGACCTGAATGGATGATTATCGACAGCGTGCCTGTTATCCCACCAGATATCCGTCCTATGGTTCAGCTTGACGGTGGTAGATTTGCAACATCTGACCTTAATGATTTATATAGAAGAGTTATCAACAGAAATAACCGTCTAAAAAGATTGTTAGAGCTTGGTGCGCCTGACATTATCGTTAGAAACGAAAAACGTATGCTTCAAGAAGCTGTTGATGCGCTTATCGACAACGGCAGACGTGGCAGACCTGTTACAGGCCCTAACAACAGACCTCTAAAATCACTTTCAGACATGCTGAAAGGTAAACAAGGTCGGTTCAGACAAAACCTACTAGGTAAACGTGTTGACTATTCTGGTCGTTCTGTTATCGTTGTTGGTCCTGAGTTAAAAATGTACCAATGTGGTGTGCCTAAAGAGATGGCTCTAGAGCTTTTCAAACCATTTGTTATGAAAAGACTTGTAGAGACAGGAGCTGCTGGCAACATTAAAGCTGCTAGAAAAGCAGTTGAGAGATCAAAACCAGAGGTTTGGGATGCTTTAGAAATAGTTATCAAAAACCACCCAGTTTTACTAAACCGTGCGCCTACACTTCACAGACTTGGTATTCAAGCGTTCGAACCAGTTCTTGTTGAGGGTAAAGCACTTAAACTTCACCCACTAGTTTGTACAGCTTATAATGCTGACTTCGACGGCGACCAAATGGCTATCCATATTCCGTTATCAGCAGAAGCACAAGCAGAGGCTAGGTTCCTAATGCTTGCAGCAAACAACCTTCTAAAACCATCTGATGGTAGACCTGTTGCTGTTCCTTCACAGGATATGATCTTAGGTTCTTACTACCTAACACTTGATAAAGACGGTGAAAAAGGTGAGGGCAAAGTATTTAAAGATGCAGAAGAAGCATTAATGGCTTATGATGCAAAAGATATTACACTACACTCAAAAATCCGTGTTAGACGTACAGTTGAGTACAAAGGCAGAACATACACAGGCTTAGTGTCTTGTACAGTTGGTCGTATGATATTCAACGGACCTATTCCACAAGATTTAGGATATGTAGATAGAACTATTGAAGAAAATGTTCTTAAATTTGAGATTGACTTCCTAGTTGGTAAAAAAGAGTTAGGACCTATGATTGAAAGATGCATCAGAATTCACGGAACAGAGAAAGCTGCCGAAGTTCTAGACGCTGTTAAAACTCAAGGTTACAAATACTCAACAATCGGTGCTATTACAGTTGCTGTTTCTGATGCAACAATTCCAGAGTCTAAAAAAGACATCATCGCAGAGGCAGAAGCAAATATCGACAGAATTACAAGCTACTTCCAAATGGGTGAGCTTTCTGATAAAGAGCGTTACGACGCTGTGCTTAAAACATGGGAAAAAGCTACAAATGAAGTTACATCTGCGCTACAAAAAGGACTTAACCAGTACAACCCAATCTTTATGATGGCTGACTCTGGTGCGCGTGGTAGTATGAGCCAGATTCGTCAGCTTGCTGGTATGCGTGGTCTTATCGCGAATACATCAGGTAAAACAATCGAAATCCCAATCAGAGCTAACTATCGTGAAGGCTTAAATATCTTAGAGTACTTTATTTCTTCTCGTGGTGCTAGAAAAGGACTTGCAGATACAGCGCTTAGAACTGCTGACT
>CAYJKT010000040.1:0-20983 GCA_964370775.1 uncultured Eubacteriales bacterium | reverse complement strand
CACCTGTTTTAGGGGAGGGCATGGAAACCCTCCCCTACTTTTTGTTCATTTTTACCTTAATGCGACAGCCTCTAAAAACTTGCTTCTTAACACTTTAATTGCAATATTTAATAAAAACTTCTTTAAGGTCGGCAAAAACATTACTATAGTTATCAGGGAAAATAAATCCACCACTAGCTATAATTTCATCACCATTTTTGTAGGTAACTTTCAATGAAAACCCATAGACCTCGTCCATAACCTGCAAATGTTCATCAAAACCGTTCCATTCTTTAAGGTTGTGTTTTTCTATCATTGCAAGTAAATCAGCTTCTAAATTTTCTCGCTTTTCTTCATCAAGTTCTATTTTTTTATAGCCATCTGTCTCTGGCAATTCAATATAAATTGTTTCAAAACTAAGGTGCATAGACTGTGACTTGCTTTCGTCTGTGGATAGTGAATTTCCACTACTTTCACTTATATCAAAAGACATCAAGGTGTAATCATCTCTGTTCACCGTTTCAGTTGTCCCAACGCTCATAATAACATCTATTTGATATAGTGTTACTACCACAACTATTGTTAAGGTAGTTATGATTGCGAGCACTACAATAATTACAACCTTTTTCACGCTTGTTTTTAACAAGGTCCACCACAGAACTCACAACAGCCACTTGTGTCAGGAGTTGTTGTCGCGCCACAGTTAGGGCAGTTTATAGCTACTTTTGGAGCATTTTCCTCGGCTACTTCATCACGGATTTGTTGTCTTAGCCCCATTAAAGTGCTCTTAATCTCCTCTGCGTCACGTTCTGCTTCTTTGTATTCATGAGAAAAACGTTTCTCTATAGTGTCATCATTCAATTTGAATTTTATGTCGTCAAACCAAGGTGAGTTAATGTAGATTGTGATGTTAAAATCGAAAGTTGATTTGTAGCGTGGAGGGTTATAGCTCTCTCTTTTACCAGGTTCGCCTTCTTTATAAATTTCACGCTTGTTTTCGTCAATGTCAATATCACAACCTGTTACTTGCGAAAATTTTATGATGTCAGGGTTGTTGTCTTTCCATTTTCTTGTGCGTGAAAACAGCCACACTTTGTTGTCTTCATCTATACAAATTAAGTTTCTTCCACCTATAACCTTTGTTGGGTTAAAATCTCTAACACTTTGTTCGTTTTCTTCACGATATGCTAATTGTTCTTTAATCTCGTCAACTGTAGAATTTCTTCTGTCATCAAAAAATGGTGATAATTTACCAGCGCATTCTTTGCAAAGGTTTCCGTCCTCTAGTTTTCTATTTCCTAATAATCCGATTTTGTCTCTACACACGTCGCAATATTTTTTATCAAATAATCCCATAATAATTTCCTTTCTGTTACTATAATAATAAGTGTAATGGGTTGTCACATTAACGAGAACTTTCGTTATTTCGGTTGAGTCAAGACTCAACCCTACAAATTAATTGTTCATTTTACATTAATGTGACAGACCGTTTACTCTTTTTTTCTTTATTTATCGTGTCGGTCAATGTATGTCTTACTCATAATCAATGTTGTTGATTGACATAGATTTATATGCAAAAACTCCTTCATCATTTTCTCTAAAGGTGATATTTAGCAATGAGGTCTCTGACTCTGTTGAAATCCATTGATAAGACACAAAGTCGTCGCCTTGATTTGTTATGTTACCCTCGACTCCGTTGAAAAAGCGAGTTAAAACATCATCGTAAGTTAGCGAGAATTTTTCGTCAATGCTTAAGTCTTGGAACGCTAAATATACATCTCTTAATTCGTCCATAGATAAGCTTGCACCAGTTGTCGCTGGCTCTGGAGTTGCCTCTGGAGCAGGTTTTGGGGTTGGTTCAGCAGTCGGCTCAGGTGTTGCTTCTGTAGTGTCTGTTGTGTCGCTGTCTGCACCTTGTGGAGATGTACCACTGTCTGCTATTTGTGCAAGTTCATACACAAATGTAAATGTTTCGCCGTTATAGTCATAGTCGTAACTGCCAACTAAAATTCCGTTCATAAGTGATGGGGTAAACCATGTATTGTCTTCTTCTTTTAGGGGAGCCGTCAATATCCATGCTTCATCATCAACTATTGGGAAGAAAGTATAATCGTGTTGCTCAATATAAAATGAGAGGAATGTGCTTGAATTTTCATCGTAATAATGTCCGTTTATGAATACTTCAAAGAACGGCGTACCGTTGTCTGTGCCAAGGTGTCCCCACGCTTCATATTCGCCTGAAATATCATTTTCACCGACATAATCGCTTATTGTAAGTATTCCATACCAGTCACTCGGATTTGAAAGTGTTTCTACAGGTACTGTTTCCTCTGTTCCGTATCCTGGTGCTATAAAACCTGTTGCATTTACTCCTCCGTCAGAAGTATCGTCCCAAATAGAACTACCCTCTGCTGTGAACACAAACGCCATTTCATATCCAGCGTTTTCGCCTGTAGCTACTATGTTTTCGCCCTCTATCACATAGTCCATAGCAATGCCTTGTAAGACCATAGTTTTAGCAGATGTATCAAGCTCGACAGAAGTTGAAGTTCCATAAGCGATTAGAGTGCCTTCCTCGCCGTTGATTTCAAGTGTCATCTCGATTTCTGCTTGTTGTATAGCGTCATAGTTCATAACTACGCCAGCTGTTGTCATGCTTGAAAGCATGTATTTGCCTGTTAGGTCATTTTTCGATACAATAGCTTCTGAACTTTCTGTACCTTCTGTGATTTGTGAACTTTCTAAAGATTCACCAGTAGCACCGTCTTTTACAAAACGTATATCTAAACCCATATCAAGCAAATTTGTAATTGCAATAGTGTTTCCCTCTATTGTACCGCTAAATTCGTCGCCAGCTTGTGTTATTGTAAAAGTAGTGCCGTCTATTTCGTATTTCGCATTAAAATTATCTCCGTCAAATATTAAAACACATTTATCGCTAGAGGTAATCTCTAATACTATGCCATCTGGGTAAATATCAGCAGGGTCCATTGTCATACCCATCATTGTAATTTCATCTGCTGTCCACACTCCAACATTAGGGTCGTCAGACGAACCACCGAAAAAGAACATAGCAAGTGTTATGATTGCACCTATGAAAAATAATGCTACAATTCCAATAACTATAAAAATTATAGGTTTCAGATTTTTTTGTTTAACAGCAGTTGTTGAGGCGTTTCCACTGTATTCTTGTGTTGGCATATTGTTTTGCTGAGGCTGTGTGTTAGGTGCAGATTGCCAACTTCCTGAGTTGCTTTGTTGAGTTGGTATTTGCAGTGGTGGTTGAACCGGTGTTTGTGTAGGTGTTGTTGGCTGAACCGGTGTTTGTATAGGCATTGTTGGTTGAGCTGGTTGTTGTGCTTGTGGTTGTGTTTGGACTGGTGGTGTTGGTGGGGTTTGTGGTACTTGTTGTATAGGTGTTGCGGGTGGTGCAGTTACCTCAACTTTTGTGCCACAGTTATCACAAAACTTTGCTGTTGGTGGTAATTCATAACCACAATTTGTACATTTAGACATAATCTTCCTCCTATTCATTATATAAAATCATATATTTGCAATTACATCTACTAAAAAATTGAGTCCTGATGAGCTATATAAAAACATATCTATTTCATTGTTTTTAAATGCAAAATTCGCAACTTTTGCTGATTGTGGGAAATTTTCTTCATCTACTAACAAAACAATTTTACAAGTAGGAACAACATCTTTTATTTTCTCAACTCTAGTTAGCCAATCATCTAAAGCAAGTGGGTAATAATCTCTTAATTCTACAAGCAAAACATCAGCGTTGCTGCTTCTGCAAACAGATAAGCAAGTATCGATATTAGATATGTTTTCAACTATATTTTTTGGATTTCTAGAAGTGATAGCATGAGTTATTCCAGCAGATAATAATTTATTTTGAATGTATACGGCTATCGTTTTCATTGTGTTGCTCCTTTGATTATTGCTGTTTTTCTTTAGTTGGAAATTCGTACCACTACATACTCGATTAATCTTTGTAAAAATTATAGCAAAGTGAACAGTTTAATTCATCGTGTATTTACGCTGATTTTCTTTTATTAAATAATTTTACGAAAAAAAAGAACAGGCGATAAAACCTGTTCTTCTTAAATGATTTGTTAATAATCGTCATCTTCGTGAGATATGATAAATTTTTTAGACGCAACATCAGCTACGAGTTTAAGCAAATTGCTATATCCTGTTTTATTTTTTATATTGCTAAGGTGTGTGTCGAGTGTTCTGCTTTTTATATTAAGCATTTGACACACTTCTTCGTTTGAATGTCCGTTTACTTTAGCTTGCAATATATCAAGTTCTTTTGGAGTGAAGTCAGATATTTTAGCTACACCTATTTTTATAACAGGTTGCTCCTCAGGATAATAAATTTTCCCGTCCATTACACTGTCCATAACAAGCAGTAAATCCATGTCGGCATGGTCTTTATACCAAAAACCCTCGCACCCAGCAATTTTTGCTTCCTCAACATATTTTTTTTGCAAAACAAATGTCAAAATTATAATCTTAATTTTAGGGTAAAGCTTTTTAATTTTGCCTGCAACTTTAACTCCATTTTCTTTACCGAGTGTATGTATATCCATAAGTATTAAATCAACAGGCTCATATCTCAGCTCGTTTAAAACTTTATCAGCATCAAAAAATGCTTTTGTTATTTTATATTTGCCCTCACTACGCAAAATTGCATACTCCATAAGTGCATGAGAACTACTTTGGTCGTCTACTATCATCACGTTATACATACCCTGTTCCTCCTTTAATCAGCGTTACTGTCATGGTTACTCCGTCGTCGCACTTCATATTCATTGTACCACCTGACAGTTCAATTCTCTCTCTCAATGCTGAGAGACCGCCACCCTCTTTAATCTCAGTTAATTTTTCTTTTGTTTCATTTTGTATTGTAAGATGTACCATGCTATCAGCTTCTAATATATCTACCATGAGCTTTTGTGCTCCAGCGTGTCTGTACGCATTTTTTAGCATCTCATTAATGCATAAAAGAGCCGTCGTTTTGCTGTGTGCATCGTTAGGTAACTCACCATTTAATGCAACTTCACAGCCAAGTTTATCTGCAAAAAGCATAATTTGCTTTAATGATAAATTTTGCTTGTCATCGCTTGATAATTCTTTTATCACGCTGTTTAAATTGCCCCAATAATCCACTAGTGTTCTTGCTTCGTCTATGTTTTCACTTTCTCTTAGTGCTTTTTTTGTTAGAGTTAAAAGGTTTCCGAAATTGTCGTGAAAGTTTATTTTCATGTTCAAAGCAACACCATTTTCGGCGTTTTCTTCTATAATATCGGTAAGCTTTTTAAGGCGATGTTGTTGCTCTGTCAGCTTTTCATTTACACTGCGTGTGGTTTTGCTCAAATTGTAAAGCTCTGTAATATTTGTTGCTCTAAATTCAAAATACTTATCGCCGTTGTAATCACATAGTGTTTTTGAAAACTGCCAAACCTCTCCGTTTTTCAAAACAAACGTTGGTTCAGCACCTTTTATAACGCAATGCGTTTGACTTTGCATAGCGTTTAAGTCAAGCCAAAAAGTCTGTGCGTTTTGCAGGGTTTTGCCTGTAAGTTCCTTGCACAAAACGTGCATAATATTATTTGAAAGCAAAAGCTCTACATCATTTGTCATAAACGCAATACCTGTGGGTAAATTTTCTAAAGCTTCTTTTACAGAGAAAATATTTATTTCATTTTTACTGTTTTTAAATAGTGTGTATAGCAAAAAAACTGAAATAAATATGAAAACAGTGCTTAAAAAAATATATATAAAATAAGGTATGTTGTTAAACGTTTCCAAAGTAGGGGACAGAGGTATATTATACTTGGCTCTACCCACTTTATTTAGCTGTGATAGTAATGAATAAGCTAAAATATTTACGACAAGAAAAAAGGAGAGCACTGCCACACGAACACTTTTGTTTTTTTGCGCTATGTGTGCAATAAGAGATATTAAAAGAGATATAACGCTAAATATGCTAAGCACAATCATGTACGCTTTGGCTGAATCATTTAAAGATAAAAAAGTAGACATGATACTCCTTTCGCTCTTAATATAAATAAAATTATTTTTGCATGGTAAGTGAAATGTGAAAACTGTCGGTCTCATCAAAAAACTTAATTTCACCATTTTGTGCTAGAATATCATCACTTACTATATCGTTATAGCACGGCTTTATATCACCAGATATTTGCACTGCAAACATCATATTGTTATCATCAAAACTATAGGTGACATAGATAGTATCAAAATTATATTTTGTGCTTTCTATTATACTTTGGTATAAATCCAAACTTGCCATAGCAGAATTTAGGCTAATATCGCAGTTTTCGATTATATTTATAGCACAAGTTTTATTATAAAGCCTAAGCGTTTGAAAAGACTCTAAAAAGCAGTATCGCATATCCTCAGCACAAATAAATTTTTCTGTTTGCTGTGTTAAAATTAAATTAACTTTTCGCTTTATATATGTAGAAGTCATGCTTGTCTCAAACAACAAACTTTTTATTTCTTCCTCTTTATTTTTACCTTTAAGCTCAATTTCTGCTTTCAATTTTTCGCTAAGTGGCAAAATTTCTTTTAACATAATTGTGTGTAAATCATTTAGTTTTCTAAGGCGAGCACTCTCGCTTTTTTGTTCGTTTTCAAGTGTTAAAAGGTCGACTTCTTTATATAATTTATCGTTTAATAGCTTAAGTTTTTTTATCATATCTCCAATCTGTGATACATCGCTATTCCACACAACATATCCACCGTTAATTGGTGAGACGTGAGAAAGTGTGGAGAAATTAAATGAAGCAGTTGTATCTCTTTTTAGAATTTCAAAATCGGATAATGAAATAGGCAATGCGTTTTCAGATATATAAACCACTTTGCCGTCATGGTCTAAGATTTGCGCCCGTATATCTGCCATTGCAAAACATTCACTATGTCCCATGTTAGAATGAATTAGCCCTGTTCTTATAAAAGACTCCAAGAGAGCTATCGCCATAGTACAGCCAAAAACTGTTAAATCAAGTATATATCCTATGCCATAATTCGGTGTAATAATATATAATGCGCAGTATACTATGGTGATTATAATAACTAAACTAGGCATTAAGGCTTTTTTTCTTGCGTTTGGTGAAACACTGAATTTACGTACTATAATAAAGGTAGAGATAAGCACCATGCTTAATATAAAAAACAGTGCAACATAGTAAACAGGTCCGTGGCTGTAATCTATACCATAAGAGTGTATGGTTATATCTATATTAAAAGCAAGACAGTGCATATCGTTTGTAAGAACTGATATTATAATTAATACTGCTGGTATGTATAGTAAATTCCATTTTTTGCTCGGTTGATAATCTTCACTTTCACCAACATAAAGTGATACAAACAAAAACAGCACACTTAGCATAATCATGGGAATATAGTACATATACCACAACAGTCTATCTTCAAACGCTACAAAGTCAAAGGCTGACCACTTTACGGTGCGTATGGTTATCCAAAAAACTATAATTGCACCGATGAGCATTAAATAATTACGCACATGACTTTGCATTATTCTTTTATATACGCTTAATATCCAGTACGAATAAACACCTATATAAATACACATCGAAACAGCAACACCAAGTCTTAGAAAATATGAATTGTGAACAGGAAATAAGACATCTAATAAGTTGTCAATGAATAATGCGACGATGATTAAAGTGGCAAAAAACAAGGTACCAAGTACAGTTTTTCGAGTAGAGTTTTTAACCATATAATAGCTCCTTTCAAACTTTTTACTGAGAGATATTTTTATTATAAGTTCATTATACAATTATTTTTTATTAATTACAAGGTTACAATTTATTTGCATTAAATTCTATATTTAAAGGGAAGTATATCCAATAAACATTCATTGTGATTTGAGGGTGAATTTATTTGTTAGATATAATAAAGTCCAAAACTTTTTCGTTGACGCACTCGTAAAAGTGGGTGTATAATAAATAAAAATAAGTCTTGATAATGGTTAAGTTTTAAACATGTGAGTTACTAAGTATGTTAGAACACAAGGTGTTTAACGAGGAGGGTAAAAATGGTTCCTAAACTGAAAATAGTTAAAACTAAATTTGACATAACAAAAAGAGTATTGGTTGTAAGCGATATTCATGGTAACTTAAGTATTTTAAAAAAAGCTCTTAAAAATGCTGATTTTACGCAAGATGACATCTTAATTATAGTAGGCGACATAGTAGAAAAAGGTCCTGAAAGCTTAAATACATTAAGATATGTAATGAGCATTGACAATGCGTATAATGTAATTGGAAATGTTGACGTTGGAATTTGGCACATGATTAATAATATAAGTGAAGACACAGCAGAAAACCATATTAATTACCTAGAATATATGAGGAAATGGAAAGGCACAAGCTTGTTTGATGAAATGACACGTGAACTCGGTGTTTTAGTACAGACTACCAGCGAGTTAGTGTCTATAAAAGAAAGAGTTTTAACTCATTTTGAAAAGGAACTTGCATTTTTGAGAGACCTGCCTACGGCATTTGTGACAGAAAAGTATATCTTTGTTCACGAAGGTTTGCCTGATGAAAATTTAGGAAATCTTGAAAACTATACATTATCCGATTATTTCAAGCTGAATAATTTTTATATGACACAAAAATCATTCGAGAAATATATAGTTGTAGGTCATTATCCAGTGATATTATATAGTGAAAAATATCCTGATTTTAATCCACTTACCGACAAAAATAGAAAAATAATATCAATTGATGGTGGTTGTGGAATAAAGGAAGCTGGGCAACTAAACTTAATGATTTTACCGAATATAATTTCCGAAGATATAACTTTTATGCGTTGTGATGAACTACCTGTTTTTGTAGCGACTAAATCACAAGAGCAAGGCAGTGATAGCTTATTTGTTAATTTTTTGGACAATGAAATCAATATAATAGAAGACGGCGACGAATTTTCCTTTATCGAACATAAAAGTAGTGGTAAAAAATTTTGGGCTCCTAATGATTATATTTCAGAGGATAAATTGCATTGTTACGACTATACAGATTATGTATTAGAAGTAAATAAAGGTGATAAACTGTCGCTTGTTAAAGAGACCTCAAAAGGATACATTGTTAAAAAAGACGGTATCGAGGGTTGGTACTATGGTGGGTTGGAGTAGTAGTTTTAAGATAAAATAGAATGGAGAAAGAGTATGATAACAGAGCTTCCGACAAATGAAATGTTAGAAAATTGGAAAAAACTTTATGATGATAATATGGAAAAAATAAGCCCTAATAGAATTTCAGGAACAGAATTATTAGATTATTTAAAAGATAATTATTCTTTAGAAGAAATATATGATAAGGAAGCGTTAGGTGTTGTAACTGGTAATATACTTATGAATGAAGTATACAAAGAAAAATTGCCACAAGATACAATGCCGTCTCCAAAGTGTTTTTATGTAAAGAACACTGGAAAAGCTAGTAAGTTTTATCTATCGGAAAATAAAGATAAACATGAAATTTGGGGTGGAGATATAGAAAAAATATTCATAGGCATTGATATAGTAACAGGTTTTTATATAGTAGAGGGCAGTACGGTGTTACATGATGAACTAAATGCAGTTAGAGGATTAGATAGTACAGATTTGAACAATTTTGCTGTAGTGGCTCAGTACATAGAAGCTATAAATAAATTTGATAACTTAGAGAGATAAATGAGGGTAATATGAAGACATACACAATTTGTGGAAGTATGCGATTTGCTTCACAAATGAAAGAAATCGCTTGGGAGCTAGAGAGCGTTCATGGCTTTAATATTTTGCAGTGTGTTTATAACGAAAAAAACTCGCCTATAAATGAAAAAACGCTAGAAACTCTAGCGAAATTACATTACAAAAAGATAGATTTATCCGATGGTATCTATATTGTCGATTTAGACGGATATATAGGTTCGGCTGTGAAATTAGAGATAGAATATGCGAATAATCACGGGAAAGAGGTAATTTTCCATAGTGATTTTTCGGGGCAAAAAGCTAATTAGCTTCACCAAGCATTTTTTCAATGTATTCTATGCAGTAACATATATAATCTTTGCACATATCGCTACGAATAGCTTTATCGCTGACATTTTCAAGCAATTTAGCACAATGTACATCACCTTTTTTAGTCTCGAAATCTATCATAAATTGCTTTATTTCATCACTGGAACGATTTAAAAGACCCATAGCCATTAATGCGCCAGTTATTGCGCCACACACAGAACCTCTACGCATACCACCACCAAAATGATTGCCAAGCTGATATGCCATTTCTTTTGAAAGATTGTATTTGTCGCAAAATGAGATAAGCACCACTTGTGTGCAGTTGTAGTGAGGCTCTTTTATATCTCGAAGTTCGTGTGCTAAGTTAGTTCTACCGCTCATAATCATGCTCCATATCTGTTTTATTATTAATTATATCAAATAACGTTTTATATTTCAACAAAATAAGCATAAAAAAACACAGCCTGTTTAGACTGTGTTTTTAATGGAGCGGATGACGAGGCTCGAACTCGCTACCTCAACCTTGGCAAGGTTGCGCTCTACCAGATGAGCTACATCCGCAAGTGATGTAATACATTATACTCTATATTTATACAAATGTCAACTATTTTTTTGAAAAAATATGAGAAGTTGTTGCACTAAACCATAATATTAATGCAACAACTCTTTTTATATTTATAGAATTATAGCAATGTGCTAATATATTCTTTTACAGCGTCCATATTTTCTGTATTGCCTACCACATGTAAAACTAGTTGGTCAGCATATAAAATCTCGCTGAATTCCTCTATGTCAGATACATCAATTCCTGACGGAGCAAGCATGTTACCAGTAGCTGTGTTGTCGTTATCAACTTCTGCATAACTAACATGTAAACTTTCGTCAATTTCAGCTAGTTCCTCTGCTGTAAATACATCCTCTAGTGGCATAAAAGCGCCATTATTTGACAAAGTTTGTGCGTTATCATAATCTGATATAATTATATCAATCTCTTGGCCTGCTACTTGAGCTGTAATAGTCATCATACCAACTGCTCCCATCATCTCCGCAGAGTTTTGGTTGATATTATCTAAGCTGTCTTCATAACTTTCTTCGTCTGTTGTGTCAGTAGTTTCTGCTTCTTCTGTGCTTGTTGTCGCGGTCATCATCTCTGCATTAATCATAACAGGTAAATTCTCTGCACCTACGCTAAGAGTAGCTTCGTACTCCTCAGCTTTGTCGGTGTCTGCATAAGGTGCTATCATTGTTACAGATAAACCGTGTTCAGGTTCTGAGCTACAGCCTGTGAATATAAACGATGTTAACATTGATACTGCTAATAGCAGTGATATTTTTTTAGTTTTCATTATTAAACCTCTTTCATAATAAGTAAATATATTTTTTATACAAATAAAAATTGATTAGCTACGATTAAAAATATGCCAAGTGTTGTAAGAACAATACCAGTTGCTCTGTTAAGAACTTTGTGATTAGCTTTGTTTGCAAACCTTGCACCAAGCAAAGCAAAAATTAAAGTGGAAATTACACAAATAGATAAAACCATTAAGTCAGGTATAATTTGTTGGATTGAGAAATGTGATACAGCACCGAAAAGAGCCGTAAATGTCATGATAAACACGCTTGTTCCAACAGCTTTTTTATGCTCATAACCAAGAACAGTAGTAAGTAAAGCAAGCATCATCAAACCACCACCAGCGCCGATAAATCCGCAAATAAATCCGATAATAGCTCCACAAAGAATAGGTAAGATTACTTTCAGTTTGCCTTTTGCTGTCATTTGAGGTTTTTCAGTAGTTTTTTCTTTTTTAAACAAAAACTTAATACCTAATATTACAGACATATATATCGACATGTTGCCTAAGGACTCAGCGTGGACTAAACTTGCGACAAAAGCACCGATAAATGTAAATGCTAAAATGCTGATTAATAGAACTTTGCTGTTTTTTATGTCTACATTTTTACTTTTACCATAAGTATAAGCTGACACTGCACTTGCCAGTACATCAGATGCTAAAGCTATTCCGATAGCCTCATACGGGCTCATTCCTAAAAAAGTTATAAGCATAGGGGAGATGACTACTGCTGCGCTCATACCAGCAAAACCTGTTCCTAAACCAGCACCCATACCAGCCAAAATACATACAATTACTACTTCCATTATTCTATATCCTCTTTCAAGCCATTAATAAATATTTTTGTTAAGCGTACTACTGCGTCAATTCGCTTCTCTTTCTCACATTCATCAAAACTGTCTAGTGTTAAAAACGCAGAGTTATTTTGAAGTATGGATATAAAAGCTATAATGTCGCTCTCCGTAACGCCTTTGCCAAATTCAATTTCGCCTGTTACTTCTTTTAACTTTGACATATTACTGACAGTTAGCTTTTTTTGTATTTGTATTAGCTCTGTCGCTAGGTGATTTGGTTTTCTTGCTATTATATAGTTGAACAGAGTACGGTACTGAGGATTTTCGGTGAAAAATTTTATTCTAAGCTTAACATTCTCTGCTATTGCACTAGTGCTAGACACAGGATTTTTTAAGTTTGAGTGTAAATGTTTTAGATAATCATCAATACACATGCTTGCACAGTATAAATATAATTCATCTTTGTTCTTAAAATAGTGATATAAAATACCTTTTGATAAATTCGCTTTTTTTGATATATCACTAATTGATGTTCCTGCGTATCCGTTAATGTTAAAAAGCTCAATCGCACTTTCAACTATTTTCAATACGGTTTCGTTGGTTAAGTTAATTTCTTTCATAATTTCTCCTGACATAATGATTGACCAATTGTTCAATGTCCGTATTATAACACAGGTTGAACGATTGGTCAATGATGGTTTTGTGAAAGTTTGGTGAAATAATTTTAGGTAAAAAGAGTTTTAATATAAGTGTCTAGTGTATCAAAATTTTCTTTAGGATAACAAGTTGATACATTAATATACAAAGTATCAGCGTAGCTGTTCATAGAGATTGATGCAACAAGGCAGTTTGAAGGAGGTAACAAAAACTGAATATTTTTAACATTTTCATTAATCGGAGCAATGCCACCTAGATTAGAAAGGTTAACTAAGTTCTTGTATTTGTCACCTTTTAATGCTTTGCGTTTAATGAAGTTAGGAACAGCGCTATATGGTAATTGCTCTAAAGTACATGCAAAGTTTAGTCCGTTTTGCAAATTATCTTGAGACAAAGCTTCTGTTAGATTTTTACTTGTAATCGTGGTAGCTTCATTTATTGAAGTAGTTTTGCTAATATTTTTAACATCTATAATTACTGATGTTGAAAAGTTGCGTGTGGTATCGCTTTTAAAACGTCTACGTAAGTCAACAGGTAAGGTTAAAGTAGAAACAGGTAAGTTCTCTTTATCTAAATTCATAGCTAAAACAGCACTGTAAAAAGAGGTTAGCGTAGCATTATATTTTTTTGCTAACTGTAATATATCTTTTATGTTATACATGTAAGTATAAGTGCTCAGCGTAGTGTTTGTGCTCGGTTGGGATAAATATTTTTCAGTGTCAAAGTTAACATTTTTGCCTAGCTTTTTTGAAAGCCCAGTTTTATATTTTTTATAAGAGTTTTCGTAGCTTATCTTAGGCAGAGCGTTTATATTTTCTGAATTATCATAATAACAGTTAATTAAGTGCTCGGTAAATCTTTTAGCACCGTTACCGTCAGTTAATGAATGAAAAAAAGATATGTGTATTATGTTTTTATGATAAAAAACTTGAAATAAATAGTTGTTTGATTTTGAAAAATCAACATAAAAGCAAAGACTAGATCTGTTATCTATTATATGGTTGCTATTATTTCTAACAAATTCATGCGTGAAAAAACCCTCTTTTAATTTCACATTAAAACAATCAAATTGTATTAATGCTTTGTCTAAGGCTTTTTGTAACGTGTCAAAATCAACATCGTTATTAAGCTCTACTTTCATAACAAATGTTGTTTGAGATGGCAGTTTTAATGCGTAAAATCTAGCACATCCATCAGCTTTTTTATTCATAAATACTCCTATATGTTTTGAATTTTATGATAATCATTATATCACTATAAGGAGCAAAATAAAAGCAAATAAGTGATTAACTTTAACTATTTTTAGCGAAAGCAGATGTTGAAACGTTTACTGTAAATAAATTGATAAAAAGCATTGATAAACCAGTGTAATATATGGTAAAATATAGTTTAGGAATAATTATACCTAGAGGAGGGCGTGTTCATTGTATGGAGCTATATTGGGCGATATAGTAGGCTCAAAGTTTGAGTTCTCTAAACCACATGGGTTTAATCATAAAAAAGTGCCACTGTTTACAAATGGTTGTAGATTTACCGATGATACAGTGCTTACAGTTGCAACAAAGTATGCAATTTTAAACGACATACCGTATGCTAAGGCGTATCATAAATTTGGTAGATTGTATAGAAAAGCGGGCTATGGGCCAATGTTTTTGAAGTGGCTAGATAATTTATCCGACAGAGGGTATAACAGCTATGGCAATGGTGCGGCAATGCGTGTTAGCTTTATAGGATATAATTACTCTACACTAGACAAAACAGAAAGAGAAGCAGAAAAAAGTGCTATGTGTACACATGACCACCCACAGGGAGTAGGCTCTGCAATGGCTACAGCAGGCATGATATACCTAGCAAGAAACGGACATTCCAAAAAAGAAATTGCATATTACGCAAAACATAACTATGGCTATAATGTTAGCAAACCTTTGTTTTTACACAGGTATAAAGCTAAATTTGACGACACTGCACAAGGGTCAATGCCACTAGCTATACGTTGCTTTTTAGAGAGCGACTCGTGGGAAGATTGCATGAGAAAAGTATTAAGTGTTAAATGTGATACAGACACTGTTTGTTGTATATCAGGTGGAATTGCAGAGGCGTTTTACGGAACAACAGGGGTAGATGAGATAAATTTGTTGCAAAAATATCTTGTTTTACCTAGCAAGTTCGACCAATTTGACACTTTTTTGTATGAATGGGCGGTTAAGAACCGTGTTAAAAGGAGTATTGAATGACATTAATTACGTACCAATCGCAAGCTGTGCTTTCGGTTTTGAAAGCTAAAAAAATATATTATGCTAAACCTAGCATAACATATAAAAAGGAATATGGAGCATTAATAGAAATGCTTAAAATGGACTGCCAATGCCCTGTGTTTGCAGTGGTAAAAGGCAGAAAACAAAATACATCTGGCAGGGTATCTGGCACTGTTAAAATGGTGCTTGAAGTACCTGATGAAGAAGTAAAATTTACAGAATTTAGTGTGTGGGCAGACTTTTTATATGCGTCACAGTTTACAAGACCTACCGATTACAGACGCTTAAAAGCTGGGTGTGAAGAAGTGACAGTTAAGAAGTTTGAAGCTATATTAAATGACTTAAAAACACCAAGACTTTTATCAGCTTATAAATTTCCTCAAGCTTTAATTGAGAGAATAGAGCCACACTGGTTAGTAAATTATAAAATAGTTTCAAATAAAATAGGAACAACAGATTTTTCAGAAAAAATCTTTAATATGTTTAGAAGATAATATAAATAATACTAAATAATTAACGTAAAGGGGATATACTTGTGGAAAATAAAACTTATATTTTAGCACTAGATCAAGGCACAACTAGCTCTAGAGCAGTTGTTTTTGACTCCAACGGAAATATTGTGGGAATGGGACAAAAAGAATTCAAGCAAATTTATCCAAAACCAGGCTATGTTGAACATAATGCAGTAGAGATTTTGCAAACTCAGCTATATGCTATGCAACAAGCTGTTATTGTTGCTGGTATTCCCCCTAGCAAAGTTAAGGTTATTGGTATAACAAATCAAAGAGAGACTACAGTTGCGTGGGACAGCAAAACCGGTCTACCAATTTGCAATGCAATTGTGTGGCAATGCAGAAGAACTGCTGATATTATTGAAGGTTTAAAAGCTAAAGGTTTAGAAGAATATATTAAAAAAACAACAGGTTTGCTACCAGATGCGTATTTCTCTGGCACTAAAATGAAATGGATTTTAGACAACATACCACAAGCTAGAGAACTTGCAGAACTTGGCAGATTACGACTAGGCACTATAGATTCATGGCTTATTTACTCATTAACTGAGGGTAAGACATTTATCACAGATGTATCCAATGCAAGCCGAACCATGATATTTGACATACATAATCTATGTTGGGACAAAAAATTGCTAGACGTGTTAGGTATACCTGAGAACGCATTGCCAGAGGTAGTGCAATCGTCAGGCATAAATGCATATTGCTCTAAAGAAGTTTTCGGAGCAGAGATACCAATAGCTGGCATTGCAGGCGACCAACATGCATCTTTGTTTGGGCAGTGTTGTTTTGATAAAGGCATGACAAAAAATACTTACGGCACTGGTTGCTTTACCTTGATGAACACAGGAGACGTGCCTGTTAGCTCTAAAAAAGGATTGCTTACAACAATAGCGTGGGGAATAGAGGGCAAAATCACGTATGCATTAGAGGGCAGTGCTTTTAACGCAGGGTCAGCTATAAAATGGCTGAGAGACGAAGTTAAGATGATTGAAACAGCAAGCGAAGCCGATGAACTAGCCGAGAGTATAGAAACAACTGGTGGCGTGTATTTTGTTCCAGCTTTTACAGGTCTTGGTGCACCATATTGGGATATGTACGCAAGAGGTACTTTAATGGGACTTACAAGAGGAACAGGCAGAGCTGAAATTGCAAGAGCAGTTTTGGAAAGCATAGTGTATGAAAGTTGTGACCTATTTAATGTAATGCAAGAAGAAAGTGGTATGAAAATCCCAGTGCTTAGAGTAGACGGTGGAGCAAGTAGAAGCAGATTTTTAATGCAGTATCAAAGTGATATGCTTAATATAGAAGTGCAACGTCCAAATTGTTTAGAGACTACAGCTTTAGGTGCAGCACTGCTTGCTGGACTAGCTGTAGGCATTTGGAAAGATATAGAAGAAATTAGGAAACTATGGATGTTAAATGCAGATTTCAGACCAAATTATAACGAAGAAAAAGTTAACGAAAGTATGAAATACTGGAACAAGGCAGTAAACGCTGTTAAAGGTTGGGCGAAATAAAACAGAGATTGGAGAAATATTTTGATAGCTATTATAGATTATGGTGCAGGCAATATTGCAAGCGTGCAAAAGGCTTTTAATCATTTAGGATACAAGACTAAACTTACATCCGACCCAAGTGAGATAATGAATGCAGATGCTGCAATTCTACCTGGTGTTGGCTCTTTTGGCGACGCTATGGACAACATAAATTCAAGAGGCTTGAAAGACACGATAATAGAGTTTGCAAACTCTGGCAAACCATTTTTAGGTATATGCTTAGGCTTGCAACTGATGTTTGAAAAAAGTGAAGAAAGCCCAGAAGCTGTAGGTCTTGGAATATTAAAAGGCGAGATTGTGAAAATTCCAACAGACAAAGGTTTAAAAGTTCCTCATATTGGTTGGAACAGTCTTGATATTAATGATAGCGTGTTGCTAAAAGGTCTTAGCGATAATTCTTATGTGTATTTTGTTCATTCATACTATCTAAAAGCTAAGGAAGATATTGTTATAGCTACTGCTGATTATGGTGTGGAAATTCACGCCAGTGTGCAAAAAAATAATGTGTTTGCTTGCCAGTTTCACCCAGAAAAAAGCGGTGATGTAGGTTTGACAATACTTAAAAATTTTGCAGAATTAATAGAGGTGAAGTAGATGTATGCTAAAAGAATTATACCTTGTTTAGATTTAAAAGACGGACGAGTTGTTAAAGGGACTAATTTTGTAGGACTTAGAGATGCTGGCGACCCAATTGAAGCAGCTATTGAATATGATAGACAAAACGCAGATGAACTAGTTTTGCTAGACATTACTGCGTCGTCTGACGCTAGAAATATCATGGTAGACATAGTAACAAAAGTTGCTGACAGTATTTTTATTCCGTTTACAGTAGGTGGTGGAATTAGAACAGCAGACGATTTTACTGATATATTGAGAGCTGGTGCTGATAAAGTTTCGGTTAACTCAGCAGCACTTAAAAATCCAACACTGATAAACGAGGCGGCGTATAAGTTTGGTAACCAATGTGTTGTGGTTGCAATGGACGCTAAAAGAACAAAAGATGGTAACTGGACACTGTACCTAAATGGTGGCAGAGTAGATACTGGTATTGATGCGATTGAATGGGCGATTGAGGTAGAAAAAAGAGGCGCTGGTGAGATACTTTTAACAAGTATGGATTGCGACGGCACAAAGGCTGGTTACGATTTAGACTTAACAGCTAAAATATCTGAAAACGTTGGTATTCCTGTAATTGCTTCTGGTGGTGCTGGTAACATGGAACATTTTTATGATGCTTTTACTAAAGGGAAAGCAGATGCAGTTTTGGCAGCTTCTCTGTTCCATTTTAAAGAGATAGAGATACCTGATTTAAAAGATTATTTAGCTAAAAAAGATATACCTGTTAGGAGGTAAACTTTTGGAGATATATTGCTATGTGATTTCTGAAAAAGGAAATAGCAAAGAGCTTGCAAGCAAGTTTGTAAGAGATATTCTAGCAGATAAAGGCTATAGAGATGTCACAATCAATAGAACAGAGCTAGACAGACCATACAGTAAAGAAGTTCCTTTTGACTTTAATTATAGTCACACAAAAAATATGGTAGCCATAGTGATTGGTAAAGAAGTTGGGATAGACTGCGAGATAATTAAACCTGTTAGAGAACGAGTGGTTAACAGAGTTTGCACAGAAGATGAAACCGAAAGGGTGAATGGAAGCCCAAATAAAGACGAAGAATTTATAAGACTTTGGACATTTAAAGAGGCTTTCACAAAGATGATAGGCTCTGGCTTTAAATATGGTTTTAAGAACGCAACAACAGAAAATGCATTTGCACTATACCCAGAGATTAAGATTTTTCAGAGAAAAATAGAAAATTGTGTTATAACAGCAGTGGAGAACAACTGCACTGAAATTAATTTTTTTATGGTGGATAAACAGTAATATTTATTTATATTCTTTCATAATTATTTGTAAAAGGTACAAGTATGAAAGGATGATTATAAATGGTATTTTCATTTAAAGCAAACAAAGGGAAAGTCTTAGCAGTGGTTGCTTTGGTAGCTATTATAGTAGTTGGAGCAATATTTTTACCGTCTATGACACAGTCTCAGGCAGAGCATTTGGGAGAAACTCACGAGCAAAGAGTAGAGTTTTTAGAGAGCTTTGGTTGGGATATAGCAGATGAAGAACTAGACTCAAGAGACGTGACAATTCCAAAAGAATTCAGTGAAGTTTATCTTACCTATAACGAGATGCAGAAGTCACAAGGCTTTGACTTAGTTCCTTATGCTGGTGTGATGTGCAAGCAGTATATTTACCAAATTTTAAACTACCCTATGGAAGGTAAGCAAGTTAATGCTACTTTATTGGTGTATGAAGGATTGATTATAGGCGGAGATGTTTCATGTGCAGAGGTAGACGGATTTATGCATGGATTTGCTGCCGACAGTGCGCACTATGGTCAAACAGTAGCAGAAGAAAGCTCTACAGTAGTAGAAACAGGTGGAGAGGTAATGGATTAACAAAAGATGAGCGAAAAAATAAGGATAGATAAATTTTTGACATCTCAAAATATTTGCAGTAGAAAAGATGCAGGCAAGCTGATTAGAAAATCGCTTGTAAGCATTGACGGTGTAGTTATTAAACAAACTGATATGAAGATAGACCCAGCGATAAACACCGTAAAAGTAAATGGAGAAGTTATCTCTTACAGCAAATATACATATATAATGATGAACAAACCAAAAGGTGTGTTAAGTGCTACAAGAGACAAAAAAGCAGAAACAGTCTTGGACTTAATACCAAAAGATATGATTAGAAAAAACATGTTCCCAGCTGGTAGGTTAGATAAAGATACAGTGGGGCTGTTAATAATTACAGATGACGGAGAGTTAGCACATAAGATGCTCTCTCCGAAATCGCATGTGTACAAGTTATATAAAGCAAAACTGGACATGCCTATTACAGAAGAAGATGTTAAAGAGTTTGAAAAAGGTATAAGTGGAGACACTTTAAGCTATTTACCTGCAAAGCTAGAAACACTAGACGATGATAAAACAGAAGTGAAAGTGTGGGTAAGAGAAGGCAAATTTCATCAAGTGAAAAGAATGTTTAAGATAAGAGGGAAAGAAGTGTTAGAGCTTGAACGCTTGCAAATAGGAACACTATATCTAGATGATAATTTGCAAAGAGGAGAGTGTAAAACACTAAGTATAGAGGAAATAGAGAAAGTGTTTGGTTAAAATAACTAAAAATAGTTCACTTTTTTTGGCGATTTCAAAATTATTATAAAAACATATATTAATCTTTGGTTAAAAAATTAATAGTCAGAGCGTTTAAACTGTGTTATACTAGTCACATGATTTTAACAACCAAACATTTTAAATATTAATGGAGGATTGAACAATGGCAAAAGTACAATTAAAAAACATTTACAAAATTTATGACGGTGGTGTTACAGCAGTTACAGATTTCTGCCTAGACATCGAGGACAAAGAGTTTATCATTCTTGTAGGACCTTCCGGTTGCGGTAAATCTACAACATTAAGAATGGTTGCAGGTTTGGAAGAAATTAGTAAAGGTGAACTTTACATCGGCGACGCATTAGCAAATGACGTTGCTCCAAAAGATAGAGATATCGCGATGGTTTTCCAAAGTTATGCTCTATACCCACACATGACAGTATATGATAACATGGCTTTCGGTCTTAAATTAAGAAAAACTCCAAAAGACGAAATCAAACGTCGTGTTGAAGAAGCTGCTAGAATTCTTGACATAAGCCACTTATTAGACAGAAAACCAAAAGCTCTTTCTGGTGGTCAAAGACAACGTGTTGCTTTAGGACGTGCTATTGTTCGTGATCCAAAAGTTTTCT
>CAYJKT010000039.1:0-22206 GCA_964370775.1 uncultured Eubacteriales bacterium | reverse complement strand
TTTGTGGCTACCACTTGTGTTGTTACCCTCAAATTTATAGTAAATTTTTGCAGGAGTACCTAGTTTTTCTTCTAAGCAATATGCTCTAACAAGTGGAGACGGTCTAAACATTTTATAGAAAGACAAAATCTCCTCTGGAATATCGAAATATGGTGTTGTGTCGTCTAGCTCTTGTGCTGAAAGTTCATCACAAAAAATTGCGCTTAGTTCTTCTAACTTTAGCGGTTGTAATGTGCCTGGGTTAAGTAGTGGAGCTGGCTTTTTATCCATGTCTGCTCTCACATTGTACCATTGTTTTGGCATCTCGTGTTCTTCTAAATAAATTTTGTAAGGTATCTTGTTCATAGTAATTTCCCTTTCTAATTTTCATTATATTTGGGAATAAAAAAACTCTCGCTTTTATCCCCTCTAAAATAAGGGACAAAAGCGAAAGCTTCTGCGGTACCACCCTAATTCGTCTTGCGACGCACTCAAAATGTACTAACATACATACACCCATTTACGGAGGGTTTCCGTCTTGCCTACTAAGTGTTTAAACTTTTGGGGTTGCCCTCGTGAGCCCATTCACATGCTACTTATTATCGCAATTCCACTATCTGCGACTCTCTTAAAATAAGCTTAACAAGCTACTATTCTCACTCATCGGTTTGTTTTTTTACATATTAACATGTTAAAGCATATTTGTCAACTAAATTTTTATCATTTATATATAATTTATAAACTTTGCACAAATAAATCTTGACAATATTTACACTTTGGGGTATCATAATGCTGTTTGAATACGAAAAAATAACGGAGAAGTTTATTATGAATGAGAAAAAAATGCGTATAATTATGGCGATACTAGGAGTTACAATTTGTGGATTTAGTGTTGGCTTTTTTAAGGTATCTTTATTTGGCGCTGACCCATATCAAAGTTTTATCACAGGACTTTCTAATATAATTCCATTAAGTTATGGAACAATTTATATAATTGTTAACATAATTAATTTTGCTGTAATTTGGTTTGTGGGTAGGCGTTATATAGGTATAGCTACTTTCATAAATCTGTTTTTGCTTGGATATATGGTTGAGTTTTCGGAATACTTATTAAACACGATTTTTGGCGAAATTGGACTTGTGACAAGAATTGTTTTTCTAATAATAGGCGTTGTAATTCTTTGCCTATCATCTGCTTTCTATTATACAGCAGATTTAGGAGTGTCAACCTATGATGCAATTTCTTTGCTGTTAGCAGATAAAAAAGTCGCAAAGTTTAAGTACCTTAGAATAGGAACTGACTTAATTTGTGTGGGAATAGGTTTTGCCTTTGGTGCAGTTATTGGCATTGGCACACTTGTAACAGCGTTTTTTATGGGGCCACTAATTGACTTTTTTAGAAACAAGGTAAGCGAACCATTGCTTGCGAAATATAAATAATTAAGAGGTTGTCTTTTTGTAGGACAACCTCTTTTGCTATACTAAATTTAAACACCCATTATATTGGTGTGCAGAATATTTATTGTCAATATATCGTTTCCAGCAGTGTTGACAATAGCAGTGATATTTAATAATGTATCGTTCAAAGCCCAACGACTAAAACTATTTTCTAAACCGTCAAATTCATTCTCTGAAAACTCGGTAGGTTCTCCGTATATCTCGGTAAATTCAGCAAGTTTTTCAGCGATATACTCAGAAGACTCCTCTTCTAGGGTAAAACTGAAAGTTACTCCTGCTAGTTTGTCATTTGTGAAAAAATAGCTAGACTCAGCAGTGAAATCATCAAGCGTGATTACATTGCTAGGAGCGTACATCACACCAGGGACTACACCCTCTTGGTCGATGATAGTCTCTGTAGATTTATCTATAACAGAAGCGTTATCATCTGGAGAACTACCCCAAACTAAACCGTTATAAGAGAATTCGTCATCGTTTTTAAAACTGGATATATCAAGAGTGACATTTTTGTTTTGTGATGAACATGCAGTTAATATAGCCATAATAAGCAGAATTGTTGCTATAAGATTTACTGTTTTTTTCAATTGGAACACCCCTATAATTTATTTTGTATATTATATCATTTTATTTGATTTTACATATTAATATAATGTAAACTAGTTAAATTATTATTAAAATATTAAGAAAACAATAAAAATAGATAAACAAACAAAAGCTGTCGCAAAGGAAAACCCCTAGCGACAGCTTCTGTTATTATTTTCACATATCAGAAACAAATCAGAACCTTAGTAACGTCTGCTCTTGGTGTTGTTGACTCTACAAATGCTTGTTGAATATCATCAATAGAATATTTTTTAGAAATCATTTTATCTGCTTCAATTTTGCCTTCTTCTAGCCATTTCATAACTGTTGGGAATTGGAAGCAGTTCATTCTTGAACCTATAATACTTAACTCTTTTTTAGTAATCATAATAGGCAATAGCTCTGCTGGGTTAGCATCAAAGCCGATACTTGCAACTCTAGCTCTTGGTGCTGCATAGTCAAATGATTGCACAAAAAGAGCTGTTACGCCAACAGCGTCGATAATAACATCTGAACCACCTGGAGAGAAAGCTTCAACAGCTTCTTTTAGGTTTGCAGTTTTGCTATTAACTACTACTTCTGCACCAAAATCAGTAGCTTTTGCTAGTTTAGAGTCCACAATATCAGACACTAGAATTCTAGCACCTAGGCTTTTTGCAGCTTGAACTATAGACAAACCAATAGTTCCTGCACCTAGAATAACTACATTGTCGCCCTCTTTAACTTGCAATCTCTCGCAGATATTAGAAGCTATTGAGAATGGCTCTGCTAATGCAGCTTGTTCAAAAGTAATGTTATCTGAGAAAGTGTATAGGTGGTGGTCTTCAACAACGATATACTCTTGGTAACCACCGTCCATTTGAACACCATAGCATTTAACGCTATCGCACACATTTGGGTAACCTTTTTGGCAAGTTGGGCAAGTGCCACAAGCGAAAACAGGGTCAAGAACTACTCTGTCACCTACTTTAACTCTAGTGACATCACTACCAACTTCTGTTACAACACCAGATAGCTCATGTCCCATAATTCTAGGGTATGTAACGTCTGCTCTGCCATGAGCAAAAATATGTAAGTCTGTTCCACAAATACCAACAGCTTTTACTTGCACTTGAACGTCTTTTGGGCTAACAACTTGAGGTGTAGCGCCGTCAACTACTTCAATTTTACCGATTTCGGTTAGTTGAGCAATTTTCATTTATATAACCATGTTAGGCTTTCCGTGCAGTATTTTTATATTAACACTGCACGAAAACCTTACCTTTCTATTTAATAAAATATGTTTTCAATTATTTAGGTTGTTTACCGATATAAGCTAAGATACCACCGTCAACATATAGAACATGACCGTTAACGAAGTTAGAAGCCTCTGATGCTAGGAAAACAGCTGGACCTGCTAAATCTTCTGGATCGCCCCAACGGTTAGCTGGAGTTTTAGCAAGAATAAATTGGTCGAACGGATGTTTGCTTCCGTCTGGTTGGATTTCACGTAGAGGTGCAGTTTGAGGAGTAGCGATGTAACCAGGGCCAATGCCGTTGCATTGAATGTTTAATTCGCCATACTCTGAACAAATGTTTCTTGTAAGCATTTTCAAGCCACCTTTAGCAGCAGCATAAGCAGAAACAGTCTCTCTACCTAGTTCGCTCATCATAGAGCAAACGTTGATGATTTTGCCGTGACCTTTTTCGATCATAGCTGGTAAAACAGCTTTTGCCATGATGAAAGGAGCTGTTAAGTCAACATCAATAACTTGTCTCCACTCGTCAGCAGACATCTCGCACATTGGAATTCTTTTGATGATACCAGCGTTGTTGAATAGAACATCGATAACGCCTACTTCTTCTTTAACTTTTGCAATAAATTCAGCAACTGCATCTTCTTTTGTAACGTCACAAACATAACCATAAGCTTTAATTCCGTCAGCTTTGTATGCATCTAGACCTCTGTTAACTAAGTCTTGGTTTAAATCGTTGAAAACGATAGTTGCGCCTGCCTCTGCACAGCCTTTAGCGATAGCGTAACCGATACCGTAAGAGCCTCCTGTAACTAAAACTATTTTACCTTCTAATGAAAAATTTGCCATTTTAATTCTCCTTATATTTTAATAATTATAATTCATGTATACTGTTTTCTTTTGTAGGTATCCCTCAAGACCATGTTGTCCGTCCTCGCCACCTAAGCCACTTTTGTTATATCCGTTATGGAAAGCGTTTAATAACTCTCCGTTTTCACGGTTCATGTATATTTCGCCAAAGTCTAGCTCGCTTACTGTTCTCATAATGTTTTTAGCATTGTTTGTGAACATATAAGCTGATAAGCCGAATTCGCAATCGTTAGCAAGCTCGATAGCTTCATCAAAACTGCTAATTTTCATAATAGGAGCAACTGGGCCAAAGATTTCTTGTTGAATTAATACGTCTTTGTTGTCATATACTTCAACAACTTTTGGATAATACCAGTTTCCGTTTTCTGTAGGTAGTGTGTCAGGTGTCATATCCAACAACATTTTTGACCCATTAGCGATAGACTCAGCAACCATAGCATCAATTTTTTCAACTTCTGCTTTGTTAACTTTAGGTCCCATAGTTGTGCCCTCAGCCATAGGGTCGCCTACTTTTATCTCTTTAACGCCGGCGATAAATTTAGCAACGAATTCATCATAAACTTTCTCGTGAATATACATTCTCTCGTTACAAGTGCAGATTTGTCCACAGTTTGAAAATCTTGCGATTACAGCTGATTTAGCAGCTTTATCAACATCTGCGTCGTCCATAACTATGTAAGGTGCTTTACCACCAAGCTCTAAGTGTGTAACAGCTACGTTGTCAGCTGCTGCTTTAAACACTTCTATACCAGCGTTTGTGCTACCAGTTAAAGTAACCATTTTTGTGATTTCGTTTCTAACCAAAGCATCACCACAAACACGGCCAGAACCTGTGATGAAGTTTAAAACGCCAGCAGGTAAATCCATGTTTTCTTTGATTAATTCGCCGAACTTCATAACTGTTAGAGGAGTTTCTGATGGTGGTTTGATAACCATTGTGTTACCAGTGATTAAGCCGTTACCGATTTTTCTAGCAGCTAGTGCTAATGGGAAGTTCCAAGCTACGATACCAACAACAACGCCATAAGGAACTCTTTGAATCCAAACTTGCTCGTCTTGGTTTTCAGAGCTTAGGATTTCACCTTGAATTCTTCTTGCAGACTCAACAGCGTATCTTAAAAATCCTATAGAACCTTGAACCTCGCCCAAAGCTTCGTTAAGTGGTTTTCCATGCTCTGATGTAAGAAGTTTAGCAAGCATTTCTTTGTTTTCTTCTAAAATATCTGCAATTTTAGAAACATATTTACCTCTAGTTACAGCAGGTAATTTTGCCCAAGTCTTTTGAGCTTTTTCAGCAGCTTCTAACGCTTTGTCAGCGTCTTCTTTAACACCTTTTGGTACTGTACCAACAACACTTCCATTATAAGGATTTACAACTTCGATAGTTTCTTTAGTAGTAGCATCTAATAATTCGCCACCAATAAATAGTTTAGTATTTAACATTAATAGTCCTCTCTTTCGGTTTATATTTTATATTGATTTAATATGTCTAAGTCGAAAACAACACCTGTTCCAGCTTGGGTAGAAGTAGCAATTTCGCCGTCAACTACCTTTATAGGGTTTATGCAATATTTAAAGATAGGGAAACTGTGAAATTCAACATAACCTCTGTTATCTAAAGCACCTAGCACATTTGTGTGTAGCTCTTGCATACCGTGTGAATGTACATCTAAAGAGTATTTTTTAGCAAGCTCGCCTACTCTCATAAAACCACTAATTCCACAAACATTAGAACAATCTCCGATAGGTTTACTGATGCGTCCGATTTTAAGTGCGAGTTCGTGCTCATATATTGTATGTAGGTTTTCGCCCATTGCTATTGGAATTGTGGTAGTTTGCCCAATTCTAGCATAACCCTCGTAATCGTCTGGGTTGCTAGGTTCTTCAAGCCAACCAATGTTGTACTCCTCCATTTTTTTAGCCATTCTAATAGCTTGTTCTACAGACCAAACCATGTTAGCGTCAACCATAAACAATGCATCATCGCCAATTAGTTTTCTAACTGCTTTAATTCTTGCAATGTCCTCGTCTTCGTTCTCTTTACCAAGCTTAATTTTAATAGCAGTGTGACCATCTTGCATTTGTTTCTCGATATTTGCAAGGAGTTCTTTCTCAGTATACATTAAGTCAATGCCACCGTAATACGTTTTAACTTTGTCTACACCGTTTCCGTAAACATCTTTCAAGGCCATGTTTTTGCCTTTAAGGTCTAAGTCCCAAAATGCAATATCCAAAGCAGAGATAGCAAAAGATGCTATGCCTCCCCTAGCAACATAGTGAATACATTTGTTCATGTAATCGTTTAACTCAAAAGGTGAAGTATACTCATGACCGATAAGTTGTCTTTTTAAGTCAGCTTCTAACATTTTAGCAGTAGCTGCACCACCAAAACCACCTGTATAGGTGTAGCCAGTGCCACATCTACCATCGTCAAGAGTTACAGTAGCAGTAACAAGCTCAAAATTATCATGCTTACCATGCAGTGCATCTACCAAGTTGCCTTCAAGCGGTACTACATAATAGCCAACGTCAATTAATTTTATCTTTGCCAACAGTTTTGCTCCTTTCGTAATTTGATTGTTGAATACATTGTATACTAAAAATATTTAAAAATCAATAGTTTTGCATTCAAAAATTAATTATTCTTTAAATTTATATAAATTTGTGACAATAATTTATAAGATTTGTACAATGGAATAACAAAATAAATCTATTTACATGTTTTTTAGTGTACTTATATATAAATTTTATGTATACTATTGATTTTTTCTTAAAAATATATTATTATAATTGTATTAAATATTAAGGTGGTGTTGTTGTATGCCAAGAGTTAGAGGAAACTCTGTAGATATTGCGATGAGCAAAATATTGAAAAAAATAAACAATTACGAATTGTTATCAGGTAATGTTGTATCTGATTTAGAGCTATCAAAAGCTTTTAATATGAGTAGAACTCCAATAAGAGAGGCTATATTCAAACTGATTGATGCAGGAGTGCTTGAGAGAACTGCGACAAAAGTAGTTGTAAAAGCAATTACGTTAATAGATATAAGAGAGATTTTAGACTTTAGAAACGGAGTTGAACTTACAGCGATTAAAACAATATATAGAAATGGTGGATTTACGGAAAATCAGCGAAAAGAGCTAAAAGAAATTCACGAAAATTTAAAAGACGACATAGGTTTAGGAAAGTTTGATGATAACTTCACACATGATGCGTTATTTCACACTAAAATGGTGTCTTTTTCTAATAATTCAAGGATTTTAAAGGTGTATGAACAACTTAATATCCAAGCAAAAAGGTTACGTTCAGTTACCCTTTTAACCCCTGGTAGATATGTGGAAACATTGCAGGAACATAACGATATAATTGAGGCAGTAGG
This sequence comes from uncultured Eubacteriales bacterium, assembly GCA_964370775.1. Lineage (GTDB taxonomy): Bacteria > Bacillota > Clostridia > Oscillospirales > Acutalibacteraceae > SIG603. The sequence goes on along the minus strand of CAYJKT010000039.1, from coordinate 14,699 downwards.
CACTAATGATTTCACAAAATTAGAGAGAGCTATAGAAAATCATATTGAGAAAACTTACCGTAATTATGAGCAAATATTAAATAATGATAGGTTGCATAATTTAATGAAAGAACTACCTAACATGAGAGCGACATAAAGTCTAAAAGTCATTGATCGTATGAATATTAGATGAATAAAGTTAAAGTTTGGGGATAAACTAAAACAATTATCTAAGTTGTAATACTTGACGTTACAACCTAGATATGTTATATTTATTTCTATCAATATTAGGGAGAGTGAATATGCAGATTACATCTAGGTTTACAGTTGCTATTCAAATTATGCTTTGTGTCGCTTTTTTTCAAGACACAAAAAAAGTTACATCAGAATTTTTGGCGCTAAGTACGAACAGCAACCCAGCAGTTATTAGAAAAATATTGGGACAGTTGAAAACAAGAGATTTAGTTAGGGTTAAAGCAGGTGTTGGTGGTGCTGAACTAGCAAAACCTTTAAATGAAACTAGCTTGCTAGATATTTTTTTAGCTGTTGATGCAGTGGGGGATAACTTTTTTAGTTTTCACGATAACCCAAATTGTGATTGCCCTGTAGGCAAAAACATACACACAGTCTTGGATTCTCATTTATACGAAATTCAACAAGCAATGTATGACAAAATGAGCATGATAAAACTTGATTATTTGTTGAATGAAACACAAGAATTTTTGGAACAATAAATTTGTTCCAATTTTTTTATAAAAATTTTTGTTGTAACTATTGACATTACAACGGACTTGTGTTATTATATCGTTGTAATAAAGTTGATTACAACTAAAATGATAAGAAAATAATGATGATTAGAGATTAAGGAGATTTATTATGAATGTATTAGAATTATTAAACTGGAGATACTCAGCAAAGGAGTTTGACTCTACAAAAAAATTGACAGATGAGCAAATTCAAACAATAGAGACTATGCTTCAAATGTCGCCGTCATCAACAAATGCTCAACCGTGGCACTTTGTGGTGGCTACAAGTGATGAAGGCAAAAAGAGAATAGCTAAGTCAGCTTGTGGGTTTTATTCATTTAACGAAGCGAAAATCTTAGATGCATCAGCAGTTGTAGTTTTTGCAAGCAAAGCTTATATAGATGACGATTTCTTAATGCATGTTCTAGAAAAAGAGGACAAAGATGGAAGATTTCCACAGAAAGAATTCAAAGACCAAAACCACGGTGGACGCTCCATTTTTGTAAACATGCATAAATATGACTATAAAGATGCACAGCAATGGGCTGACAAACAAGTGTATTTAAACCTAGGTAACTTTTTGTTAGGTGTGGCGTCTATGGGGCTTGACTCAATCGCTATGGAGGGTGTAGATTTTAAAGTGTTAGACGCAGAATTAGGTTTGCGTGAAAAAGGCTTTACATCAGCAGTTGTGGTATCTGTTGGTTATCACAAAGATACAGATTTTAACAGAGATTTACCAAAATCAAGACTAGATAAAGCTGAAATTATAGATAGAATATAAATCAATTTCAAAAGTGTATGAAATAACGCAAATAAAGAGATTAACTCATTTGATTTGATTTTTCGGACAATGTTAATGTTAGAAGTATTATTTAACGTTATAGTTTATGTTTAATATATGGTAGTATAAAAATTTATTATGCTATTATAGAAATTATCGTATACTACAAAATTAGAGTAACTGTCGAAAGACGGTTACTTTTTTTGTGTAGCAGTGTTAAATAATTATACATCAAATCTTATTCATAGTTTATTAACAATTTTCACCTTGTTTTATTATATAATATATAGAAATAGAGAGAAATAAACAACTTTGTTTGGTGAATTATGCGTAAATTGAAGAATAGAATAGTTATAAAATGGCAAAGTTTACCACTTCACAGAAAAATGAGCACGCTAATGTTTATATTGCTTGTTATTCCGTCATTTTTTTTGGTGACATACCTTTTTAATGATATGGAAGAAACAGAAAGAGAAAACTTAGTTACAAGTGCAGAATTTGACTTAAATAATATTGTAAGCTTTGCTGAACAAAATAGAAACGCTGCATTGTCGATTTTAGAAATTGTAGACGATGATTACACAATAAGTGAATTGTTAGAAATAGAATATGATTATCGATATTTTATTAGCAATTATTATACTTTAACAGAACAATTAGAATCTTTGGTGTCGGTTAATACCACAACCAATAATTTAAGAATATATGTAGACGATGAACAAATTCCTGAGAGTTTTCCATTGTTTATTGATAGAAGTAGAGTTTTTTATGATGACTGGTTTTTAGATTCTGGTTACAATTCCTCATTAAGAGTGCATTATAAAGAAGATTTTTCTGAGGTTTCTTATGGTGCAAATATAGAGCTAATCAGCTTTAACAAGGTGATTGCATACTCCAATCAAGGGAAAAATGTAGCAGAGGTTAGTTTTTCTTTTGAAGATTTTTTTGGAGATACTTATTCTAATAGCACAGAGACATTAATTTTTGTTGAGTATGCAGGAGATTTATATCCTAATATTCCGCTTTCGGCTGAAGAAATTAGTTATTACAAAGGTATGTTTTTTAATCAGGCTCAATTTAATGAACCTAATATGATAAGTATGTATGATGGAACAGAGTATTTGGTAAGCAATAAAAGCTCAGACTCTATGGGTTTTAATTATTATCTAGTTAACGATTTATCTGCACAGTTTAGTGAACTGCGTAACACTCAGTTTCTGTTGTTAAGCATAATTTTTGCATTAGTTATGATACTGATTGTTTTATTTGAGTATATAACCAAAGTTATGTTAAGGAGAATATACGAAACCTTTGATGTAATGCATAATTTAGAGAAAAACCCTAATTTTGTTAAGGTAGAAAACATCTCGCCTGATGAAGTTGGTAAGTTCCAAGTATATTTTAACACAATGGTAGATAAGATAAACTATTACGTTAAGGAAGAAGCAAAAAGGGCAGTTATAGAAAAAGAGATGGAGCTTAAAGCTCTGCAAAGTCAGATTAACTCACACTTTTTATATAATGTTTTAAACAATATAGAAATGATGGCTATTGTGGATAACAACGAGATGATTGCCGACACAGTAACTGCTCTTGCAAGACTTTTAAGATATTCAATGAACTGGAAAACTCAAACAGTTACACTTTTGAGAGAGTTAGAGTATATTGAAGATTATGTTAGTCTTTTTAACATGAGATTTGACAATAGCATAAACTTAATTTTTGATATTGATGATGAATGTAAACTTGCTGTGATACCTAAAATGTCTATACAACCTGTTGTAGAAAATTCTATTAAACATGGAATAGAAAGCATCACAGAAGACGCTCTGGTTAGAATATCTGCACACTGTGAAGATAACTGTTTGGTTATTGGAATAACTGACACAGGGTGTGGAATTGAAGAAAAAATGCTAAATAGAATTATTAGTGAAATTAAAAGTAATACTTCTCATCAAGGTGTTACAGGCATAGGACTGCATAATGTTCAAGAAAGAATTGATACAAGATATGGTGAGGGATACGGCTTAGATATTCAAAGTAAAGTTGACCACTACACCAAAATTACTATAAAAATACCCTATATTTTGGTAAAAGAAAAAAATGTAGAGGAGGGGAATAATGAAAAACGTTTTGATAGTTGATGATGAAAAATTTGTTAGGCTTGGTATTAGAACTCTTTTAGAGCGAAGCAATATGTTTTCTGGTGAAATTGTTGAATGTAAAAACGGGAAAGAAGCATTGGAAACATTAAGAGAAAGAAGCTTTGACATTATTTTCTCTGACATTAAAATGCCTTTGATGGACGGAATAGAATTCATTTCCACAGCAAAAAAAGAGAATTTAACAAATGCGAAAATCGTTGTTATTAGTGGATATGATGATTTTAACTATGCTGTTCAAGTGATGAAAAATGGTGCTTGTGAATATTTATTAAAACCAATTGACAGAGAAGCGTTTTATGGAGTGTTAGAAAAACTAGACCTAGATATTGAAAACTCTACTTTAGAGGGTGTATCTATTGTGTCTGATTTTGATGAATACGAGAACAAAGTGCAAAAAATTAACAGAGCAGTTGAGTTTATTAAAACTAACTACAACCAAAATATTAACATGGCGGTTGTGTCTAACGAAGTTTCTATGAACTACACTTTTTTCTCTGAATCATTTAAAGAGATTAAAGGGCAAAGTTTTGTGGATTACCTAAAATCAGTAAGAATTAGCATGGCGAAACAACTGTTAAGAACAAGTTGTCTGCAAGTGTCTAGGATTTCTAATAACGTTGGATTTAACGATGAAAAACACTTTTTAAAAACATTTAAAGCAGAGGTAGGGTGTACACCTAGCGAATATAGAAAAAAATATGTTAACGAATATTAAGGAGATTTTTTTATGGCGATATTTGATATTGAGTTTAATGCGAAATCATTTAGTAGGTCAGTACCAATTAAAGTTATATTACCGGTAGACAACGATTTAGAAAATGAGAGAAAAAAAGAGCCTTACAAAACAATTTACATGTTGCACGGATTTTATGGTAATCAAAACAATTGGATATACCATACTGACATTGTGAAATTAGCAGAAGAATATAACATAGCAGTGGTTATGCCAAGTGGAGAAAATGGGTTTTACTTAGATGACGAAGTTCGTAATGCTTTTTATGGCAAATATTTGGGAGAAGAATTAATTGATTTTACAAGAACTATGTTTAATTTGTCTCACAAAAAAGAGGACACTATAATCGCTGGTTTGTCAATGGGTGGTTATGGAGCAATGAGGAATGGACTGAAATACCACGATGTTTTCGGAACAGTTTTTGCGTTTTCATCAGCATTTGTGATAGACAGACTTGCAAGTATTAAGCCTACAGACACAAATGAAATTTTAACATACAACTTTTGCGTACACACTTTTGGCAAACCAGAGAACGTTTTGAACAGTGATGTAAACTATAAATTGCTTGCAAAAGAGCTTGTTGACAAAGGAGTAGATTTGCCAAAACTATACATGGCATGTGGTACAGAAGACTATTTACTTGAGGGAAATAGGGAATTTGATGAGTATTTAACAGAGATTGGTTATCCACATGTGTATTTAGAAAGTGCTGGAGAACACGAGTGGTATTTTTGGGCTGAGTACATAAAAAAAGCTTTAAAATGGTATTTCGACACCATTTGATAGCGAAAAACAGATAAAAATAGGGAAACGGACTATTTTAGTTCGTTTTTTTGCGTTAGTTGATAAATAAATATGCAATATGGTATTGACAACAGGGTGTATGCTTGTTATAATAAGTGTATTATAAATGCTAGTACAGATAGTCTAGTTGTAATTTTGATAGAAAGGGGATAAATAAGTGATTAATTTAGATTATAAAAGTGATTTGCCTATATATGAACAGATATATAACGGTTTTGAATATCTAATTAAGTGCGGAGTGTTAAAATCGGGTGATAAAATGCCGTCGGTTAGAGAACTTGCCTCTGGTCTTTCTATAAATCCAAACACAGTACAAAAAGCCATGATGCTTATGGAAGCTAAAAATCTTACCTACACAGTAAAAGGTAAGGGCAGTTATGTTGCAGATAATATTGAAGTGTTAAAACAAGCTGATTACACAAAACTTGTAAATGAAATTCAAGAAGATATTAAGCAACTTAAAGCAATGGGTTTTAGCGAAGAAACTATTAGAAACTCTATAAACGATATTTTAAAGGAGGAGGGAATATTATGATACAAGCAGATAATGTTAGCAAAAGCTACGGAGACATAAAAGCGATAGACTCTATAACAACCACTATAGAAAAGGGCAGTATTTATGGCTTGATAGGCTCTAACGGAGCTGGAAAATCTACTTTTTTACGAATGGTAGCAGGTGTGTTTAAACCAGATATAGGTAGCGTTACATTAGAGGGCGAGACTACTTTTGAGAACGAAGAAATTAAAAGAAAAATATTTTATATATCAGATGACCAATATTTCAAACCTACTTTTTCTGCAAAAGATGTAAAAGAATTTTATTCTTTTTTCTACCCTAAATTTGATGACAACAGATATAAACATCTGTTGAAAGCCTTTGGTTTGGACGAAGACAGAAAAATCAGAACTTTCTCAAAAGGTATGAAAAAACAGTTGTCAGTTATATACGCAGTGTGTTCAGGTGCTGATTATCTTTTGTGTGACGAAACTTTTGACGGTCTAGACCCAGTTGCTAGACAAAGTGTAAAAAGTTTGCTTGCAAATGATGTTATAGAAAAACAGATAACACCAATTCTTGCTTCTCATAATTTAAGAGAGCTTGAAGATATTTGTGATCATGTTGGTTTAATGCACAGAGGCGGCGTGTTGTTCTCTAAAGACATTAACGACATGAAACTTGGTGTGCATAAGTTCCAAATGGTTCTTAAAGAGAACACAGAGATTAACTTTGCTATACCTTTGTCAGAATACAGAACAGGTTCGTTGATGACAGTTATACTAAAAGGAGACAGAGAAGAACTTACTGCAAAAATTAAAGAGTTAAACCCAGTGTTTTTAGAGGCTTTACCTCTAACACTTGAAGAAATATTTATTAGCGAGATGGAGGTGAAAGGTTATGACATTAAAAAGCTCATTTTCTAAATACTTTTTTAATGGATTTAAAAGAAACTTGTGGGCTATATCACTAGCTTCATTACTGTTTATTTTAGCTATCCTTTTACCTACCACGGTAATGCTACAGCTTGAGAGAGAACATATCTTGAGTATGATATCAGAGGGACATGACTCAGTAGAATATATATATGAGTATGTAAAATACCTTATTATAGTCAACCCAGCAGCAAAGGCGATAATCATATTACTTGCTATGGTATGTGGAGTGGTTAACTTCTCATTCTTGCATAATAAATCAAGAAGTGACTTTATGTTAAGTTTGCCGTTATCAAGAGAAAAATTATTTATAACAGAGATGTCTTGGGCGTATATAAGTATTTTAGTTCCGTATTTTGTAATTAGATTTATAACGTATATAATTTTCTGTGGAATGATGCCAAATTACACCTTTTTTATGGGAATTGGCGAGATATTTGCTTATTTCTTAGAAGCAATGATTTTTACACTGGCTATATTAGCTATTAGCGTTTTATCAGCTATTTTATGTGGCAAAACACCTATAACATTTTTCTTGCAAACATTTATTTTTGTTGTGGTGCCAGTTGTAATTGGAATGTTTATCTTGCTAGGCAATGTCTATTTAGAACATTTTCCAAGATTTTTATTCCAAGATTTCATGGCGTTTGTACCGTATAGCCCGATATTTGAATTTTTCAGTGAAATGCCAAACCACAACTTATATATGTGGATATACCTATTTATAGGTGTGTTGGTTACATTCGGCGCATTGTTGCTTTTCAAAGTGAGAAAGTCAGAAACAGTAGGAAGTTCAATAAGCTTCTCATTAATTAAAATTCCATTAGAGATTTTAATTGCTACTATAGCAGGTGTTTATGCAGCTTTGTTTTTTGAAGTTGCGCTTATGATGAATAGCAGAGTGTGGATGGTGATAGGTGTTATATTAGGTGTGTTATTGGTACACATATTCATGCAAGTAGCTTATGAATACACCTTTAAGTCTATTTTTCATAACAAGAAAAACATGTTTATATCTTTGGGTGTGGCAGTTATATTGATTTTTGCTTACGACTTAGATATCACTGGATTTTCTACAAGAACTATTAGCGCAGACCAAATAGAAAGCTATACCATAATTGATGACGAAAACAAATATGATACAATGCTTAGAGAAGAAGAGCTTGTTGTTATGACCGAGAATAAGGATAAACTAGCTGAACTTATAGCTCTTGGAGCAGAGGATACAACTGCAAATGAGCCACATTTAAACGAAGCGTATGTTTCTGATTACCCCTACACAAGCTATATGTATATTGATGTTATGGTTAATCAAACTTCTGGAGGAACATTTAATAGAAGCTATAGCATAATTGAAACAGAAGAATCAAGAAAACTGTTTAACGAAATATTCTATACGGAAGAAAACATCAAAAATAACTTTGCAGTCTTTAATGAAAATGTAGAGATGAGAGACATCTGGATAGAAGCTAGAGGTATATATCTAGGTAACAGTATGAATACGTACAACACAGATACAGGAGAGTTTAAGGAAGAGCTGAGTGATGGCTTGACAAATGCAGTTCGAGAAGATATATTAACATTGACCCCAGAACAACTAAGTGAAGAGGGAATAGTTACTCTATCTTTCGTGGTAGGTGGCGATAGTTACTCATATTACTATAGTTTTGATATAAACAGACACTACACAAATACGGTAGAATTTATAGCAGAAAATATAGAGTTTGATGGTGACACTATCAACTTGGTTGATTATAATTCTGAAGTACCTGAACATATAAGTGTATATAATGGAACTAGTTATTACGATTATGGTCTTGATACTGAAGATGTAGACGGAAATTCCAAAGAAGCTGTACAAGAACTTTTATCATATTCTTTAGCAGATGCTGACTTAGCTGATTTGCTGACAATTGATTTCAGCGAGTACTATATAATAGAGTGTTATTATCAAGGCAGTGTGTCAACTGCTATCGTACCAGTAACAGAAGAGACAGAAGAACTATTTGACAAGATATTTCATGGGTAACTAATATAGCTAAAATTAGGGGCAGAAAATTCTGCCTCTTTTTTGTAAATTGGTGATGACAATTATATTTTTGTGAATATTTCTCGAAATTATTGACATAATATAAGAATATGATATAATAGACATCAAGGAGTGATATATATGGTAGTACAATTTATGGTTAAAAATTTTTTATCATTTAAAGATGAAACAATTTTAGATATGAGTGCAATTAATGCATATAAAGAACATGATTATAATTTGATAGATATTGACTTAAAAGAAAAGTACTTAAAAGTTGCGACGATATATGGAGCGAATGCAAGTGGAAAAACTAATTTGTTTGTTGCAATGCAGAATTTTCAGAGAATAGTTTCTAGGTCTTTAAATAATGTTGATGAGCAAAACGAGTTAGCTATTACGGTTGGTTATCAACCATATAAATTTAGTAGAGAAATTAAGAATACAGAGTTTCAACTTATCCAAATTATTAATGATTGTGAATATAAGTATGGTTTTGAGTATAACAAAGATAGAATTGTAACAGAATGGCTCTATAAAAAAAGCTTAAAATCTAATAGAACTATAACAATTTTTGAAAGAGAAGAAAATAAAATTTCATTTGGTGCAAGTGTAAAAAAACACTGTGAAATATTTAAGGAACAACTTCCAACTGAGACGTTAGCTCTATCATTTTTCAATAAATTAAAACTAAAAACTGATATCTATAATTTGGTATACGAAGGAATTATAGATATATTAATCATTCATTCGGATTTATATGAAAAACAATTTTTCTTAAAAAGTTTTTTAAAATCAGTAATTGATCTTGATAAAAAAGATTTGATTTCATTTTTGTCAGCGATTGATACAGGAATTACGAACGTATCTTATATCGAAAATGATGATAGTATAGACTTTTTTACTCATCATATAGGTGAAGATGGCGATGAGTATTTATTAGATTTATACAATGAATCAGAGGGTACAATAAAGAGCATTTCTATATATATTAATGCAATGGTAGCTATTAAAAATGGTAAATCAATATTTATTGATGAATTGAATGCTAAATTACACCCATTATTACTAAAATTTATTATTGATTTGTTTAACAATAAAAGTAACCAACAAGCACAACTGATTTACACCACTCATGATACTACTTTACTTGATAAAAGGTTTTTTAGAAGAGACCAAATTTGGTTTGTTGAAAAGAATGAATATGGACATTCAAAATTGACAGCTTTATCAGATTTTAAAGTTCGTACCGATGCATCATTTGAAAAAGATTATCTTAGTGGAGTATATGGTGGAATTCCATTTATTCAAGAGTTTTCTTTCAAAGTTGGTGAGTAAATGGGAACAGATAATATATTTAAAAAGCGAAAAGCTCAACGTGCTTCAAGAAAGCATGATATTATTAGCCCTAAACCTAACTCATATTTAATAGTAACAGAAGGAGCTAAAACAGAACCACTATATTTTTCAGGTTTTACAAAAGCTATAAAAGCTAAGGAAGGTGGGGTGCTAGAGGTAGTTTCGGTGCCTTATATTGAAATACATGGGGAAGGACGTTGTACTATAAGTTTGATTAATAAGACAGATGAAATTGTAAATAAATCAAAAATAATATTTCAAAATGTATGGATTGTATTTGACAAAGACGATTTTGCTGATTTTGATGAAGCTATAAAGCTGGCTAAAGAAAAAGGCTATAAGGTAGCTTGGTGTAACCAAAGCTTTGAATATTGGCTTTATTTGCACTTTAACTATAGCGATGCTGCCTTACATAGGAACGTTTGGTACGAAAAGCTAAACGAATTATTTAGGGAAAATAATTATGAAAACGGAAAATACCAGAAGAACTATGAGAATATTTTTGAATTAGTTAGTCAAAATAACGGTGTAGAAACAGCTATAAGAAATGCTAAAAGAAGAATGAGTAAATATATAGAAGGTTCAACTAAACCTTCGGAATATGACCCAGGAACTTCCGTACATCAGTTAGTATTAGAATTAAAAGCTTATATAGAGTAAATATGATTTGTTACTTAACTATATTTAATAAAATTAGGGGCAGATAATTCTGCCTCTTTTTTTACACCACTATATATAGTGATGCATACAAACATTGACATAATGCGTGCATATATAGTATAATCCCTAATTACAAGCTATTTTTCGACTAGATGTGTCAAAATATCATCTTTTTTTATGTCAATAGTTAAGATAATAAAAAAATATGTGATAAAACAAAGCAATTTTATCAATAATTATAAACTTATGCAAAACACAATATATTGTATAATGAACTATTGACAAACAATAGAAGTTGTTGTATAATCTATCTTGCACAACAATATAAGGGGGTAATTTTATATGGTGCAAAACATTATAAAACGTAACGGAGAACAAGTTTCTTTCGATTCTAAAAAGATAAAAAATGCTATATTCAAGGCAAATATTAAGGTGACTGGAGAACAAATCACAGAGGACGATATAGATTTTTTAACTCACAGCGTTGTTAAAACAATTAACGACAACGGTAGTGTTCCTACAGTTGAACAAGTACAAGATATGGTAGAAGAGAAGCTTATCAAGGCTGGATATGCTAAAACTGCTAAAGCATATATCTTGTATCGTGCTGAACATCAAAAAATGAGAAACATGGACGCTGACCTTGTTAAGATTTATCAAGATTTAAGCTTTAAGCCGTCAGAAGATACTGACCTTAAAAGAGAAAATGCGAATATTGATGCTGACACTGCAATGGGTACTATGCTTAAATATGGTTCAGAGGGCGCAAAAAGCTTCTATGACCAATTTGTTATCCCAACAGAGATAACAGAAGCTCATTCAGCTGGCGAAATTCATATCCATGATAAAGACTTCTATACTCTAACAGAAACATGCTGTCAAATAGATTTAGTTAAACTATTTAAAGGTGGTTTCTCTACAGGACATGGCTATCTAAGAGAGCCTAATGATATTAGAAGCTATGCAGCACTTGCATGTATTGCAATTCAATCTAACCAAAACGAGATGCACGGAGGCCAAAGCGTACCAAACTTTGATTACTCAATGGCTGACGGTGTCGACAAAACATATAGAAAAGAATACAAAAAAGCATTAATCCAGTTTATACAAATTAAAATGCTTAAATCTTTTGAAGACTCAGAAGAACTTGTAAACAGTATCACAGGGGAAATATCTTGTTTAGAAAAAATGGATAAAGTTGATGCTTACATGGTAGAGTTCGTAAAATATGCCGTTGATAACAACATTTTAGACGAACAAATTGCTACAGAGGCTGTAAACTATGCTAAAGAAGCATCTTTAAGAGCTACTGATAAAGCAACTTACCAAGCTATGGAAGCTTTAATCCACAACCTAAACACAATGAACTCAAGAGCAGGCGCACAAATTCCGTTTAGTTCACTAAACTACGGAACAGATGTGTCCGACCAAGGTAGAATGGTTGTTAAAAACCTATTACTTGCTACTGAATCAGGCTTAGGAGACGGAGAAACACCAATTTTCCCTATTCAAATATTCAAGGTTAAAGAGGGAATAAGTTACAACCCGGAGGACAAAAACTACGACTTATTCAAACTAGCAATGCGAGTATCAGCAAAAAGATTGTTCCCAAATTTCAGCTTTTTAGATGCTCCGTTTAACCTACAATACTACAAAGAAGGCGACTACAATACTGAGGTAGCTTACATGGGATGTCGTACAAGAGTTATGGGTAACTCTCACGACGAAAACAGAGAAGTGACTTGTGGTAGAGGAAATCTAAGCTTTACTTCATTAAACTTACCAAGAATTGGTATAGAAGCTAAAGGTGACATTAAAAAGTTCTATGAGATTTTAGACAAGAGAATGGAACTTATAGAAGAGCAATTAATGCATAGATATCAAATTCAATGTAGCAAAAAAGTTTACAACTATCCATTCTTAATGGGTCAAGGTATTTGGATAGACTCTGAATTCCTAGATAAAAACGACTCTATTGCAGAGGTTATCAAACACGGCACATTGTCACTAGGCTTTATAGGCCTTGCAGAAACTTTGGTTGCTTTAACAGGCAAACACCACGGCGAAAGCGAAGAGAGCTATAAACTAGGTCTTGAAATCATTACTTACATGAGAGAGAAACTAGACAAAAAAGCTGATGAGACAAAACTTAACTGGAGCTTGCTTGCAACACCAGCTGAGGGCTTAAGTGGTAGATTTGTAAGGATAGACAGACAGAAATTTGGCACAATAAAAGGTGTTACAGACAAAGAATTTTACACAAACTCTTTCCATGTCCCTGTTTATTACAGTATCAATGCATACAAAAAAATTCAAACAGAAGCACCGTTCCATGCTTTATCTAACGCTGGTCACATAAGCTATGTTGAGCTAGACGGCGACACATGCAAAAATATCGAAGCATTTGAGAGCATTATACGTTGCATGAAAGATGCAGGCATAGGTTACGGCTCGGTTAACCACCCAGTTGATCGCGACCCTGTTTGCGGATACAACGGTATTATCGATGAAGTTTGCCCACGTTGTGGAAGACGCGAGGGAGAGGGAGTTCCTTTAGAAAAACTAAGAGAGCTTCGTAAAAAATATCACGATGTACCAGATTACTCATATTACAAAACATAAAAGGAGATTATTATTATGTCAGCTAGAAAAATTACAGAAGATACAGTATTAGTAGGCGAAGGAAAAAAATTCGAGAGAATTAGAAGAATTACAGGTTACTTAGTTGGAACAACTGACCGTTGGAACGACGCTAAAAGAAGCGAAGAGCAACACAGAGTTAAACACGGTATGGACTGCTGTAACTAATTTTTAACTAACAAAACAGGGGATAAGTTCTCTTTTGTAATGCTTAATTGCACGAAAAGAGCACTTGTCTCCTGTTCTTTTTAAAGGTGGTGTAGAGATGAAAATAAGAATAGCAGGAACTACTCCTGAATCTATTGTAGACGGTAAAGGCATGAGGTTTACGGTGTTTACACAGGGGTGCCCTCATGCATGTAAGGGGTGTCATAACCCACAAAGTTGGAGTAATGACGGTGGGAAAATAGTAGACACAGATGAGCTTTTTAATGACTTTGCAGAAAACCCAATCTTAAGTGGAATGACTTTTTCAGGTGGTGAACCATTTTTGCAGCCTGTACCACTTATAGAGCTTGCAAAAAAGGTGAAAGCTATCGGTAAAGATATAACAATTTACACAGGCTATACTTTTGAACAACTGGAAAGTAGCAATAACACAGAAATAAAAGAGCTTTTAAGCTATGCGGATATATTGATAGACGGCAAGTTTGAAGAAGATAAAAAAGACCTAGAACTGCTGTTTAGAGGTAGTTCTAATCAAAGAGTAATAGACATTAATGAGACAAGAAAAGAAGGAAAATTAGTTTTAGCTTATTAAATAAAAAATACTGTATAAATCGACAAAAATAAACATGTAAAATTTATAGATATTTTTTTATAAATATGATTGATTTATAAATAGAAATATGGTATTATAAATTTGAATAGGGTGAAAATACCTTATAAAGTTAACAAGTGAAAACTCGAAAGGATGGTCAATAATAATGACAAACAATAAGACAGTTTTAGCATGGATTGACGAAATGAAAACATTAGTTACTCCAGACAGCGTTGTATGGATCGACGGTTCTGAAGCACAATTAGCAGAGCTAAGAAAAGAAGCTTGCGCAAGTGGAGAAATTCTTGAGCTTAACCAAGAAAAACTACCTAACTGCTACCTACACAGAACAGCTGTAAATGACGTTGCTCGTGTAGAGGACAGAACATTTATATGTACACCAACTAAAGAAGAAGCAGGTCCTACAAATAACTGGAAAGACCCACAAGAAACTTACGACTTAGTATACGGAATTGCTAAAGGAAGCTATGTTGGTAGAACAATGTACGTTATCCCTTACTCAATGGGTCCTGTAGGTTCACCTCTTGCTAAAATTGGTGTAGAGTTAACTGACTCTATCTATGTTGTACTAAACATGGCTATCATGGC
>CAYJKT010000038.1:0-24080 GCA_964370775.1 uncultured Eubacteriales bacterium | reverse complement strand
GTATTCCACGCACTATAGAAGAAATAGAAGCAGTGATGAAAAAATAATGGATAAAAAGAATTTACAGAAAACAATTAAATCGTATGCACTATGCACAGTAGGAACAATTATTTTTTGCTTAGGTACAATATACTTTATTGTGCCAGCTAACCTATATAGTGGAGGAATTTTAGGATTAGCACAGCTTATACGTTCACTTTTGGTAATTGTCTTCCCTACCCTATCGGCTGTAGGAATAGATATAGCTGGTATAATCAGCTTTAGCATTAATTTACCCTTATTATTGCTAGCTTTGAACAAAATGTCTAGAGCCTTTACAATCAAAACTCTATTTAGCATTGGCTTGCAAACAGTGATTTTCTCCATAATTCCACCACCTAGTGTGGCTATTGTCGATGATGTATTAACAGGTAGCATTATCGGAGGTGTTATCACAGGAATTGGTATCGGTTTTGTACTATCTTCTGGCGCTACAGCTGGAGGAATAGATATTATTGGAATTATACTTACTTTAAAAATGAGAAACTTCTCAGTAGGTACTTTTGCAATATGGTTCAACACTTCAATCTACATAGCAAGTGCAGTTATGTTTGATTTATCCGTTGCGATTTATTCAACAATAAGCGTATTTATTTTCTCTTTTGTGGCTGACAGATGGCATAAGCAAAATGTTAGAGTAATGGCGATAACTTTTACAAATTGTCACGACTTACCTAACGATATAATTAAGTATATGAACAGAGGCGTAACTCAATGGCAGGGTAAGGGTTCGTATACTATGGACGATAAACTTATATTTATCACTGTTATTTCACAAGGTGAGGTTACTAAACTGCGTGAGATTATAAAAAAACGTGACGAAAATGCTTTTATTATCTTAAACAAGGGTTTTGATGTAGTTGGCAACTATGAAAAAAGATTAACAGAGCATTAAATGCAAATTTATAAATAAACATAAAAATTCTAAGCAAAGTTTATCTAAGCTTAGAATTTTTTATTTATATATTAAATTATAATCACATATTTTTACGATAATCGGACGGAGTGATTTTTTCTTTTTTCTTAAATGACGCACAAAAATTACTTTCGCAAGTAAAACCACATTCAAAGCAAATTTCTTTAACAGAAAGTGCAGTTTGCTTTAGCAAAAACTTTGCGTGATTTATTCTAGAATTCAAAATATATTGATACGGAGTAAATCCAGTTTCTTTAGTAAATACTCTTGTAAAATAATAAGGACTTAACGAAGCCTGTTGTGCTAAAATTTCTAAAGACAATTTGCTAGATAAATTTTCATTAATATAACTAATTATATTTTCTATTATACTCGAATTATTCGCACGCTGTTCATCCTCTTGCTTATCTATAATCATTGTTGTTAAAATATTGGTTAAGAATTTTGACATTAACGCTTCTTTAACAGGTTGTTCTTTATGAAACAAGTCATAAATTTTATTCATATTTTTCTCTAACACAAATGAGTCTCTCAAAGTTAAAACCGTTCCGTGCTCTTCTGTAATAATCTTAAAATATTCTTTTGCTACTACTCCGTCAAAATGCACCCATAAAACAATAGAATCACATTCAGCAGAATACGCATGAGGCTCAAAACAATTCAGTATTACCACTTGACCTTTTTCAGCTAAATAATTTTCGCCGTTGCTCTCTACGCTTATTTTCCCTTTTTGCACAAGCATAACTAAAAAGCTCTCATACCTCTCTCTTTTTATTGTGTAGCCTTTTTCGTAATAAAACAACCCAGTATGTGTTGGATATAAAAACGTTTTTTTACCTTGTTGGCTTGGTGAGTACGCATAGTAGTTAGAATTAGCTTTTACTAATTTTTCGACTGATTTCATAATCTTTTATCTTCTTTCGCGAGTAAGTCTACTTCATTGTACTACATAAAAATCCGAAAGTCAAAAACTTTCTACAAATAAGCAGATAGCAGTAATTCATAAGTTTAGAGCAATAAATGATAATGACGTATTCACCTTGTTATGATAATCTTAACAATAACAAAAGATAACTTATATATTATTTTGGAGGTTCTATGACTTATTCATTAGCAGGAAACTGGCGTGTAAAACTTGATTATGAGAACAAAGGGATTGAAGAGAAATGGTTTTGCTCACAGTTACCTAACAGCTTTATGCCTATTCCCGGCACAACCGCTATGCATGGTATCGGAGACCCAGTCAATGTAGAAAAAACACTAAATAAAGAAGCAGTACGCTGTTTACGCCAAGAATATCAATATATTGGTGCATGTTTTTATCAAACTGAGTTTACACTGCACACAAATAACAAACAGCTTTTACTATATCTTGAACGTGTAATATTTCAAAGTCAAGTTTGGATAGACGACCAATATGTTGGCAGTATGGATAGCTTATCTGTTGCACATACTTTTGACATCACTCCATTTATCACCTCTGGTAAGATACACCGACTTACTGTACTCATAGATAATTCAGACATACAAAAACTTGGCATTTACCCATGTGCTTACTCTGATGAAACACAAAGCATTTGGAATGGTATTGTAGGAAAAGTTGAGATAATAGAAAGACCTATTCAGTCAATAGACAAACTATTTTGTTATATGAACGATAACCGCAACCTAGTTATCAAAGGAATGTGTAACCAAACATTTGGCGGCGAAAAAGCTAGTTTAACTGTAGCTATCGCAAAGGGTGAGTGTTTGCAACTTTGTACAAGCAGTGTGAACTTATCTCAGGATTTTAGCACAGAAATAAGCATTAATGATAATATTTGTTTGTGGGATGAATTTACACCAAATCTATATGATGTTACAGTAACTATCACAACTGATATTGGCTGTATTATGAATAAAACTATACGAACAGGCTTTCGTTATTTATCTGGTACTGACGGTATTTTGCAAGTTAACAATATCCAACGTTTTTTACGAGGCAACTTAGATTGTTGCATTTTCCCTCTAACTGGTCACCCTCCAATGACTTATTCAGAGTGGAAAGAGATACTAGAAACAACCAAAGAATATGGACTTAATCATGTGCGTTTCCATTCTTGGTGTCCGCCACATGTAGCGTTTGAAGTAGCCGACGAGCTTGGTCTGTACTTACAAGTAGAAACACCTATTTGGTTGGATAACTGGATGGACACACCTTTAGGCACAAAAGAAGAGCACTATGCTTATCTTCCACAAGAAGCAAAACGAATTATATGGGAATACTCTATGCACCCCTCATTTTGCATTTTTTCTAATGGTAATGAAATTAACGGCGACTTCACTCTGTTGGAAAACATGGTAAAAGGATCACGCGAAATAAACCCATCTTTATTATATACACTCACCACAAACTGGGATAGACCAATAAATCAAGAAGATGATTTATTTATCGCTCAGTCAGTTGACACTATCGGAGCAAGAGGTCAGTATTTTCTCGATAACTTAGTGGATAACAGCTTGTTATGCTTTGATGAAGCTATCGCAAACCGTGATGTACCTGTAATCTCACATGAAGTAGGTCAATATGTGGTATATCCAGATGTAAGCGAAATTCCACAATACAAAGGTGTTTTAAAGCCTGTTAATTTAGAGGTGATAAAGCAAGACTTAGAAGAAAAAAACATGCTTTCTTATGTTCCAAAATTTGTTAAAGCGTCTGGATATTTATCAAAAACACTATATAAAGCAGAGTTTGAAGCTGCACTTCGCACTAAAAATCAGGCTGGAATTCAGATTTTGTCTCTGCAAGATTTCCCAGGTCAAAGTACTGCTACAATCGGCTTATTAAATGTTTTCTTTAAAAGCAAAGGCATTGTAAGTGCTGAAGAATTTCGCACATTTTGCAATTCTGTTGTGCCTCTTGCAAAGCTAGATAAATTTCAGTTTAGCACACTTGATACTGTTAATGCTAAGTTTTCAGTTGCAAATTACAGTGGTAAAACTTTGCATGATGTACCTTTGGTGATAAATATTAGCGACAATACTGAAACACTTATATATACACACAAAGAAACAATAAGCAAAATACCGGTTGGTTTGATAGATTTTGATTCTGAAATTAACTCACCTATTTTCTCTAACTTAACAGGTAGAAACCAACTCACATTAACACAGAGTGTTGGTGAATATACAAACCAGTGGGATTTATGGGCGTATGAAGCTCTTCCTCCACAAAAACTACCTAAAATATACACTGAGTGGTCAAATGAAGTTGAAGATAGGTTAAAACAGGGCGAAACAGTTTTCCTTTGTCCGTCAATATCTACTATTAAAGAAAGCGGTCCTAGCTGTTATTTTCCTGTGTTTTGGAGCCCTGTTCATTTTGCCAGCAAAGATAACTGCGGAATGATATTGCAAAATACCCATTCACTATTCAATACATATTATCCGACAAACGAATATGGTGGTTACGAGTGGAAGTCATTTTTAGAAAACAGCAGTAGCATGAATATAGCTAGCCTAGGCGACTTTGAACCATTAAGTCTTTTAGTTCCTAACTTCTACAACAACCATAAATATACTCATTTGTTTGAAGCAACAGTAGAAAAAGGCAAACTACTTTTATGTACATTTGACTTTAACAACATAATCAATCAGCCAGAAATTACATACTTGCAAAAGGCTATTTCTCAGTATATTGTCTCAGATGATTTTGCACCTACACAGAATTTGTCTGTAACTCAGCTTAAAGACTTATTTATAACAAATGCAGAAAACAAGAACGAGAAAAAAGATGTTGCCGTGCATAAACAAAGCTATGCTGACAGTCAAAAATCCAATGCTTTTGGCAGTGGCAAAGGAAACGACGATAATCCTGCTACTTTTTGGATGGCAGCAGACGCAGAGATAGGTCATTCATGGTATGTAGATTTAGGTGAAATATATCAAGTATCAGGCACAAAAGTTGTTTTTTGTGAAAACGCAATCTACCTATATGTTATTCACACTTCGTTAGATGGTAAAAATTGGGAAGTAGCCGTGAATAAAACAGGTGAGGTTCGCAAACACAGTGAACAAAGTGACGATTTTAGCAAAGAAGCTCGATATGTAAAAATAACCTACAGTGGGTTACAAAGTGGTATTTGGGCAGGTCATAGCAAGTTCAGCGTTTATATAGATGATTAAAAAAGGAGTAAAAAAATGAATACAGTAAAAATTTATGAAGAAATCGTTGTCATACCAACTTATGAGGTAGGTAAACCAGACAAAAACCCTATGTTTTTAGAAAAACGTGTGTATCAAGGTAGCAGTGGTAAGGTTTATCCGTACCCTACAACAGAGACCATAAGCAAAGAGAAAACAGACAAAGAATACAAAGCAGTATTTTTAGAAAATCAATATCTAAAAGTTATGATTTTACCTGAATTAGGTGGCAGAATTCATCGTGCTTATGACAAAACTAATGATTATGACTTTGTTTATTATAACCACGTTATAAAACCAGCTCTAGTAGGTCTTGTTGGCCCTTGGATATCTGGTGGTATAGAATTTAACTGGCCTCAACATCACCGTCCTACTACTTTTATGGAAGTAGACCACAAAGTTATAGAAAATGCAGACGGAAGTAAATCTGTTCTTGTAAATGATGTTGACCAAATGTATGGCACAAAAGGTATAGCTAAGTTCACATTGTACCCAGACAAAGCATATATTGAAATTACTGGTCAGCTATATAACAAAACAGAAACACCTCAAACATTTTTGTGGTGGGCAAACCCAGCAGTACCTGTAAACGATGATACACAATCTATTTTCCCTCCTGATGTAAACTTTGTAATGGATCACGGCAAACGTGATGTTTCTCGTTTCCCTATTGCTACTGGCACATACTACAAACATGATTATAGCGAGGGAGTGGATATTTCACGTTATAAGAATATTCCAGTTCCAACATCATACATGGCAGAAAACTCTGAATACGATTTCGTTGGTGGTTATGATTATGGTAAAAAAGCAGGTATTGTACATGTGGCAGACCACCATATCTCTCCTGGTAAAAAGCAATGGACATGGGGATGTGGCGACTTTGGTAAAGCTTGGGACCGCAATTTAACCGACGAAGACGGCCCATATATCGAGCTAATGACTGGTGTATACACAGATAACCAACCTGATTTCACTTGGCTTAAACCGTTTGAAGAAAAAACTTTCACACAATATTTTATGCCTTATAAAGCAGTTGGAATGATAAAAAATGCAACTATCAACGCTGTTGTAAACATGGTTGTAGAAAACGAGAGCATATATATTTGTGCTTATGCTACATCAGTTTATGGAGATGCTCAAATCATATTAAAAGATAACGGCAAAGAAGTATATCGCACTAAAACCACTTTATCCCCTATCGATACTTTCGAAGAAAATGTCCCATATAAAGCTAGCAGTGAAGAAAATATAGAAGTAATAATAACATCTGGCGATAAAGTTTTGGTGTCTTACAAACCTAAAGTTCAAGGTATTCCAGAAATGGTAGAGCCGGCAAAAGCTATAAAAGAACCTAATGAAATCATGACAACTGAAGAACTATTTTTATCAGGTCAACACATTGAACAATACCGTCACGCTACATATTTACCAGATGATTATTACTTAGAGGGTTTAAAAAGAGACAGTGGTGATATTCGCATAAACAACGCTTACGGTCTACTTATGTACAGACGTGGTAATGATGTTTTAGCTAAGAAACACTTTGAAAAAGCACTAGAGCGTTTGATAGAACGCAATCCAAATCCGTATGACAGCGAAGTATACTACCACCTAGGATTAGTTTCTTTTTATCAAGAACAATACGACGACGCTTTTGATTATTTCTATAAAGCTACTTGGAGCAACGAACAACAAGAGATGTCATTTTATTACTTGGCACTTATCGCGTGCCGTAGAAATGAATATAGCGAAGCATTGGGCTTTGTAAATAAAGGGCTTGTTAAAAACTCTCATAATATAAAAGCACGTGGACTAAAAGCTAGTATTTTGCGTAAACTTGGTCAAGCAGATTTAGAATTTTTAAATGAAAGTTTAACCACCGACCCATTTGATTACTTAACAATGTTTGAATATTACAAAGCTACAAATGACAGTGTTATTATCAATGATATGAATAGAACTATGCGTAATTTCCACGAAAGTTACATAAGCATAGCTACAGACTATGCTTATGCTGGAATGTATGCAGAAGCTATAGAAATGCTTTATGAATGTGATGATGTGCAACCTCTTCTATATTACTACAAAGGCTATTTTTATCATAAACAAGGGGATAATGAAAAAGCTTTAGCTCTATATACAGAGGGAGAAAAATGCTCTGCTATGTATTGTTTCCCAAATAAATTATATGATATTAAAGTTTTAGACCATGTTGGAACACTTTTATCTTGTTGCCCTAAAGCTAAGTATTATTTAGGCAATCTATTTTATGACAAATTGCAATTTGAGAAAGCGATTTCACTGTTTGAGCAATCTGAAAGCATGGACGCTAACTTCCCAACTGTTTTACGTAATTTAGCATTAGGATATTACAATAAACAAAATAAAAAAGAACTAGCATTAGAGAAATTAGAAAAAGCATACTCATTAGATGAAAGCGATACAAGAATTTTCTTAGAGCTTGACCAGTTGTACAAAAAAATGGCAAAACCATTTGACTTCCGTTTAGAAAAATACATTACTCATTCAGATATAATCAATAATCGAGACGACTTATATTTAGAATATGTAACTTTATTGAACAGCATGGGTAAATATAAAGAGGCTCACGACGCTATTATGTCTCACCATTTTAGCCCATGGGAAGGTGCCGAGGGCAGAGTGCCTGCTCAATATAAAATATCATTAGTAGAGCTTGCTAAAAAAGCTATTTTTGATAAAGATTTCAGCACAGCAAAATCACTGCTAGAAAAAGCACTTATATACCCAGAAAATCTTGGCGAGGGTAAACTAGAAGGCACAAAAGACAATCATATTTATTATTATCTTGGAATTTGTGCAAAAGAGTTAGGCGAGGATTATCAAGACTATTTTGTTACTGCTTGTTATGGCACAGACGAACCAGCTGGTATGATGTATTACAACGACCAACCAGCAGATATGATTTTGTACCAAGGACTTGCTAAAAACGAATTATCAGACATAAAATCAGCTAATGCAAGATACTATAAACTGATTAACTTTGCTGAAAATCATCTTGCAGACATAGTAAAAATTGATTACTTTGCAGTGTCTCTACCAGACTTCCTAATTTTTGAAGAAGACTTAACCATCAAAAACAAAGCACATTGTCATTACTTATTAGGATTAGGTCAGTTCGGCCTTGGAAAATATACCGAAGCATTAACTAATTTTGGTAAAGCGCTTGAATATGACTTTAATCATCAAAATAGTATATTGTATAAAAACTTAACTGAAACTGTTATAGAAAGCTTATAATAACTCATTACATTAAGATATACATACACTCCTATAAATAAAAATTAACCGAAAGCAGAGAGCCGTACACGCACAAAACGTGAACAGCTCTCTCTTTTGGTTATTATAATTTAATAGGGTTATTTTCGTTTATTTAATAAGAGGTATAGTCCATTTAACTTCTCCACAATAAGCAGTTAGAGAAATGTCACCATCGCCTTTTCTTACATAAACTATAGAATTACCTCTGTAAGTTTTACGTTTGTTGTTTGAGTACGGTGTGATGTCACAAGGGCTTCCACTCTCTATTCCCAAAAGTTCTCCCCCACACACTGTGTATGTAATTTCTATGTCATCACTAGTAACATGATTTCCATTTTCATCAAAGATTTTAACATCAATCTGTGCTACTTCATCTGTTTTTTCACCCAGTTCAGTTAGTTCAATTTTCACTGGTTTTCCAGTTGTGCACAAAATATCTACAACTTCTTTTCCGTCTTTTTTACACACTGCTTTTAGTTCACCTTTAACAAATGGTACTTCGTAAACAGCACGGCAATAATCTTTTTCAGCAATGGTTTTTTCGCCAAGAGATTTTCCGTTTAAGAAAAGCTCTACTGTGTCTGCGTTAGTATATACTGTAACAAAGATTGTCTCACCCTCTGAATAATTCCAGCTAAAGCTATCTGAGAACACGCTGTCATCTACCGAAGAAGTAGCAATTTTAGCTGAAACTTCCTCTGTCCACAACATTTTTCTCATATAGAAATCAGGTTTGCTGTCCCCAGCCATAGTTAAAAGACCAGCTTGTGATATTCTAATAGGCCAACCTCTGCATTCACCTAAGAAATCAATGCCTGTCCATAAAAATTGTCCACAGATATAATCGTTGTTTTTTACATCCAACCATTTTTCTGGGTGAGAAGAATTTTCACTTCCATATATGACATGTTCAGGGTATTTCTTGTGGTCTTCTTCATATAAATGCTCTTTATAATTATATCCTACAATATCCAATGTTTGTGCATAACCAGTTAAGTTTGAAAGCTCTGGAAACGCTAACGCAGAAGTTATCGGACGCGTTGTGTCTACCTCTTTTGCCAGTTTAACAAGTCTTTCTGATATCTTAGTTAATCTTTCAGCATTAGGTTTATTCCTGTCATAAACACGCTCAGCCGCTGGCTTGTCTTTATCGTTGTTACCAGTCATTTCTTCAAAATATGGGTGAACATAAGGGTCGTTAGGATAATCTACTTCGTTTCCTATACTCCAAATAATTATTGACGGATGATTACGGTCTCTTAATATCATGTCTTGCAAATCACGTTTGTGCCACTCTGGAAAATCTTCTGCATAACCATAGTGCTTAGGTGGGTAAACATTGTGACCTTGCCACCATTTGTTTTTAAAACCCTCCCATTCGTCAAAAGCCTCGTCCATAACCAAAAATCCCATTTCGTCGCATAAGTCTAATAGTTTGGTATCAGGTGGATTGTGACTGGTTCTTAAAGCATTACAGCCACACTCTTTAAATCTCTCTAGTCTATATCTCCATACCTCTTTAGGTACTGCCGCACCCAAAACGCCTGCGTCATGATGAAAACAAAGACCTTTTAGCTTCATTCTTTTACCATTAAGCTCAAATCCTTTATTAACATCAAAACTAAATGTGCGTATACCAAACACTACCTCTTTTGTGTCATAAATTTCACCATTTTCTGACAAAATAGCTTTTAAAGTATATAGGTTAGGATTATCACAATCCCATAAGTTCGGATAATCTATCGTCAGCTCTGAACCACTATATTTACTCTCTACCAAATCCCCATTATAATATACTTCAAAACTAAGTTCACCTTTGCCTATGGTAGAAGTTTCAACTCCCATTACAGCTACTTTATCTTCAACTAATTTTGTAAAAACAAACACATCGTTGATATAGTTATTATCTGTGATTGTAAGCGTTACATCACGATAAATACCATTACCAGTAAACCATCTTGAGTCTGCCATGTCTATATGTTCACAAGTAACTGCAAGAACATTTTCACCCTCGCAAATAAACTCGCTAATATCATAGCTAAAAGAGCTATATCCATAAGGTCTTTTGCCTAGATAATTTGAATTTATCCAAACTTTAGCGTTTTTATAAACACCACCAAAGTTAACCTCTACATGCTTTCCAACAACATCAGCATCCAATTCAAAATGGCAACGATAAAAGCCCACTCCACCTTTAAGATATCCACTTCCACTAGAATAACTTTGACTAAATGGATAGTGCACTGACCAGTCGTGTGGTACAGTTACATCATTCCAGTAACTGTCGTCATGCCCTTTATAATAAGCCGTTGACCCAACATCATCTAAGGTAAATTTCCAACCGTTTTTTAATAATATTTCTTTTTGTATAGAGTTCATAATTAACGCCTCCAAATAAATTATTGTATAATTAATTATAAGTATCTTACCTATTATTTATATAGTATATTTTGATTTATTTTTGGTAAAATCGACTTTTGTTAATTCTATTTTACTTAGCATGATTTTTAAACTGTTTTCTATATTCAGACGGAGTAAGTCCTGTTACTTTAGAATAAACCTTAGTAAAATAGCTATAATCGCATATACCTACTTTAAAAGCTATCTCACCTACTGAAAGTTGAGTGTTAACAAGCAGATTTTTAGCTAGCTCTATCCTGTGTGTCGCAATGTAATCCCCAAGACTCATTCCAGTGTTTTCAGCAACCACTTTATATATCATGCTTTTAGAAAAACCTAAACTACAACATATAGTTTTAGATGTCAATTTTTCTGTTATATTATCGTTAATAAAATCCTTTATCAATGCAAATTTTTCTTCTGTATGAGCTATTACCAAATTTTTTGAAGATAAATACACAGCATAAGCATTTAATATATCTAAAAGAGCTTCTTCTTCTTTTTTGCTTATTCTTATTATATGTTTGTAGTTTTCGGTCAATAATTCTATATCGTCTGTATAATTAAGAAATCTATTTAAGTCTAAATCATTGTCTTCTTTCAAAAGATATTGCCCAAACATTAGGTACCCTATCAACATATCATCATGCAACACAGGTATTAATGTCTCTCTTAACCCCGCATGGCAAACATAAGTGTACGAAGTTAAATCTCTAGATATTAAATCAAAAGCATTTATATCACACTGAGCACATTTTTTTCTAAAATTATCGATTTCTCTCAAACAAACACAAAGCGGTGACATTTTATTATATTCATCAGGCAAACTATCTTCTGTAATCAAAGAAACTCCCTCTCTATCAAATAAAGAAATCTGTACTTTTGATACAACACTAAAACTATGAAAAAGTTTTTTAACCTGTTCTTTGCGTAATAACAGCTTCATATCAATCTCCATCTATTATAAATTTAATTCAACACAAGTCAATTATACCAAAAGAAATATAAAACACAATAGAAAAATATACATTTTATGAACCAATTTTTATCTCAAGTATCATAATTCAAAAAAATAGACACAACCAATATGGTCATGTCTATTTTATAAAAAGGTTATAGCAACTGATCTTTATTCTTATTACTTATTACAATAATAAATTTTACTATAATTTTCTAGCCTAAAATACTCTTCTAACATATTCTACCAAGAAAACCAACCAAATATTGTATTTATTACTTTATTTACATATTTAACTACTTTATCATAAGTTGAATCTTCTACTATTTTATTCTTCTCTAGCTCTCCAATTGCACATTCTAGTCCAGATACACTATTGTTCACTTGAATTTGTGTTGCTTCTTCTAATTCATATACTTCTTTTGCACAATTCAAAGTCAAAGCAAAATCTATCCAAGCGGATATTTTATAATCACTTTGTTTGTACTTTTCAGATTTTTCAATCAAAGCTTTAAGTTCATTTTTATCAACTGTGACATCCTCTACTAAATTCTCTTTTGCATTTTTTAGTATTTCAACTGCCTCGTTAACTTCGATTTCTGTTAAATCTTCCTTAGCTTTTAGATTGTTAGCTTCTGATAATGCATTTGAATAAACTTCATAGCTTTCAGCAGTATATTTTTCTGCGTCACCAGCAGGTATGCTATATGTATTTATTCCTGCTTCTAAAACAGATTTTATAGTTACAAGTTTTTGTTTAGCATTTTCAAACGCTACACTTAAAGCATTTATAGCAGAGCTTATTTCAGTTTCTTCTGCTGATGTATTTTCCATTACATCTTCTGCCACATTTCTTGCCTCATCTATTTCTGTCTCAAAGCTTATTTTGCTTGAAGCAGTGTACTTACTAAAATCAAATTCATTTATTTCAGCTAAAAGTTCTTGCAATTCAGTTTTGTCTACTGTTGTTAAGTTTTCAATAGCAGATAAAATTTCTTGAACACTATTGTCGACTTCTCCTTGAGTAGATGAAGCTGTTACCATTAATTTTTCAGCTAACGCAATCGCATTGTTCAAAACTTCAACTTTCTCGGCTTGGTATCCGCTTGTATCTAAACCCTTTGCATTATTAACTGTTTCTTTTAGTTCTCCTAAGCTCAACATTTTTTGTACTTGCATAAAAGCTAATGTAGGTAGTTCACGTCCATGCGCTTCAAGTGAAATTGTAACGTCACTAGCAGATGTGCTTGTGTATTCAAAAGTAACAAAATTAGTTTTACTTCCATTTTCACTGTATGAATCTGTCTCTCCCAATTTAGTAGAAACACCATTTTGAGTAGCTATTACATCCATAGGTCTAGGTCCTGTCCACCACTCTCTTATACCAAGTGAAATCTCATATACACCTTCTTCTAAAGGAAGATTGTACGCTATTTGTTCTTCTGTATTTTTTGACCACCAACCAGATGAATACGGGTCGCTTTCATTACCGGTGTAAGCACCGTATTCGTGCAATCTACCCCATGAACCTTCTTCATATAGTTTGTCTGGTGTTTCATTTAATAAATTTGCATATAAATCAATCTCTTGATAAGTCTCAGAATTAAGGTTGTTACAATCGATGAAATATACCATATTTTCAGAAAGTATTTCTATGTGCGCAGTAGCTTCAAGAATAACACCTTCAATTGTTCCATAAATTATTTTTGAATCTAACCAGTTGTAGTTTTCTAAATTCCATGTAACTGGTTTATCCTCTGTATTTCCTTTATTGGTTGTAACAGTCACTGTTTTTGGCAATAATTGTTTAACTCCAGACACAGTATAGATTTTCACTTCTTCTATTTTGTCTACAATTTCAATATTATCTAAAACAGAAAGTTCATTTAATAGATTTTTTGTAGCTTCATCAATTTGATTTTGAGTAGCAGTTGAAGTAAGCATAACACTTTTAGCTTCTATTAATGCTAATTCTACTCCGCCCCATACTTCATCAGTATAAGCATCTGCATTTTTCATATCAGCTTCTTTGATAGCTTCTTGTAATTCGTTTGTGTTCAACGCTTTGCTAATTTCAATAAAAGCAATTGTAGCTGCGTGTGAAGAACCAGCTTTTTGAACTACACTTAGTGTTACTTCTCCAGTTTCACAAGTAAATTCAAATGAATCGAAATTATTAAACACTTCACCGTTAACAGTGTTTGTCTCGCCCTGTGCTAGTATTTCTCCATTTTGTGTAACTGTAGCAGTTATTGGTCTGCTTTTTGTCCATGATGACCACCATTCAGTAAATCCAAAACCAGCATTGTATGTTCCAGCATCTAATTGCACTGTATATTCAATTGCCTCATTTTGGTCTGCATACCAACCAGATGAATATGGATTATACATGTTACCATTGTACACACCATACTCACTCATGTAACCCCAATCACCATCAAAAGATTTATCAGGTACATCGTTCATTAAATCAAATTGCTCTTCGATAGCTCCATGAGTAGTTGAGTTTTGATTGTTAGCATCTATAAAATATACTAAGTTTGGTGTAACATGATTTATAGTTGCACTAACTGGCAATTTACCATTGTTAGCTAGTCCAGACAATGTTGTAGCAGATGAGTAATCAACACCTATTGTATTCCAAACAACATCAGTTTCAACCACTGTTCCAATGCTTGTTTCTGCTGTAATTGTTCTTGGTAAAATTGGTGTCATGCCATTAACTGTGAATAGATGAACATCTTCTACACTAATTATTTCTTCTTTGTTAGGATCAAAGTCAACTCCTTCAATAATATAAGTAGTTATTGAATTAGATTTCAATGTAGAAGTAAAATACAGCTCTTCTGTATTTGCTGTAATGTCACCAGCACTAGATACATCTGCCCAGTTTTCTCCGTTCTCTAATGTGCCACTAGTTCTTATAGCTGTTATATTATCTCCCATTGTAGTAAAACTAGAAAGATCAAATTTATATTCTTCGTCTTGAGCGTTTGTGTTCATTGCAACTATTACAACTTTATTATTATCAGGATCGTAAGCTGCTAATGTATTATCTGATGAACCTATAATAGAGTAACCTGGTCTAATATATCTTGTAAATTGTCCATAACCATAATATTTTTTTGTCAAAACTATTTCTTCGGTATTATGATTGCTTACTGCTATTCCCCACATACCTGTTTCATCACTATAGGAATTCCCCCATTGTTCCATGCTTGAAAAATCTGCTCCATTTGTTCCTGCAAATTCACAGCTACTATCAACATGCATACCTGCTGCATCCCACATAACCCATGCACTTACATTCATTCCGTGTATGTCTTTCATTATTTGAGTTGCAAAACCTAAAGGTGCTGTCATTTCACCAGCATTTGTTCCAGCAAGGTATCTACCATCAACCTCTGCCATCCAAAGTCCTTTATCCTCTGTTTCAGCTACATTTTTTAAACCTTCACGATTACTTCCACCGTATGTGTGTGTATCAATTCTGTCAATAATATCTTTTGCTTCATCATACAATGCATTGTATGAACTAATCGCAGTATCAATACTAGTTTCGCCAGTGCCAGCTATTGTAATATCAATACCTCTTTCTTCAAGAACTTTATTTAGTTCTATGTAAACCATTGATTGTGCTTCACCAGGGCTAATATGACAACCCTCTTGTTTTTCGCTGTAAGCTCTCCAATAACCTGTATTCGGTTCATTCATTGGAGTTATTGCGTTAAAGTCTACTCCCTGACTCATCCAATATTCAAGCACATCTGCTAAATATAGTGCAAATGCACGATATGAGTCTTCTCTTAAGTTATCATCCCAAGGATTAACAGCGCCTGAACTACAACCACTAACTGTCATGAAGTAAGGAGGAGTGTTAGAAAAATACTCTGCAATAAAATCTTCACCACTCGCCTCAGCCGCCGCCATTAAAGTATTAATTTGATTTGCATCGGCATCCCAATCATAGTTCCATGCATAACCACACTCCAAATCATACTGATCATAATTTTCTTCATAGTATTCTATACCATTAGCTGTCGCATCAGTGTTAGTTACATCAGTAGCGTACCCTGGAACTACTGAATCTGAACGAACAACATGAGGATCGTGTAAGAAATCTTGTGAATCCTGTGTTGAGCCATCCACAAAATCGCCTCCACCTATATTATAACGTGCAATATTCAAATCAAGTCCGTCATCACTGTAGAATGCTGTTGCTGCTTCTTCAGTCATTTTTTCACTGTATCCGTTTCTGTTTCCCCACCAAGCTATAGATGTTCCCCAGCCTTCGAATTCACCGAATCCGTCTCCGTTTGTGTCGTTAAAAGTTGAAGCTTCCCAAGGCTGAATTTTTACTACATTTTGAGCTTGTGCAGCCGACACAAAATTTAAACTGTTTGCTGGAATACAGCTTAACATAATAACACCAGTAATTACCATGGCACTTACTTTTTTGAACTTATCCTTTATTTCTCTTCGCATACTAATCCCTCACTAAATTTGATGATTTTTTATAATATCATTTTAGATATTATTTAATTTCCGCTTTCAAAATAAATATATTTTTTCAATTATCACCTCCAGCAACTCAATTATAGTTCAAACATACAAAACAACTAACTTTTTATACACAGAAAAGTTATTACTGTTAATATTATCATATTTTTTTCATACATTCTATGTGATTATGAATTAATATTGGTAAAATTGACTTTTATATCGGGAAATTTTCCTAAAACCATTTGATGTGTAAACACTCCTTAAATTTTTAGATTTAAAAACAAAAAAGGGCAATAACTTCAAGAAATTAATCTTAAAATTATCGCCCTAAATTTGATTTTATGTAATTTTTTCGCTCTATTTTCCTAAACAGCGAGTTCAAACCCTCTAAAACACAGATGACATCCAAAAAAACACACCTGAAATTTTCGCTTGTAAAAAAATAAAAAACTCTCAAAAACAGCCTTTATAGGGTAGTTTTTGAGGGTTTTTCTGTATGACATCCAAATGTGTCACACCTTATGGCGCAGAGGATGCGACTCGAACGCACAATGCCTTACGGCACACCACATTTCCAATGTGGCTCCTTACCATTAGAATACCTCTGCATTTTTAACATGTGTTATTATACAACAAAATGTAATATAATGCAAGCTTTTTCTATATAAAATAATTTCTTATTCAAAATTTAACTTAATATTAATATAAGTTTACATTTAATTTGTTATAATAGTTTAAAAAGCACTAGGAGGAATTGTAATGAAAAAAGGCACACGTAATTGTGCAGTTATTGAAATTGCTTCAAGCAATATCAAAATGGGAATTTTTCAGTTGAGCAAGGGTAAAATCGTTACCTTGGACAGATTAATTTACCCAGTAACTTTAGGACACGAAATTTTTATCGACAAAAAAATTAGCGCAAACAGCTTAAATGAGATTAACAGTATTTTAGATAAATTTAAAGCAGTTTGCAAAACTTATGATGTAACCAGTGTAAAGTTGCTTTCCACTTCTGTTATGAGAGAAGCTACCAACAAAGACGTAATTGCTGACAGAATTAAGATTTTGAATGATTTAGATGTTATAACTTTGACAGACACCGAAGAAAAATCTCTTATTTTCTGGGACTTTTTAGAGAACAACTCTAATGATAATAAATTTAATCAAAAAGCTATTTTAGCATATATTGGCTCTGGTAGTATAGGTATAGCTTGTTATGACGGCACTAATATTGTGCGTTCATTTAACATCACTTTAGGAACTGTTAAACTGCTTGATATGTTTAGTGGTTTACGAAAAGAGCAGACAGATTATCATTCTATTATAGAAGAATATTTGCACTCTGTTTTTTCTAAACTAAAAATTGATTACAGCGAATATAATACATTAGTACTAACTGGTAATGAGATGTCTAACCTAAAAAATATTGGTGAAAAATCAGCCCTTGATTTGTATGACGAAATGACATATACCAGTATTAGAAACATGTATAAAGCTACAAAAACGCTCACTGCTGAAAATATTGCTTTAAAATACAATATAAACGAAGATACTGCGAGTATAATGTCTACTGTTTTAAGCATTTCTACCACGCTAATTAAAGCAGTTGGTAAAAGTTCAAAAATTATTGTAGCACCAGTTGATTTAGAGAAAATTTATGCTCACCATATATTGATACCTTCTACTTATAATAAGTACAAAGACCATATTATACATTCATCAGTCGAGTCATCTATTTTGTTAGCTCGGGATTACCACTGTAACACAGTTCACTATAACACTGTAAGAAAATTTGCTTGTCAGTTGTTTGATAAGCTAAAAAATATACACGGATTGGATGTTAAGTATAGACACCTTCTTGAAGTCGCTACTATTTTGCATAGCTGTGGTGAATTTGTAAATATTCGCTTTAAGTTCCGTAGTGCTTACGACCTTGTTAAAAACATGGAGATTTATGGAATTACACAACATCAATGTGTGCTGATTGCGATAATCGCTGGTTTTGATGAAACAATATCTATAGAAAACAACATCGATATACTAGTTGAGCTTACAGAAGAAGAAAAAATATCTGTATACAAATTGATTGCCATATTCAAAGTCGCTAATGCTTTAGATAAATCGCAAAAAGGCAAGTTAATTATTGATAGACTAAAAATTGATGATAAAAGTTTTGTTATTACTGCTAGTTGTAACGAAAACGCTTCTCTTGAGCAATGGGCGTTTACAAAATGCTCAAAATACTTTACAGAGATATTCGGCATAACACCAAGTCTTATAGTTAAATCACGATTATTCAAATAAGGAGATAAACAATGGCTGTACACACGATACCTTTTAATAACAGAGAATTAAGTTGGTTGGATTTCAACGAGAGAGTGCTTGACGAAGCATTCAAAAAAGAAAATCCAATTATGGAAAAGCTAAAATTCTTAGCAATAACAAGCTCTAATTTAGATGAATTCTTTATGGTTAGAGTTGCTGGTGTTCAAGCAAAAGTTGCTGAAAACATTAAGAAAAGAGATGACTCAGGTCTTACACCTACTGAGCTTTTAAAAAAGCTAGATAATAAAACTCATCTGTTTATGGATAAACAATATAGTTGTTTAAACAGGTCACTTTTGCCTACTCTCAAAAAAAGTAAAATTCAATTTATTTCATATAAAAAAGCTAGTGTTTCACAACGCAGTTTTATAAATGATTATTTCAACAAGGTTATCTTCCCTGTTATCACTCCTATGGCGATAGATAACAGCAGACCTTTCCCTGTTCTTGCTAACAAAACTCTAAACATTGCGATTAAGTTAGAGGAAAGAGAGAAAAAAGAGGATTGTTTTGCAATCATTCAGGTTCCGTCTATTCTTCCAAGATTTATTGAGCTTAAAAGCGAAGACGGTAAAATGGAATTCATCATGCTTGAAGATATTATTGTAGAAAAGATTTCTGTTTTCTTTGAGCTTCACGAGATAAAATCTACTTGCATGTTTAGAATTACAAGAAACGCTGATATGGATATAGATGAAGAAGCAGAAGATTTCTTGTGGGAGATGGAAAAATCTATTAAAAAAAGAAAACGTGGTCGCCCAGTTAGACTTGAAATATCTAATAAATCTGACAAAGAAATAAAAGAGTTTTTAATGGAAAACTGTGATGTGCATGATGAAGAAATTTATGAGTGTAGTGGTCCATTAGATTTAACTTTTTTAATGAAGTTTACTGGCAACAAAAATTTTAGAAGCGACTTTTTCTTTAAACCTATTACACCTGTTTCTCCAGCTCCTGACTTTTTTGGAGAAGACAATATCTTTGATGCTATCAGAGAAAAAGATAGATTAGTTCACCACCCTTACGAGACTTTTGACTGCGTTGTAAAGTACATTCAACAAGCAGCTGACGATGAAAATGTACTTGCGATAAAACAAACGCTATACCGTGTTAGCGGTAATTCACCGATAATCGCAGCTCTTATGAAAGCTGCTGAAAACGGTAAGCAAGTTACTGTTTTGGTTGAACTTAAAGCTAGATTTGATGAAGAAAACAATATTCTGTGGGCTAAAAAACTTGAAAAAGCTGGTTGTCATGTTATTTATGGTCTGTTAGGTCTTAAAACTCACTGCAAAATCGCACTTGTTGTTAGACGAGAAGAAGACGGTATTCGCAGATATGTTCACATGGGAACAGGTAACTACAACGACTCTACTGCTAAAATATACACTGATATTAGCATGTTTACTTGTAACGAACGTTTTGGCTCTGATGCATCTTCACTATTCAATGTTTTAACTGGATATTCTCGCCCACCAGAATACAATCACTTTGTTGTAGCTCCTCATGGAATGAGAAATTTCTTTGTGCGTATGATTAGACAAGAATCAGAGAATGCTAAAAACGGTATGCCTTCTGGAATTACTGCAAAAGTAAATTCTTTAATCGACCCAGAGATTACCAACGAGCTTTACAAAGCTTCTCAAGCTGGTGTAAAAATCAAGCTAATTGTACGTGGCGTGTGTGGTACAATTCCTGGTATTGAAAATCTAAGCGAGAACATCACAATCATAAGCTTAGTAGGGCAATTACTAGAGCACAGCAGAATATTTATTTTTGAAAACTTAGGTCAAAAAAAGGTATACATGGGTAGTGCTGACTGGATGCCACGTAACCTTGATAGACGTGTGGAGCTTGTGTTCCCTATTGAGGATAGCGACCTTAAAGAACGAGTTTTAGACATTGTGAATGTTATGGAAAACGACACAGTTAATGCAAGAATTATGAATTCAGATTCAACATACTCTCCTATTGATAAAAGAGGTAAAAGCATAATTAACTGTCAACAATATTTCTCTAAACAGGCAGAAAACAAACTAGCTAAATTGAATGATTCTACTAAGAGTCCAACACTTATACCAATTCATTCAGCAGAATAATATTTTATACTTGAAATAATGCTAAAAAAGTATTACAATGTAATTAAGGACTTGAAAGGAGAACTAGTTCAATGAAAAGAGTAGGAATTTTAACAAGCGGCGGAGATTGCCAAGGCTTGAATGCATCTATTAGAGGAGTTGCAAAATCATTGTACCATGAGTTCGGAGACGACGTAGAGATTTATGGTATTAAAGACGGTTACAAAGGTCTGATATTTGGTGAATATAAACTTATGAAGCCAATGGATTTTTCTGGAATATTAACACTTGGTGGTACGATTTTAGGAACGTCAAGACAACCTTTTAAGCTAATGAGAGTTATAGACGAAAACAGCGTTGATAAAGTTAAATCTATGAAAGCAAACTACAGCAAAATGAAGCTAGATTGCCTTGTAATTCTTGGTGGTAACGGCACACAAAAAACAGCTAATTTACTTAGACAAGAAGGGCTTAATGTAATTCATCTACCTAAAACTATAGATAACGACGTTTATGGAACTGACATAACTTTTGGCTTCCATAGTTCAGTTGAAGTAGCGACTGACGTTTTAGATGCAATTCACACTACCGCTACCTCTCATGGTAGAATTTTCTTGGTTGAAATTATGGGACATAAAGTAGGTTGGCTTCCATTATATGCTGGTATTGCTGGTGGCGCTGACATTATCCTTTTACCAGAGATACCTTATGACATTAAACTTGTTGCAAAAGAGATAACTAATGTTGCTAAAAAAGGCAAAAAGTTCTCTATTATAGCTGTTGCTGAGGGTGCAATTTCTAAAGAAGAAGCAAAACTTAGCAAGAAAGAATACAAAAAACTTGTCGCAGAAAGACCATATCCTTCAGTGTCTTATAAAATAGCAGAAGACTTACAAAAAGAGCTTGACGGCGAAGTTAAAGTTTGTGTTCCGGGGCACTACCAACGTGGTGGCAGTCCATGTTCTTATGACAGAGTTTTGTGCTCTAGATTAGGCGCTGGTGCTGCAAAATTTATCAGAAACAAAATCTTTGGTGTAATGGTCGGTATGGTGAACGGTGAGGTTGTACCTGTTCCATTAGAAAAATGTGCTGGTAAGTTAAAAACTGTTCCTGTAGAATGCGACGAAGTTTTAGCAGCTAGAGAAATGGGTGTCTCTTTTGGAGATAAATAATAGAATAATATAAGAAAGGTTTATGCCTTATAATCAGTATTTCTGGGCATAACAGGTCATAAAAAATGAAGTTTGCAGTAATTGGTACATCTTGGATAACAGATTCATATATCGACGGTGCTTTAGCTAGTGGAGTGTGGGAATTATCTGCTGTTTATTCAAGAAGTTATGATACAGGCAAACAATTCGCAGAAAAATACGGTGTAGACTTAGTCTACACCGATTTGCGTGAGTTTGCAAAAAGTGATGAATTCTCTGCCGTCTACGTTGCTAGTCCCAACGTTTTTCATGCAGAGCAATGCAAAGAGTTGTTAAATGGTGGTAAGCATGTTATTTGCGAGAAGCCTATAGTTAGCTATACATCTCAACTAAATGAGCTTTATGAAATCGCTGATAAAAATGGTCTTATTTTTATAGAAGCTATCAAGTTTATGCATAACCCTACAAAAAATTTAATAGAAGAAAACTTAAAAAAACTTGGAAATATTAGCATGGCTAACTTCTCATTTTGTCAGAGGTCAAGCAAGCTAGATAACTACCTAAAAGGTGAAATCCCAAACATTTTTAACCCAGATATGCACACAGGTGGACTTATGGATTTGGGCGTATATTGCATATACCCTGCTCTGTATTATTTTGGTGAACCTAAATCTTATAGCGTGTCAGCCTCCATTATGGATACTGGTGCCGACTCACTTGGAACTATCACTCTTAAATATGATGAATTTATAGTTAACCTAAAATATTCTAAGGTGTCGCAATCTGATACACCTAGTGATATTCAAGGAACTGATGGAACTATTTATATCGGTGCAATTTCTAGACTTGTAAATGTTGAGTATATCTCTAAAACAGGTGAAAAGAACGTAATTTTTGCCGAAAATGGTAGCACTGATTTAATGAAAAACGAAGCTTTATCTCTATATAATTTTATTACAGATATAGATAACCACAAAGAGCACTATAGCAGATGTAAAGAAATGAGCAAATTAGTGCTTAAATACATGGAAATATTCAGAAAAGAAATTGGACTTACATTTTAAAAGAGGTATCTTATGAAATCAGCTTACAAAGCCTACCCTGTTGGTATAATTAGAATAGATTTTGAAAATGATTGCTTATGTGCTCTTAACAGAGTTAATGAAGTAGCTAGCGTTAATAGTGTATGTGATTTTTCAGAAATTGTTTTCACTCAATTAGATGAATACTTTAACGGAACTAGAAAACAGTTTAACGTAAACTTTGATTTAAAAGGCACTGATTTTCAGAAAAAAGTTTGGAACGCTTTATGCGAAATACCTTATGGTGAAACTTGGTGTTATCAAGACGTTGCTATTCATATTGGCAATCCAAAAGCTTGTAGAGCTATAGGGCTTGCAAACAATAAAAATCCAATAAGCATTATTGTGCCGTGCCACAGAGTTATAGGTAAAAACGGAAAACTTGTAGGCTATGGTGGTGGATTGGATATGAAAGAGCAATTACTTAAACTTGAAAAAAATAATGTTTGATATACATTGTTATATAAAATCAACCACTAATTTTATTATAGAACTTAAAAAATGGGTGTACTAAAATAAAGTAAAACACTGCAAAATAGATATTTAATATACTTTTAAGCAGAATGGAGAGCAAATGAATAGAGTTGAAAAAGTCAGAGAATATGTAGATAACGTTATATCAAACATTGATGATACCGTTGAAAAACGCTGTGCTTATCTTCACTTATACGGTGTGGCACAAGCATGTGCTTTAATAGCAATGAAAAGAAACGAAAACGCAGAGCTAGCCACTATCGCAGGCATGCTACATGATATTTACACTTACTCAACTCTAGACAGTAACGACCATGCACGCAAAGGCTCTGTTATGGCAAGAGAGATTTTAACAAGTCTCAATCTATTTTCCGAAGAAGAAATAGTAAAAATATGTTCAGCAATATACAACCATAGCAGCAAAGGAACTACCCACTGCAATTTTGACGAAGTAGTAATAGATGCAGATGTGATGCAACACTGCTTGTATAATCCTTTATTTGAGGTAAAAACGCACGAAAAAAATAGATTTAATTCGTTGAAAAACGAATTTGGGTTGCTGTAAAAAATGACAGATTTATTCCGATAACCTAATTATATCATTCCGTTATACTTGATATTGTTCCGATAATGGGTTATACTCTTAATAGATAGGAGTTGAAATTT
>CAYJKT010000037.1:0-24336 GCA_964370775.1 uncultured Eubacteriales bacterium | reverse complement strand
TTTTTATTCTTTTTTGTAGGCTCTTTTTTACCACCCCAACTTTTATTATAGAGCCGTTTTGCATAACCTACACCAGATACCTCTAAGAATTCATCACTAGTGGTTGGCAGTTTTAAGCACATATCTTTTAGAGTGTTGTCGCCAAAAACAACAAAGGCTGGCACTCCTTGCTTTCGAGCTAGTTCTGCTCGTAAATCTCTAAGGTTATCAAATAAATCTTCTCTGTCCTCAGGCACTTCAACAGTATTTGAAGTCTTAACTGCTTTTTTCTCAGTAGCTTTAATTTTGGTTATTTTAGGAACTTTTATCTCGATTTTATCCGTTCCATTTAATATTTTAATTGAAGTAGGTGTAAGTTTTAAGCTAGCATAAGCACTCTCCTCTTGTGTGAGATACCCCAAAAAAATTAGGTTGTCTATAATTGAACGAAGTCTAGGAGGGCTTTCACTACTAATTCCATAAGTAGAAAGTTTATCAAATCTATATTGTAACGCAGTTTGGTTTTTGTTGCCTTTTAGAACATCTATGATTAATACTCTACCAAAACGCTCTCCTGTTCTTTTGATACAGGAGATTATTTTTTGTGCTTCAATTGTTGCATCAATTTTCTCAAAATCTGTGTCGCACTTGCTACAATTACCACAATATGGTAGAGGAGACTCTCCAAAATACTTTAAAATAAATGCACGTAAACAGTCATTTGTAGTAGAGTAAAAAGTTATCTGCTTTAGCCTATCATAAGCTTGCTGTCTAAGAAATTCGGATGTTTCTTCATCTATAGACTCCTCGGTGCTTTGTTCAATTAAGAACCTATTGGTAACGACATCTTGCCCACTATATAATAGCAAACAATGTGCATTTGTGCCATCTCGACCTGCTCTACCAGCCTCTTGATAATAACTTTCCATGTCTTTTGGCATGTTGTAATGCACAACATAGTTCACATTTGACTTATCTATGCCCATCCCAAACGCATTTGTAGCAACAATTATATCAACTTTATCAAAAACAAAGTCGTTTTGTGCTTTAAAACGAGCTTCCTGAGATAAACCGGCATGATATCTGCAAGCTAAAAAGCCTAGCTCTATAAGCTTTGCACATACTTCATCAACATTTTTTCTTGTGGAACAATAAATTATACCACTTTTATTATCTTTATCTTTTAAAAACTGAATTAAATCAGTAAATTTATTAGAACTTTGCTTTACTTGAAAGTATAGATTTTCTCTGTCAAAACCACTTACTAAAACAAGAGGATTGTTAAGCTGTAAAAGCTGTACAATATCTGACTTTACTCTAGAAGTTGCAGTTGCTGTAAAGGCTGAGACCACTGGACGTTTACTTAGAGAGGCGATAAACTCAGGAATTTGAGCATAACTTGGTCTAAAATCTTGTCCCCATTGTGAGATACAATGTGCTTCATCTATCGTGAGCATAGATATGTCAGAACACATACAAAAGTTTAAAAAGCTAGGTGTCATAAGTCTTTCTGGTGCTACATAAATTATTTTGTACTTGCCGTTTTTTGCATTGTTCAGCGCCAAATTAATCTGATTCTGTGTGAGTGATGAATTGATATAAGCTGCACTAATTCCAGCTTGAATTAAGCTTTTGACTTGGTCTTGCATTAGTGAAATAAGAGGAGATACAACAAGAGTAATGCCAGAAAAAAGCATAGCAGGCACTTGGTAACAAATTGATTTGCCAGCACCAGTTGGCATGATACCTAGCGCATCTCTGCCGTTTAATATGTTATCGATTATTTCTTCTTGACAATCTCTAAAATCGTCATATCCAAAATATTTTTTAAGTATTTCTCTTGTCATTTTATTACCTCTATATGTTTAAAGCCGGATAGTTGCTTAAAGTGAACTTACACAAAAACCCATGCTTTAGGTAGGGGCGAGCTGTGCTCGTCCGAAAGCATAGGTTTCTGTAAACTTAATATATATTTAATTTCTTTTTTTAGGAACTATATTAAGTCAAAAATTATTATAATACGTACATTAGATCTAACGGACGAGCACAGCTCGCCCTTACGGTATCTAAAAGCGACAAACACTTTGGTTATTGTATACACAAAAATTATCTGTATATAATGTCTTCTCTTTTAGGGCCATTTGATACCATTGTTATTGGTGTATCAAGATGTTTTTCTGCAAACTCGATGTATTTTTTGCAATTTTCAGGTAGTTCGTCATAGTTTTTAATGCCTGTAATATCGCATTTCCAACCAGGTAAAACCTCTAGGATTGGTTTACAATCTTTAAGTTTTGTAGTATTTGGGAAGTAGTCAATTCTCTCTCCGTTTAGCTCGTAAGCTACGCAAACAGGAATTTCATCTAGGTAACCTAGCGCATCTAAAACTGTGAAAGCAGCTTGGTTTGCACCTTGAACTTTACAGCCGTAACGAGAAGCAACAAGGTCTAACCAACCCATTCTTCTAGGTCTGCCAGTAGTTGCGCCATATTCGCCACCGTCGCCACCTCTGCGTCTTAGCTCATCAGCTTCTTCTCCAAATATTTCACTAACAAACTCACCAGCACCAACAGCACTAGAATAAGCTTTAACAACTGTGATAATATCAGAGTATGCAAGAGGAGTGATACCAGCGCCAACACAGCCATAACCAGCTAGTGTTGAAGATGAAGTAACCATTGGATAGATACCGAAATCTGGGTCTTTTAAAGAGCCTAATTGACCCTCTAAAAGGATATTTTTGCCTTCTTTAATAGCTTTACTTAAGAAGTCAAATGTATCTGCAACATAAGGAGCAAGAGCTTCTTTATATTCCATTAATTTGTTGTAAATTTCGTCAGCGCTTAAAAGCTCTGCGTTATATAGGTGAGCATATAGAGCATTTTTAATGCCTAAAACTTGCTCAATTCTGTCTCTTAAGTATTCTTCTGTTCCGAATAATTCGCTAACTTGGAAACCAATTTTAGCAAATTTATCTGAGTAAAATGGTGCTATACCAGATTTTGTAGAACCAAAAGATTTTGAAGCAAGTCTAGCTTCTTCTAGTCCGTCTAGCTCTTTGTGGTAAGGCATAACAATTTGGCAACGGTCAGAAATCAAGATGTTTGGAGCAGGCACATTTCTGTCTTCAAGCTCTTTCATCTCTTTTACAAAATTCTCTACACTCAAAGCAACACCGTTTCCGATAATGCTTGTGATGTGGCTGTGGAAAACACCAGATGGTAATTGATGTAAAGCAAATTTACCATAGTTATTTATGATAGTATGCCCAGCATTACTACCTCCTTGAAATCGAATAACAATATCAGCTTGGCTAGCAAGAACGTCAGTTATTTTACCTTTACCTTCGTCTCCCCAGCAAGCGCCAACAATAGCTTTAACCATGATTATGTTCCTTTCTTAAATGCTTATTTCAGCTTTTTCTTCAGGTATCTCGTTGTATTTATCTAACAGAGGTTTAACAACTTCATTAATGAAATCTGCTGTTTGCTCAGGTGCTCTACCAACGTATTTTTCAGGGCTTAAAATGCCTTTAAGCTCCTCTAGTGTAACACCGAAAATCTCGTCATCAGCAATTCTTTCAAGTAAATCATTTTCGCCACCCTCAACTTTAACAATTCTAGCAGCTGCTTGTGAATGCACACGCACTCTCTCGTGTAATTCTTGTCTATCTCCACCACGTTTAACAGCGTCCATCATAATGTTTTCTGTAGCCATGAATGGAAGTTCTTTCATCAGTCTTTGCTCGATAACTTTAGGGTAAACCACTAAACCATCTGCAACATTCATGTAAAGGTTAAGCACTGCGTCAGTTGCAAGGAAGCCCTCAGGCATGCTCAAACGTTTGTTTGCAGAGTCATCAAGTGTTCTCTCAAACCATTGTGTAGCAGTTGAGATAGCTGGGTTTAGAGTATCAACGATAATGTATCTAGCAAGTGAAGCAATTCTTTCACTTCTCATAGGGTTTCTTTTATATGCCATTGCAGATGAACCAATTTGGCTTTTCTCAAATGGCTCTTCAATTTCTTTAAGATTTTGAAGAAGTCTTATATCGTTAGAGAATTTAGTTGCACTTTGAGCAATTGAACTTAAAACAGAAAGAATTCTGTAGTCTAGTTTTCTTGAATATGTTTGTCCACTAACAGCATAGCAGTCATCATAACCCATTTTCTCTGCAATTAGTTTATCAACTTTTTTAGCTTTCTCGTGGTCGCCGTCAAACAGCTCTAAAAAGCTTGCTTGAGTACCAGTAGTACCTTTTGAACCTAAAAGTTTCATGCCGGATAACAAGTACTCAACGTCTTCTAAATCCATTAACAACTCTTGTATCCAAAGTGTTGCTCTTTTACCAACAGTTGTTGGTTGAGCAGGTTGGAAGTGAGTGAAAGCAAGAGTAGGTAGGTCTTTATATTCATAAGCGAAATCAGAAAGAACTCTGATAACACCGACTAATTTACGTCTTACAACTTGTAATGCTTCTGTCATAACGATAATATCAGTATTGTCGCCAACATAGCATGATGTTGCGCCTAAGTGAATGATAGGCATAGCTTTTGGGCATTGTGTGCCGTAAGCGTGAACATGGCTCATAACGTCATGGCGAACTTCTTTTTCTTTAGCTTCTGCAACTTCATAGTTAATGTCGTCAGCATATTTTTTTAGCTCGTCAATTTGCTCCTGAGTTACAGGTAAACCTAGTTCGTGCTCTGCCTCTGCAAGAGCTATCCATAGTTTTCTCCATGTTTTGAATTTTTTATCAGATGAAAACAAATACTTCATCTCTGTGCTTGCGTATCTTG
This sequence comes from uncultured Eubacteriales bacterium, assembly GCA_964370775.1. Lineage (GTDB taxonomy): Bacteria > Bacillota > Clostridia > Oscillospirales > Acutalibacteraceae > SIG603. The sequence goes on along the minus strand of CAYJKT010000037.1, from coordinate 19,558 downwards.
AGCACAATGGGGATTCGTAAGAATTTCTTGACATATAAATTTCCTTTCCGACATTATAAATTAATAGTTCATATAATGCCATAAACCACTTTAACGGAGTGTTCGTTTTATCGAAAACTCCGTTAACAAAAGATTAAAAAATTATTTTAGACCTAGTCTTTTCATCATTTCTTCGTAAGCTTCTTCAACGCCACCCATGTCACGTCTAAATCTGTCTTTGTCAAGTTTTTCACCTGTTGTGCTATCCCAGAAACGGCAAGTGTCAGGAGAAATTTCGTCTGCTAGAATAATTTCGCCATCGCTTGTTTTACCAAACTCTAGTTTGAAGTCGATTAAATCAACGTTAACTGTTTTGAAGTAGTCAACCATGATTTCATTTATTTTTAAGCTCATCTCAGCAATTGTATCAATCTCTTCTCTTGTAGCAAAACCTGCTGCTAAGATATGATAATCATTAACCATAGGATCGCCCAAAGCATCGTCTTTATAGCAGAATTCTAAAACTGGAATTCTCATTTTTGTGCCCTCAGGTAAACCTAATCTTTTTGAAAGGCTACCAGCTGCTGTGTTTCTAACAATAACTTCTAGTGGAACTATTGTTACTTTTTTAACAACTGTATCTCTATCGTTTAGTTCTTCAACCAAATGAGTTTTAATGCCTACTGCTTCTAATCTTTTAAACATAAAGTTAGACATTCTATTGTTTACTACACCCTTACCGATGATAGTACCTTTTTTCTCGCCATTGAATGCTGTTGCATCATCTTTATAAGAAACAACACAGTAATCTGCGTTTTCTGTTGCATAAACTCTTTTAGCTTTGCCCTCATACATTAGTTCTTTTTTTTCCATAGTTACACTGCCTTTCAAATTTTAAATGGTAGTTTAGTTTGTTCCGTCAAAACGGATTTTTAGCGTACTTATAACATTATATCAAAGTACAGATATATTTTATAAAATTTCTTGTAATTTGTCAATAGTTTGTGAACATATAAGTACTAAATTATTTTGCGTGCAAATACAAATAGTTATGAATGTGCAAGATTAAGTTTAAAAAAATTAATATTTTAGCATATTTTTGTATTTATTGTGTGATTTTTAACAATTTTTGCAAGTAAATACTTGTAAAATAGCAAAAATATTCTTTAGGGTATTGAATTTTCTTGTTTAATGTGATAAAATACTAAACATGGTAAAATACGAACCAAATAGTGTTATTAAATTTAGGAGGCAGTTATGTCATACGTAGCAAAACAACTTGAGGAATTAAAAAGAATAAATTCATCTGAGCCTGAATTTATTCAAGCGGCAACAGAAGTTCTAACATCTTTAGAGCCTGTTATCAATGCTAACCCACAATATGAGGCAAATGCAATTTTAGAGAGAATTACAGAGCCTGAAAGACAAATTAAATTTAGAGTAGCATGGGTTGACGATAGTGGTAAAGTTCAAGTTAACCGTGGTTATAGAGTTCAATTTAACTCTGCAATCGGCCCTTACAAAGGCGGTTTACGTTTCCACCCAACAGTTAATCTAGGAGTTATCAAATTCTTAGGATTTGAGCAGATCTTCAAAAACTCATTAACTGGTCTACCAATCGGTGGTGGTAAAGGTGGTTCTGACTTCGACCCTAAAGGTAAATCAGATAGAGAAATTATGGCTTTCTGCCAAAGCTTTATGACAGAGCTACAAAGACATATCGGCCCTGACACAGACGTACCAGCTGGTGATATCGGCGTTGGTGGACGTGAAATCGGCTACATGTATGGTCAATATAAAAGATTAAGAAATGCTTATGAAGGCGTTTTAACAGGTAAAGGCTTAACTTATGGTGGTTCTTTGGTTAGAACAGAAGCTACAGGTTACGGCTTACTTTACTTCACAGATGCAATGATTAAAGCTAATGGTCACACAATGGACGGAAAAACTGTTGTTATTTCTGGTTCTGGTAACGTTGCTATCTATGCAGCTCAAAAAACAGCTCAACTAGGTGGTAAAGTTGTTACTATGTCTGACTCAACTGGTTGGATTTATGATGCAGAGGGAATTGACCTAGCTGCTATTAAAGAGATTAAAGAAGTTAAAAGAGCTAGACTTACAGAATACAAAAACTACAGACCAAATTCAGAGTACCATGAGGGTAAAGGTGTTTGGACAGTTAAATGTGACATCGCTCTTCCTTGTGCTACACAAAATGAGCTTGATGAAAATGATGCTAAAGCACTAGTTGCTAATGGCGTTATAGCAGTTGCAGAGGGTGCTAACATGCCTTCTACTTTAGAAGCTACTGAAGTATTCATTAATGCTGGTGTATTATTTGGCCCTGGTAAAGCTGCTAATGCTGGTGGTGTTGCTACTTCTGCTTTAGAGATGAGCCAAAACAGCCAAAGATATTCTTGGACATTTGAAGAAGTAGATGCAAAACTAAAATCTATTATGGAAAACATTTTTGCACAAGCTGATGAAGCGTCTAAAAAATACGGAGCAGAGAAAAACTATGTTGTTGGTTCTAACATAGCTGGCTTTGTAAAAGTTGCAGATACAATGATTGCACAAGGTGTTGTATAATTTAATACATTGTGATATAATTGTGGAGGTGCTGTTCAGTATCTCCACTTTATTTGCGTTTTGGGAATAAAATATAGTAAAGTAGTGATAATGAATAATGTGAATTTTTATTTTGAGGTGACACTACTTTATGAATGGTAAAGAAAGAAGATCTCTTATTATGAAAGAATTAGCAAAGGCTGAAAAACCGATAAGTGCTACTACTTTCGCTAAAAGCTATGATGTTAGTCGTCAAGTAATAGTAGGGGATATAGCGATACTTAGAGCATCTGGGGAGAATGTGGTTTCTACACCTAGAGGATATTCTGTAAACAGAACATGTAATTTTTGTTTTGTTTTAGCATGTAAACACAGCCGTGCAGATATTAGAAACGAGATGTCTGTGGTGGTTGAATGTGGCTGTGGAATTATTGATGTTGTGGTTGAACATTCTGTTTATGGTCAAATTTCTGGTAATATGCATATTTTTACTCAAGCAGATATTGATAGCTTTATGTTTAAATTAGACAGTAGCAATGCAGTGCCGTTGTCTAGCTTAACAGGTGATGTGCATTTGCATACAATTTGTTGTCCAACAGAAGAACATTATGATATTGTTAAAGATGCACTTAGAAAAAAAGGTTTTCTTATAGAAGAAAGTGTAGATTAATGAGGTAATTATGAAAAAGAATTTAATGCATATTTACTGTGGAGAAGCAAAAGGCAAAACTACAGCGTCAATGGGTCTTGCACTTAGAATGGCAGGAAATGACGGAAAAGTTGTAATTGTTCAGTTTTTAAAAGACGGAACTGCTAAAGAATTAGAAGCTTTAAAAAAATTAGATAATATTACTGTTATTTGTGAAAACCCAGTTAATAAATTTACTTTTCAAATGACAGATGAAGAAAAAGAGTTTGCTAAAAACGCAAACACTGCTACTCTTAAAAAAGCTTTAGAGTTAGACTGCGATATGCTTGTGTTAGATGAAGTTTGTAGCACTTATGAGCTAGGGCTTATTGATACAAACATTGTAGACGAATTAATAAACAATGAGCTAAAGTTTGAACTTGTGATGACAGGTAGAAATCCAAGCGAAAACATGATTGAAAAAGCTGACTATGTAACAGAAATGAGCAAAATTAAACATCCTTTTGATAACGGAGTGCCAGCTAGAAAAGGAATTGAATTTTAATATATTTTATTCGCTTGCTACTTTAAAAAACCAAAATTTGTAGAATAACTGTATTAGTGCTATTTATTTAGTTTTTTGATTAAATAAATTAACAAACTATACATTTTTTTTACATTGTTTTTCTAATATAGTTTGTTATAATTTTATTGTGATCAGTCGGAATTTGTAGTATTTTGTGTGGTTTGATTAAAGAATACTGTGCGTAATTGTAGTGTTCTGTGATTGATAGAGTAATAACATATTAGTTAGGAGTAAGTAAAATGAAAGTACTAAACAACCTCAATATTAGCAAAAAAATGATGATAGCCTTTGGTATCACAATTGTATTTTTGGCAGTATCAGTGCTACTGGCATTAACACAAGTAGAAAATGTAAAGAACAACTACCAAGAAACTATCGACACTTCTGTGGAGTTTTTAACAGAACTTGAAGAAACCGAAAAAGAAGTTAACTTCATAGCTATGCTGTTAAGACAATTAGCTTTATTTGGCTTTGATGAAACAGTATATAATGAATTAGCAGAGCCGATAGCTACACTTAATGAAACACTAGAACACATGAAGGGGCTATACCCTTTTGCCGATTCTGATCTTACCAATTACATAAACACAATTCATCAATGGGAAACGCTTGCAGACCCAATTGTTAATGCTGTTAGATCTGGAGATTTGGATACTGCAAGTGAAATAATTCAATATGATTGTACACCTGCAATTCAATCTGTTAATCAACTTGGTGGAGCTTTGCTTGTCAAAATGGAAAACTATAATGCTGATTACATAGCAAATCTAACTAGCACAACTAATATTACAACGATAGTAATTGTTATTATCTCTGGTGTTGCAATTGGTGTTGCTGTATTTATTGCTATTGCTATAACAAAAGGCATAACAAAACCAATTATAGAGCTTGAAGGAGCTATTACAGCATTCTCAGAAGGTGATTTGAGACATCATATTTCATACGAAAGTAAAGATGAATTAGGTCAAATTGCTGTTGCAGTAAGAGAATCCCAAGATATACTTGGTGTTGTGCTAGCAGACATAGTTTCTGTTACAGACAATATTCTAAAAGGAAATCTTGATTTTAGTATCAGTAGAGATTATCCAGGACAGTTTACTCCAATAAAAACTAACTTGAACTCATTAATAGATTATATGAATAACATAATGCTTCAAATTAGAACAATGTCAGTTCAAGTTTCTGAGGGTTCACAACAAGTTTCTAATGCTTCTCAAATGCTTGCACAAGGTTCTATAGAACAAACAAGTAGTGTTATGGAGCTATCAAGCAATATTAAATCTATCTCTGAACAAATTAATGATAATTATGAAGATGCAAAAGCAGCTGGCGAAATGGCTCAAGCTACTACAGATGCAATTACATTAAGCAATGAGAGAATGGTTCTATTAATGGAGTCTATGAACGAGATAGACGAGCAATCAAAAGAAATTAGCAAAATTATTAAAACAATCGATGACATTGCGTTCCAAACAAATATTCTTGCATTGAATGCAGCTGTTGAGGCTGCTAGAGCTGGTTCTGCTGGTAAAGGCTTTGCTGTTGTTGCAGACGAAGTTCGTAACCTTGCTGCAAAATCAGCAGATGCAGCTAAGAGCACAGGCGCTTTGATTGAGTCATCTATAAATTCAATCAACAAAGGTGTATCTTTGGCACAAGATGCAACAAGCAATTCTTCTATTGTGGTTGAACAATCCGAGAAAACATCTTCACTTATGGATAAAATTATTGAAGCTTCAAATGCTCAATCAAACGCTATCAACCAAGTTACACATGCGATTGACCAAATTTCATCAGTTGTACAAACTAACTCGGCAACAAGCGAAGAAAGTGCAGCTTCTAGTGAGGAGTTATCATCACAATCTATCAACATGCAAAACATGATACAAAGATTTAAAATTAAAGAATAATAAATATATATAGTAAAATCCTGTAAGCGACTTAAATGTGCTTACAGGATTTTTTATAGATTTAGTCACAAATATAAATACAAATATTTGTGATATTAATAGAAAACTAATTATATTGAACAAATTGCTTGTTGCTTCATAAATGCTGTGATATAATTGAGCTATTATACGAAATTAGGAGTGTATTTATGAAAAGAGTTAAAAAAAGATGGGAAGATGAAACTTTATTACATACAAACAGACGAGATACTCGAGCTAATTTTTATAGAGATACTAACTCGGTTTCCTTAAATGGAGACTGGAAGTTTCTTTTTTTAGATGCACCGGAATACTCCCCCAACGGTTTTGAGACAACATATTTTAGTGATGATAACTGGGACACGATTACAGTGCCTTCATGCATGGAGATGAAGGGATATGGTAAAATGCATTACACAGATGTGTGGTATCTTTTTCCGATTAACCCTCCGTTTGTGTCTAGTGAAAATCCAACAGGTATTTATCGAAGAAAATTTGAGCTTGACGACATTAAAGAAAACACTATAATTAGGTTTGACGGTGTTGCAAGTGCATTTGATTTGTATGTAAATGGTTCGCATGTTGGATATAGCAAAGTAAGCAGATTATATAGCGAATTTGACATAACCGATTATGTTAGAAAAGGTGAAAACCTAATTACTGTAAGGGTGTATAAATGGTCTGACGGCTCATATTTAGAATGTCAAGATATGTGGTGGTTTAGTGGTATTTTTAGAGATGTTACAATTCTTAGAGAACCTACTAATTCAATAGAAAATTTGACCGTGTTCCCTGATTTAGATAAAGAGTATAAAAATGGTACACTTAATATTGATGTTAAAACAAGTGGTTTAGGTGGAGAAATTTATTATAAACTTTTTGACAAAGAAAATGAAGTTGTTAGTGGTACTAGTGCTAACAATAGCTTTAATGTGCTTGTTAATGATGTAGCTGTTTGGAGCGCAGAAAATCCTAACATATATATGCTTGAAGTGAGTTATATTATCGACGGTGCAATCGTTGATACTGTTTTTTCCACAGTTGGTTTTAGAAAAGTTGAAATCATAGACGGAAACTTCACTGTTAATGGAAAAGCAATTTTGTTAAATGGTGTTAATCTGCACGATTTCAGTCCTGTTTCTGGTGCAACAGTTGACCCTAAAATTGTTGAAGAAGATATAATTTTAATGAAACAGCATAACATAAATGCGATTAGATGCTCGCATTACCCTAAAATGGATTATTTTTACGAACTCTGTAGCAAATATGGCATGTATGTTATAGATGAAGCCGACATGGAAACTCATGGTTTTGAGTGGGTGCAAAACTATACTTGGTTGAATAATGAAAAATCTTGGGAAAATGCGTATATAGACAGAATAGAAAGAATGGTTAAGTCACATTATAATCACCCTTGTATAATAATGTGGTCTTTGGGTAATGAGTCCGATACTGGGGACAACTTTGTTTCTTGCTATAACAGAATAAAAGAGATAGACACAAGCAGATTAGTTCACTATGAGAGTGACAAAAACGCAGATGTGTCAGATGTGTTTTCTACTATGTATTCAAGACTAGACAGAATGGTTGAAATTGCAGAGGGGAATGAGGCTCACGGAAAACCTCATTTAATATGCGAATATGCACACGCAATGGGTAACGGCCCTGGTAACCTTGAGGAATATCAAGAGCTGTTTAGAAAATATAAACGCTTGCAAGGTGGTTTTATTTGGGAGTGGTACGACCACGGTATACAAAGTTATGATAAAAACGGAAATATAACATATTTGTATGGTGGAGATTTTAACGATAAACCGAATAACTCTAACTTCTGCATGGACGGACTGATTACTCCAATGAGGACGATTTCTTCAGGCTTAAAATGCTACAAACAAGTTATAGCACCTATTAAAATCAATAAAATAAATGATTTTACCTACGAAGTAGAAAATTTATATGATTTTATCGATTTATCTCATTTGAAAATTAAGTGTAAAATTTGGCATGAAGAAAGTGTAGATAGTGAAAATATCATAGATAATTTAGCAGTTTGCGCTGGAGAATTAACATAGAAAAATTTGCACCTAGCACAAAATCTGAGTACTATATTGACTTTGATGTGGAATTAAAAGAAGATAAATTATATGCAAAAGCAGGGCATAGCGTAGCAAAATTTCAGTTTAAGCTAGATGTATCAAACAGGACTGAAAATGTAATACCTTCTTTAGAAAATGACTTTACAGTAACGACATCAAAATCAACGATAGAGATTAGCAACGATGATGTATATGTGCTGTTTGACAAAATTAGAGGTTGTCTCATCAATTATATAGTAAACGAAACTGAGTACATTAAAGAACCAATTAGGCTTAACACTTGGAGAGCTACCGTTGATAATGATATGTACAAGATAGTTGACTGGCAAAATAAGTACTTTTTGTTTGCGCAAATGGAACAACTAGAGGATATTGAGGTACATCAAAAGAAAGACAGAGTGATAGTGAAAATATCTACTCATTATTCTTACCTAAGTCAAACTTTTGGGTTTAAGTGCGAATACACTTACGAGATATATTCTAACGGAATAATTAGACTTAACTTAAATGCGAATGGTTTTAGAATGACAAGTTTTGCGCCTGAATTTATACCAAGAGTAGGTATAAATTTTGCGACTGATATAATGTTTAATAATGTCAGTTGGTATGGTTTGGGTCCTGATGAAAGTTATGCTGATGTCAATAGCCACGTATTTATGGGAGTATATCATAAAACAGCTGACGAAATGCACGAAGAATATGCGATGCCACAAGAAAATGGGTTGCGTACAGGAGTGAAATGGCTAACTATTGGCTGTGAAAATAGCGAAATACGTATATATTCAGAAAATGATATTAGCTTTACATACCATGATTATGATGTGAAATCGCTGGATAGAGCAAAGCATATCGGAGAGATAGAAAAAAGTGATAAGTATTATGTAAATATAGACATGAAGCACTCTGGTGTTGGTTCTAATAGTTGTGGAGAAGAACAATTGTTTAGAAACAAAACAGGCTTTGGCGATTATAATTTGAACTTAACTTTTGTGCCAAAATGATATGATAATATAAGAATGAGACTGCAACAATTCACTTTGTTGCAGTCTCACCTATATGCAAGGGGCAATAAATTATTTATCTATACTTTTCAAGAAAGCCTCACACCCACAAACAATATCGTCATAAGTAGTGTCAAAATTACCTGTATACCAAGGGTCTGCTATATCTGAACTGCTTCCAGCAAAATCAAGCAAAAGGCTAACCTTGTTTAAAGGGTCACTTCCGACTATGTTCATTAAGTTACGAACATTATTTTTGTCCATGCAAATCAAATAGTCATAGTCATTATAATCACTCTTTGTGACTAGTCTTGCACTTCGTTTTGAAAAAGGAATGTTCATTTCAGTAAGCTTTTGCCTTGTGCCATAGTGTGTGTCACTTCCTAGTTCTTCACGGCTAGTTCCAGCAGAATTTATCACAAAATTGTCGCTAAATCCAAGCTTATTTACCATATCTTTCAACACAAATTCAGCCATAGTACTTCTGCATATATTACCGTGGCATATCATCAAAATTTTAGTCATATAAAACACTCACTTTACAATAATTTTTCAGCCCATTCTTTCTCTTTAAAGCCAGTTAAAATAGCTTTGTCAGAGATAATAAGTGGTCTTTTTACAAGCATTCCGTCAGTTGCTAATAATTTCAACTGCTCATCTTCGCTCATAGCAGGAAGTTTATCTTTTAACTTCATGTCCTTATAAATCAGCCCACTTGTATTAAAAAACTTTTTCAGAGGCATCCCACATTTTGTGTACCACACCTTAAGTTCGTCAAAACTAGGGTTATCGGTTTTTATATCTCTTTCAGTATAGGATATGGAATTATCGTCTAGCCATTTTTTAGCTTTTTTGCAGGTTGAACACTTAGGGTAATGTATAATAATCATATAAAATTACGCTCCTTAATTTGTTTTCTTAATTATATCAAGATAGCGTGACAAAATCAAATATATTTTTCTTACAGTATAATTTATTTGTGCAATATTGATATAATTACACAATGATTTTTTACATGTTGCCTTAAGATTTAACTTTACTTATGCTAGAATTAAAAGTATAATATAAGTAAATTAAATGTTAAATTTATGTAAAATGAGGTGTGGGGATGACAGTAAATAATAAATATAAATTTTTGTCTATATTCTTTTTGGTTATGCTTGCTATAATTTTAGTAGCACTGCCGATTTTAATGAACATTGGTAGTCATTTTATTGACGAAAACGAGGTTAATGTTAGCAGATACGGCAATTTTGTTGATTACTCATATTCATTGTTAGTTTTTATTTTTTACTATGTATTTGCGATGTTGTTATACACTTCTATACGTTTTCATTTAAGAAATAAAATAGAACTAAAGCTGTTAAGTAAAAGTAGTTTAATAGAAATAACTACAGTGATAGTTGTAATATGCACTATGTTGATGCTTTTTAACCCTTTAGTATATTTTAACTTATGCGTGTTCCTTTTGTTAATTGAGTTATCTGCACTAGCATATTACTATTTAGGTAAGTTGTACTATAAATTTCAAATGTAAATTATTTAGAGACAGTTAAGAGCTGTCTCTTTTTCTATCTTAAATTAAGTAGAAAAATCTGATAAAATTATGTATATTTTGACTTATTTGTATTATATATAAAAATTCTCTTTTTAATGCAATTATTTGTGTTATTAACTAAATATGTAAATAAATTTATTTTGTTTATTATATTTATTGACAATTATAGCGTAAATTGTTATGATGTTAATGTTATTAAATATAATGTATTTAATTAATAAACTCATTAAAATAGGTATGGGTGAGATAATGGTTATATTGGAAACAGAAAGATTGTTCTTAAAATCTTCTAGCCTTGATTTTACAGATGATTTATTGAAGTATTATTTGAGGAATAAAGATTTTTTAGAGCAGTTTGAAATGAAAAGGGAAAAAGAGTTCTACACTTTTGAGCATCAATATCAAGCTATGAAGTTTGAGCTTTATCAACAGATTAGAAAAGTATCGTTTAGATTTTATATCTATGCAAAATGTAACCCAAACGAAATTATTGGCGTTATCGCTGTTAACAATATCATTTGGGGATGTTCTTTGTCTGCTTATTTAGGGTATAGGCTTGACTATGCTCACGCAAATCAGGGATATATTACAGAGGCAGTGAAGAGGGTGGAAGAGTTTGCATTTGGTGATTTGAAGCTACACAGATTAGAGGCTAATGTTAAGCCGAACAATTTTGCGTCTTTAAGAGTGCTTGAAAAATGTGGATATGAAAACGAAGGATGCTCTAAGCAATATTTGAAAATAAATGGTGTTTGGGAAGACCGTATTCACATGGTAAAATTAAATAATGAAGTTTGATAGATATAATATTCACGGTTTAGACATAATTTTTTAATTGAAATTTTTATTTTTTTGGTGTATAATTTATTATAAGTTAGGGAAAGCTAACTTATAATATTTTTTTGGAGGTCAAAATGAAAAGAGTAGTAATAGAAAAAGTTATCGGTCGTGAAGTAATTGATTCAAGAGGTAATCCAACAGTTGAGGCTGAGGTTATTTTGTGTGACGGTAGCATGGGTTCAGCAATTAGCCCAAGTGGTGCATCAACAGGTATTTTCGAGGCTTTAGAACTAAGAGATGAAGACAAATCTCGTTTTGGCGGAAAAGGCACAACAAAAGCTGTTGATAACATCAACACAGTTATTAACGATACATTAAAAGGTGTATGTGCAACGGATATTTACAAAATAGATAAATTAATGAACGAGGCAGACGGCACTAAAGATAAATCAAAATTAGGTGCTAACGCAATTCTAGCAGTATCACTAGCTGCGGCAAAGGCAGCTGCAAATAGCTACGGAATGCCTTTATATCGCTTCATAGGTGGTAACAACGCAAACTTCTTGCCAGTTCCTATGATGAACATTTTAAACGGTGGCGCTCATGCTACTAACAACATGGACGTTCAAGAATTTATGATTATGCCAGTTGGCGCTCCTGATTTTAAAGAGGGTCTAAGATGGTGTACAGAGGTTTTCCACGCGCTTGCTAAACTTCTAAAATCTAAAAATTTAGCTACTTCTGTAGGTGATGAGGGTGGTTTTGCCCCTAACCTAGAGAGCGAAGAACAAGCTATCGATTTTATTTTAGAAGCTGTAAAAGCTGCTGGATTTGAGCCTAAAAAAGACTTCGTTATCGCTTTAGATGCTGCTGCTTCTGAGTGGAAAGACGGAGACAACATCGGTTCATACATCAAACCTAAATCAGGCAAAAAATATACATCAGACGAACTAGTAGCTTATTGGGCTGATTTATGCGAAAAATATCCTATCTTCTCTATCGAAGACGGACTTGACGAAGAAGATTGGGACGGCTGGAAAAAACTTACTGAGGCTATTGGCGATAAAGTTCAACTTGTTGGAGACGATTTATTCGTTACTAATGTTGAAAGACTACAAAAAGGTATCGACCAAAACTGTGGTAATGCAATACTAATTAAACTAAACCAAATCGGTTGTGTTTCAGAGACATTAGACGCAATTAAACTTGCTCAACAAAACGGTTATGCAGTAATTTCATCACATAGAAGTGGTGAGTCAGAGGATACATCTATTGCTGATTTAGCAGTTGCAACAAACTGTGGACAAATCAAAACAGGTGCTCCGTCAAGAACTGACCGTGTTGCTAAATATAACCAATTATTAAGAATTCAAGACGACTTAAATGCTCCAAAATACGGCGCAGAGTTTATTCTTAAAAAATAATTAGTATAAAACTTTATAAATGAAAATGGGACTGTGACACAATAGAAAAAGTGTCACAGTCCCACTTATATTATAGAATTCGTATTTAGAGAAAAATAAATAGAGTTCAATTTGTTTAACACTAATACCTTTACGCTAATAATTGATATATGTTTTCCTTGTATTTTGTCAACGTTTTTTCAAGGATATCTTCTGGCAATCTTCTTAAATTCATAAAAGCAGCATGGTCTTCTATCTCCATTAGAATTAAGCTGTTATCAGGTTTTCTTAAAAAATCTATTCTTTGAAAGCCGTGTTTTAAGTTTGTATATTTAGCGTATTTATCAGATAGTATTTTTTCATTTTCTGTAAGGTCAATAAAATGTGGTGGGGGATAGTTAGGGTATTTTGACGGAGTATACTCGAAAACATACATAAGCTCTTCGCCTACATAATAGCACTGAACTTCGGATACAAAATCCATATAAGGTTGAATTATTTCTCCCTCGGTATATTCATTTTGTAATTCATTAGCATCTACAAATTTTTGGAACAATCCATTACCAAAAGACTTAATATTTTTTATTACATATTTTTCACTTTTTGGCAATAAATCCACGTTTGTCATAGTGTTAATTGTTGGAATAACTTGTTCGCCATTTGCAAACATGTCACAAAGGTATCCTTTACCCATGCCGTCAAGACCTACCAAATTCACTGTTTTTACATCTTTGTTTTGCAGTCTATTTATAAGTTTTTTATTGTTTTCATAAAGCTCTACTGTCTCGTCGGTGCTGTTAACCCATGTGTTTCTTCTGATAATAACATCATAAGTTTCGTCAAGATTTTCATCATAATCAACTCTGTTAATATCTACTGCATGTCCGTCTTTCTCAAAAGATTTTTTCAGTATGTTATCGTCCTCTAAACCACTTCCGTTATCACTTGATAGGATTGCTATTTTGTATTTGTTCATAATGTATCTCCGTTCTTTATTTTAAATATGATTACAAACATCAGGGAATTTGCATGAACATTTTTTTAAGTCAAATGTTGCTTGTAACAGTTCTTTTGTATAATTATTTAGTGTTTCTATATGAATTTTATTCGTATTTATAACCTCGATTAACTTAGCATTTTTCATCACTACAATTCTGTCTGAAATATTAGTAACAAGTGCAATATCATGGCAAATAAACAAAATTGTTAGGTTATAATCTATTTGCAATTTTTTCAACAGCTGTAAAATTTTACTTTGCGAAATTACATCTAAAGCGCTTGTCGGTTCATCTAAAATTAAGATTTCAGGATTTAAGGTTAATGCCCTTGCTATGTTTATACGCTGGCGTTGTCCACCACTCATTTCGTGTGGTTTTTTATCTAAAAATGATTCGTCAAGCCCTACATTTTTCAAATGCATTATCGCAGTTTCTCTAATTTGTTTTTTAGAGATAAGCTTAAAATTTAGAAGCGGTTCACAAATTATATCCTTAACCTGCATTTTTGGATTAAGTGCTTGTCCACTATCTTGGGACACAAATTGAATGTTTTTTCTGTTTAATCTTAGTTCTTTCGGTTTTAGTGTAGTTAGGCACAAATGTTTATAGTAAACTTCTCCTGTTAACGGTTTTTCTAAATTGGAGATTATTTTAGCAAGTGTGCTTTTTCCACTTCCACTCTCACCAACTACTGCTAGAAATTCACCTGTTTTAACATCAAAAGAAATATTATCACATGCGCTAATATCGTGAAATTTCTTGCTTACATTCTTAATTTTTAATATTTCACTCAACTAATTCACCTTCAATCTAGGGATATTGGAAATTAAACTTTTGGTATACTCTGATTTAGGATTTGCAAGGATTTCTTCCGAAGAATTCATCTCTACTATTTCTCCGTCTTTCATAACTGCTACCCTGTTTGCCATAAAAATAGCAAGTGGAATATTGTGTGTTATCATTAAAATTGTAACATTAAATTCATCTTTTAACTTCATTATAATATCAATAACTTGTGCTTGAGTTGTTACATCTAAAGCACTGGTAGGCTCATCCAAAAGCAAAAGTTTTGGTGCAAGAGATAGTGAAAAAGCAAGGCCTACACGTTGCATCATACCACCACTAAGCTCAAAAGTGTATAAATTCATTACATTTTCTTCCAATTTTAGCTGTTTTAGAGTTTTCACTGCCAAGTCATAAGCTTCTGATTTTTTTAGTGTCTTGTGTTTTCTGATATATTCGATAAACTGCACACCAATTTTTCTTACAGGGTTAAGAGTCGCCCTTGTATCTTGAAAAACAATTGATATTTCAGTGGGGCATACTCTTTTAAGAACTTTATTTTTATAGAAAATCTTGCCGTCATTAATTTTGGCTGTTTCTGGCAAAAGGTTCATAATCGTTTTTACAAGAGTCGTCTTTCCACTACCACTTTCCCCAACTATACAAACCGTTTCACCCTCTTTAAGTACAAAATTCACATTTTTTACTACAGTTTTATTTTCGTACGAAATATTCAGATTTTCAATTTCTAGCATTTTTACTCCTTATGTGTTCAAATGGTCTCGAATTTTATCACTAATTAAGTTACACGTACTTACAATAAAGAACAGTGCTAACCCAGGGAAGGCAACAAGATATGGATTGTATAGCATATTTGATCTGCCGTCACTTATCATATAGCCAAGCTCTGGTATGCTTGCTGGCACTCCAAAACCTAAGAATGAGAGAGCAGATATTTCTAATATTATAGTGCCAATATCAGTGCTTGCAGTTACCATTAAAGGTGTAATAATATTAGGTAAAATATGTCTTTTAATTATATTTATATTTGTTGTTCCTGAAACTTTCGCAGATTTTATATAGTCAGCATTTTTTATTTTCAAGACCAAGCTTCGAGAAAGTCTAATATATTTGCTTATTGTCACTATAAAAATAGCAAACATAGAGTTTTGTAGACTAGGTCCCATAATTCCAGCAAGAGCAATTGCCAAAACCATTGACGGGCAAGATATGAGAATGTCTGATATTCTCATGATTACCGTGTCTACAATTCCACCAAGATAACCACTTAATACTCCTAAAATTGTTCCAATACTTGATATAATTAGTACTAAGGTCAATGCAATAAGCATTGATGTACGAATACCATAAATCACTCGTGAAAAAATATCTCTGCCAAGTCTATCGGTACCAAACAAATTAGTTTCATTAGGAGAAATATAGGCGTTTTTTAAATCTCCTACATTAGGGTCAAATGGTGCTATCTGATTTGCAAATACAACTATTATTAATAATATCAATGCTAATACACCTAGCAAAAGTACGTATATTTTATTTTTCATTTTAGCCTCCATTTTTCAAACGTGGGTCAAGATATGGATAAGCTATATCTACCAAAAGATTTGCTGTCATGTATATTACAGAAATTATTAATACATACGCTTGTATTAAATTGTAGTCATAAGATGTTATAGCATTTACTGCAAGACTACCTATTCCAGGGTAAGAGAAAATCACTTCCACCACGGCTACTCCAGAAAGAAGGGAACCGAAAGATAACGCTAGAAGTGTTATCATAGGTGGTAATATGTTTATCAAAACATCACGAAAAATTATATGCTTCATTTTAAAACCACGTGCCTTTGCACCTTGTACGTAATCTTTTGAAAGTTCATCAAGTACAATTGTACGAAGTTGTCTTATATACTTTGCTGACATAGCTATTGCTAGTGTAACTGCTGGTAAAATCATGCTTTCAAAATTTATTTTAAACGGCACAACAGGTAGCAAGTTTAATTTTAGTGCAAAGAAATACAAAAGTAATGTTCCCACAAAAAAATTAGGCGAGGATATCCCCAAAAAGGTATAACCTCTTATAGCATAATCTATAATTGTGTTTTTTTTCACAGCTGATATAATTCCTAACGGAACTGATATTACTATCATAAACAAAAGTGAGACGATTGCAAGGTAAAAGCTGTTTATTATTCTTGGTATTACTAGACTAGAAACTGGGGCGCTTAAAGAGTATGAATACCCTAAATCGCCTGTTAAAACATTTGTAATCCAGTTAAAATATTGTTCTAAAAATGGTTTGTTAAGCCCCAAAAGTTCTCTGGTTTCTTCAATAACAGCTTCTGACGGAATTGCACCAGAAGAAATATACATTGTGCGAATAGGATCACCAGGAGCGAGATAAATCAATGCATAAGTTAGAATACTTATTCCAAACAAAGTGATTATTATTTGTATTATTCTATTTACAATAGTCTTTTTTTTCAAAGTTTTGCTCTTTTCTATATTAATTCAAATTTTTCATCAGCATATAAATGCATATCAAGTGGTGAAATCATCTTATATTTGCTAATTATATTTTCAAAGTACTTTTTTAGTTCATCTATAGATATATTTTTTTTATCGCTTATTTTTGCATTAATTATCGGTGGCTCGTTTTCGATAAAACTCGATAAAGTTTTTCCACTATAACAACCAAAATACTTGATGACATTGTCGCAAATCAGTTTTTCCGTAACCGATAGATTAAAATCTTCTTCTGATGTAAATAGGAAATCACTAATCGCTACATTTTCAAATTCAAGCTTGTTATTAAGCAAAATTAAGTTACTAGAAGTTACATTCTCATTGTAAAAAGCTAAGTGAAAGCCAGCGACGTAGTACATAAGTTTATGAATAGAATACTGTGTTATATCTTCGCATTTGAATAATATATAGTTGAATATATCAAAATTATCTGCATTATTCTTTATTAGATTTAATGTAGTAGATTTACTCTTATTATAAGCATTTAAAGATATTAAGTCTTTTCTTTTTTCTAATAGCTTTAAATACTCAGACGGAGATTTATATATTTCTGATAAAATGTTTGCGTAGGTTTCAGACGGAATACTTCCTTCGTAATAACGTGTAAAAGTCAGTTCGCCCCAACCCAATATTATTGACAATGGACGTTTTCCTATTGTGTATATTGCAGGTATCTTTTTGATTATCTCTAGAGATAATATGCCGTGATAATTACGAAATGTATCATCTAATATTTGTTCATTAAGTTTTATGATTTCACTGTCTTTAATCTCATGATGGCAATCGGAACCGTATATTTTTTTGCCCTTATATTCAATTTCTTCACCCTTTAAGGTACCCTTTAAAGTTGTATTTTTCACTTCAAGCTCTACGTCATGATTACACTCTTCGCAAAACCGCTTATTTATATCCATACATTCCCTTTCTTAAAACATCAATTAAAGTTAGTATATAACAATTAATTTATATTGTCAATTGATACAACAAAAATCAACTAAAAAATTAATTTCATTAGCATTGACATAAAAGAATGTTTAATGTATAATTAACACTTGTTAGAATGTATCAATGATACAAAATTAGTGTATCGCAACATTAATGTTTAATATTGCTTGTTTTATTTTTACAGAGGGGAATAATTAATTATGAGAAAAAAACTTTTGAGTGTTATAGTTTTATCTATTTCACTTATACTAACAGGTTGTAGTGGAGCTTCAAATGGTGAAATTAAAGACACATTGACAGTAGGTTGCAGTAACTTTTCTAATTCGCTTGACCCGTCAGCTGATGCTAACTCTGCTTGGGGTACAGCTAGATACGGAATTGGAGAAACATTATTTATATTCGATGAAGCTATGAATGCAACACCTAATCTTGCACAGCGCTACACGGTGAATGACGATAAAACAGTTTGGGAAATAATACTTCGTGATGATGTAAATTTCTCTAACGGCACAAAAATGACAGCTTCTACTGTTAAAGCAAGCCTAGAGTATATCTATGCACAAGAGGCTAGTGGCGCTGGTGCAAATAAAGTTTCACAATTTATTTTAATCGACACGATAGACGCTGATGATAGCAATAATAAAGTAACGATTACTACATCAAAACCTTATGTTGATTTATCTAAAATTTTATCTCATGTAAATTTTGTTATTTTAGATGTCGCAGGCAGTGAAGATATGGATTTAATGCCTATAGGTACAGGTCCTTATGTTGTAACAGAACACAGTGTTGGTGTTTCTGCAAAACTTGTTGCCAACGAAAACTACTGGAAAGGTGATGTAGGTTTTGAAAACCTAGAGCTTATTTACATGACAGATAGCACTACAAAAGCACTTGCATTACAATCTGGAGACGTTGACCTTGTTGATAGTATTACAACTTCAAATGACTTAGATTTCTTACGTAATTCAGAAGATTACGAAGTTTATGAAACTCTTAGTGCAAGAACTGCGTTTTCTTATATCAACCAAGAAGGTGTATTAAGTAACGACATATTAAGAGAGGCAGTATTGCTAGCAGTTGATGATGAAACAATAGCTAGTGTTACTACAGGGGGGATATATACAGCAGGATATGCTATATTGCCAAGCACATTGGATTATGGGTTTGAGGAATTAGAAGACAAAACTCCTTATGATATAGAAAAAGCTATCAAAATGCTTGATGATGCTGGAATTGTTGATAGTGACGGAAATGGTATTCGAGAACTTGGTGGACAAGATATTGTGCTTAACTTTATTGGGTCAACAAATAAAAGCTTAGATGTTATCTGTGAGGCAGTAGAAATAAATCTGCAAGAACTTGGTATAGACGTAAATGTTCAAATAGTTGACTCTACCACAGTTTGGAATATGACTACAGCAGGAGAATTTGACTTAGCTAGTTGTAGTTGGATGACAGTTCCTGACGGAAGCCCTGTTTCATTCCTTGAAAGTTTCTATTCCAAAAGTCCTAGCGGAATGAATCATGGTAACTTTGAAAGCGAAGCTTATGATGCTTTATATGAGCAGTTAATCTTAGAATTAGATGCTGATGCACAAAAGGATATTATCGTTGATTTACAACAAGTATTAATAGATGAATCTGCCGTTATGGTTCATGGAGTTTACACAAGTAATTTAACAAGTAACGATTTGATAACAGGTGTTGTTATGCCAATGTCTGAAGCATATTGGGTAACTTCAAATATTAAACCAGCAGAGT
>CAYJKT010000036.1:0-24870 GCA_964370775.1 uncultured Eubacteriales bacterium | reverse complement strand
CCCTACAAATACATTGTTGATTTTATGCAGTTTTACCTTATTGCGACGACCTTTAATAACTATACATAAAAATATTTTAACTATTTAAGAGATATGACGAAGTATAAGTTCGCCATATCTCTATTTTTTTGTCTAAAATTACTTAAAATAAGTCATTTTGTAGAATTTCTAATACATCTTCCTGTTTCATAGTCAAAAGCATTTGATTTTTCACAACATCTCTCAATACTCCTCTAGCTTGGTTGTTGATTTTTGTAATCTCTGCTAAAGTGTGGAACTCTTTTGGTAATATGCCGACATTAATGTTAGTGATTTCTGATAACTCAGTTAAGTCAAGTGGGTCTGTTTTACCACTCTTTCTATCTGCTTTACTGCCATTTTCAGTATTTTTTCGTTGAGTCGTAAACTTCAACTCTTTGCTATCAATCACAAAACCTATAGTGTACTTGCCTTTAGCTAGATTTTCGAATGCATACTGACCGTCATTTCCGTTAATATCAGTTGTGGTAGAAGTAAACCTAACAATGTTATTTTCCTCGTCATAAAGTATCACAAGTACATCGTTTACATAGCTTTCATCATCTTCGTAATATCCGTTACCGTCGTCATCAACCCAAGAATAGCCAGAAATTTTTACAGTGTCAGGTGCACTGTCAGAAATTTCAATACCAACTTTCTCAGGCTCTACTGCAAGCAAACTCTGCTTAACTCCGTTAATATCAGTATATTTTACATCAGTTGCAAAAGAGTTCCACGCTATTTTTGAAGTCTCAATACCAACAGGAACTGTCGCAGTTATGCCAACTCTTAAACTTTCATTAGGGGTTAAAACTATATCACCTGTACTTACTTTGAATGAACGCAAAATGCTTAAATCTTCTGGTGGTTCAGTAGTCCAGTTGTCATCAGTTCCAATAACATCAAAATTCCCACCAAAACGAACAGGGTCAGTACTAGTAGAATAACTAATGTCAAACCCAACTTCTTCACCACTCGGAAGCAGGACTGCTGCAACCTCTGTCAATGCATAAATTGGAAATTCACTGTTGCGAGCAGAACCTGTCTCTATAACACCTGTATCGCCAATATGAGGCAAAATATCCACTATCTCAACACTCTCTAAGTTCGCATTACCAATATTTTTTACAGTAATTTGGTACTCTAAACTACCACCATTTACAGTTTTACCTACAGCAGGTTCTTCTATAAACTTGTCATCTAAAAGACCTTTTACTTTTTTGTTGGAAGAAGTGCTAACAAAGTATAAAATAGCATTTGTTATCACGTTGCTTTTTGCATAGTTTTTAGATACAGTACTGCTCTCGGCAATACCGTCATTATCGGTGTAAATATCTATATTGTTTGGTATAACACCAGTGCTACCACTTGAATTTAATAACATAAAATTGCTGATGTTACCATACGCACCGATAGCTACTTTTGCATGAAATCTAATGTTAATTGTAGCCAGTTGCCTAAAAGAGAATGCATTTTCACCTGTAAATTCAAACTTTACAAGCGTTTTTTCGTCGCTCGTGAAGTTAGGAATAATTTTTACAGGAGGGTTAGATGGGCTTATGCCAGTGAATATATCACCATAAAAATACTCTGTAGTGTATCCCTCATCAACGTTCTCATAAAACTCTAACTCTGGTGGTAAAAGCATTGCGATAATAGGATTTTTTAGTCGTGATTGTCTGCAATTTACTGATAATCTATACTGAATTACATCATTTGGTCGAATAGGGTTGCCACCAACTGACGAGATAAGTGTAGGATTTAGTGTGCAGTAATTAGCTATAAGAGTAGTTGCATTTTCTACTAATTCTGACTGAGTAGTAGCATTATCGTAAGTTAAGTGAATATGATTAATTAATGAACTGTCTATTGGAGTTTCAGCCTTGACTATACCTAAAAGTTGAGGTGCAGATTTACTTTGCGCACCAATACCCAAAGTGTTAAGTTTCCAGTATAAAACACTTAAATTATCGCCCTCTGGGATAATCGTGCTAAGATTGATTGTAGTGCTAACATCAGTATTAAAAGGACCTATTTCGCCAGTTACACCACCCACAGTCTCGTAATCAATATAATACTCAGCTGATAAGTTTTGTTTGATAGCACCGATATTAAATGAACCTGTACTAAATTGGTAGTAATCAACCTCTGGTGGCAAATTGTTCTCGAAAAGTGAGTTGAAGAGAATTTGGTTGCCTGTGTTATTTATATTTATTCTGTAGCAAATATACTCACTCGGCAAGCTGTAATCAGGTGCATAAATTGATATATTAGCAGAATAAATAGGCTCTGCAAGTGTAATTTCGTGAATTTCACTTGCTTGTGCTTCACTATCTATACTCCATGTCGCAGTAGAGGTGAGTTCAGTTCCAACTTCTATATCACTATCAATCACTGCACGATAAATAAACTCATACTTTTCGCCTCGGTAACTAGGAATGGTAAATACCAAAGTGTTGTCGCCAAAAGTTGGAGTAATACCGTTTGCAGTTTTATCCTCAAACTTGCTAGAAACATCATTTCCTTCTACTGGGTAATTTGGGTCTATTGTAATAAATTCTGTTCCGTTACATGTTATAACAGTGTTTAAAATCTCAGCACCTAAATCGCCAAAATTCTGTAAAGTTAGCTTGTAAAAAACTGCGCTTCCATAAGACGGTGTAGCAGTCGGCAACACAATTTCTCGTGTTATCTCAAATTGTGGGTTAAGTTCTAGCGTGATTATATCAGCTACAGACACAACAGTGTCTACTCCGTTTATATTTAACACGGATGTCAGCTCAAAAGCTTCACCATTTAGAGCAGTGGTTTTGAATGTCACACCAAAACCAATTCTAACAGCTATGCCTAAATCAGTCACCTTGCCAAAATCTAAAACGACTTCTGTTCCGTCTGGTACAGGATTTTGTGTCACGTTTTTAACAGGGTCTCTCACATCACCTAAAAAAATATTTAAATAACTTGGTATCACAAATTTTATCGTAGCAGAGTTTATATCACCCTCAATTCCATTAAAACTGGCATTTAAAGAGTATACAAACACTTGCTCATAGTTGCCACTAAGTCTATCTACTTGTGTTATTAAAGTTGCCATATTAGCCCCCTCGGTTTTACTTATTACTTCGTATACCTATAGTTGTAGCATTATTCGGTATACATAATATTATATTAAAGATAGAGTAAAAATGTCACAATGAAAATTGTTTTATATAAGGGGTAATATAATGAGTGTTTTTGGAAAAATATTTAAGAACAATAGAAAAAAGGATGTGGAAGATATGGTGATTACAAAAAATAAAAATATAGCCGAAATAGCAGAAAATTTTTGTAGATACAAGCAAACATATTATGTTGGAAAAGAGTTAAAAGATTTAGTCGACACTGGAGTAACCGATAAAACTGAGTATGAGAAAATAATTGACACGGCAAATGAAGTTGCAAAAAGTATATCAACGAATATTAATACCGAGAAAATTGAAGAAATTATTAAAAGCTTAAAAGAGATAAAACATAGTGAAAATGAAGTTAAATATAAAGATTTCACAGAGTTTGCAAAAGATTTTATTGAAGCAGGTGTAGAGTATTACACATTAAAAGACATACAAACTTTGTCTGATGTTCTTAAAAAAGAAATAGAGGAAAGTGAAATATATTCACAATATACTATATTTATAAATGCATTAGATGAAGTAAAAGTAAGAGCAAGTGAGCTAAATCAAAAAGAAACAGAACTTAGCGAAGAGATAGAGAAATACTCCAAAGCTATCGAATATTATCAAACAAAATATAGATTAAGCATAGATTGGGACGGCAAGAAAAACATGATGATAGCTCTTGGTAAAAAGCTGAGAGATAGGCGAGATGAGTTAGAAAAATTGGAGGCTAAAACTAACTTAGAGGTAAAAGCTTTGTATGATGCGTATCCAACAATTAAAAGAAAACTTGCTAGTAAAATTAATTTTATAATAGGAAGAATATACGAAGAACAAGAAGAAGTGCTTACTTCTAAGGATGTTTTAACTTTGATAGAGGGGCAAAGTCGCAAGTTGAAAGAAGAAATAGAAAAATTTGAGTAACCAAAAAAATCTAGTGACATAGTATAAAGTGTGTAGAACACAAATTAAATTTTGTTAGGAGATAGAAACTATGTCAATGCCAAATATTCCTGATATTAACTCAACAGTAAATATTAACAGAGATGACGCAGTTAACATTATATTATCATCAATCGGTATGGAAGAATTGAGCCTTGCTCATATCTTGAATGCAGAAGCTGAGAAAATCCAATTTGCATTAGGCACACTAGACACAGCAACAGAAGCTGCAAGTTTAGACGATATTATGAAAGTTAACAGCTCTGCTAAAAAAATGCTTAGAGATGTTATCAAGAACCAAATGCTAATCGGCATGAAAATGGAAGATACAGTTGAGCTTGCACAAATGGTTACAGAAGAGCCAACTCCTGAGCCAGAGCCAGTGCCATAATCTAGGGTATAATCATTATATATTGAGTGGAGGTGGAGGTAGTTCACCTCTGCTCTTTTTTTGAGAGGAGAAGCTATGAAAAAAGTAAAGTTTACACTATGGAGTTTAAGCAGTAAAAGTGTGGCATTTATGTG
The DNA here is from genome assembly GCA_964370775.1 of uncultured Eubacteriales bacterium. GTDB lineage: Bacteria > Bacillota > Clostridia > Oscillospirales > Acutalibacteraceae > SIG603. Next base: position 20,233 of record CAYJKT010000036.1, on the reverse strand, counting down.
CATTGTGGTAATTTTTGGTATACTTCTGATACAGTCAGCAGTAGCAATGTTTTTTGATGTAAGACATGAAGAACTAGCACAAATTGATATTATTTTTAGAACTGCTATAAGTTCGATTTTTGGGTACTTAATGAGTGTTGTAGCTACAGCTGATTTCAGCTTGAAAGAGAAAAATAAGCCTCAAAACACACAAGTTAAAAACATAGGTTTCACGCCAGATAGTTCACAAACTCCAAAATCATACATAAATGAAACAGATAGTAAAACAAGCGACATAAGCATAATTCCACCACCTGTTAACAAAGTGGTAGAGAAGAATTTTAGGATAAATGTGCAGATAATTGTATTAGCTTGCAGTTGTGTTTTTTGCGTGGTTTTGCTGATTGTTGTGAGAAATTTCTCTCATATAATAGTAGCAAACTCAACTAATACGGTCACGATTTCCCAATACAGAGATATAATTTCTGGTAGCATTGGTGCGTTGATTGGTTTGTCGCAGTCGAAGAATTAAATGAGTGTTCGTAAATTAATTAACCTTTACATAAGTACTATCGGAGAATATGCTTTAAATTCAACTAAAAACGTATAATTTTCACTGGTGAAATTGTACTTACTGGTACTTGATTTTACTTGTAAAAGTGTGGTATAATTCTATTGTATAAATATGTCGAAAAACATAGAAAGTTATACAAAAGGAGTTGACAGTTATGGCGAAGTCAGTTACAGTAGTTAGCAAACAAGCGTGTAGGGCAAAGGCTCTGCTCTTGCCGACTAACCCTGCTTATTCGTCTTGTCAAGTTTTATGTAGAAAAAATCATGGAAATATAGGTTATCGCTTGTCATTTATGTGACTTAGCGATAGCCTTTTTGCGCTTAATTTCCTTATCTTTGATGAAATAACTTCATCTTTAATATACAAAACAAAATTATAAATAAAAGGGAGAAATTTATGATTAAGACTAAAAATAAAATTATGAGTATGATGCTTGTTCTTTGTATGGTGGTTAGTTTATTACCTGCGACAAATATGACAGCTTTTGCAGCAGAGGTAGACACATTCACGATTAAAACTGACTTGAGAAACACTCCAGGTAATCTTGACGATGATATTGACATGGACTTTAAAGTGTTGACTGAACCTAATGGTGACGTAAATGGTACTGTCCAAGTTGGTGATGGTCGTGTTTCTATCGCACAAGATACAGATGGGGAAATAACAATACCTAGCACAGTTACATATAATGAGCAAACATACAATATTATTTCAATCGGTAATTATGCGTTTGTTCTGTGTGAAAGCTTAACATCAATCACAATACCAGAAAATGTTACATCAATTGGTGATGGTGCGTTTTCTGAATGCACAAGCTTAACATCAATCACAATACCAGAAAATGTTACATCAATTGGTGAGAATACTTTTGGCCTTTGCGGAAGTTTAACATCAATCACAATACCAGAAAATGTTACATCAATTGGGCAGAATGCGTTTCTTGAATGCAGAAGTTTAACATCAATCACAATACCAAAAAATGTCACATCAATTGGGAAATATGCGTTTGCTTGGTGTGAAAGATTAAAATCAATCACAATACCAGCAAGCGTAAATTTTATTGGTGACAATGCTTTTGATAGTAGCGATAATTTAGAATTTATGTATTTCGATGGTTCAATGCCAACTATTGGAATCAAGTCTATCCCAAGCAGTGCAAAGGTCTATTACGACGCAAGTGCAAATGGTTGGGAACGTAATCCATATAATGCAAAATCTCTTGAAATAAATGTAACGCCTGACTATTACACAGTTGCAAATCCAACTGTAACAGCCTTGCTTAGTGGTATGATGTTTCCAGTGACTACAAGCGAGTTATCATCTCAAGTAGGCACACATACTGTAACTGTATCAGGCTCTGGTGACGAACCATTTGTTGTAGAAAAAGAATATACTATCTTACAATCAGGCACTGATTTTAGTGTTAGAACATTTAATGGTAACTCCCATACAACAGAGTTCACGTACGGCGATACTATCACTGTAAAAGTAACGCCACAAGCTACTGGTGCATCACCTTACAGCTTAATAGAACCTATTGCAGACCAAATGGCACTTTATGTGCATGTGAACGATACATATATACAAATTACAGAGCCACAAACTGTAACAAATGGTGAGGAACTTACATTTACCATAAATACAGCAGATAAAACTATTCCGTCTACTCTTTTTACAGATGAAGAACAAGACTTATATATTAGATATTTAGGCAATGAAAATATGGCATACCACGAAGAAAGTGTGGTTATTACACTAAACCAAAAGCGTGTTTCTTGGGACTCAGATGGTGAGGTTGCCGATAAAGTTTATGACGGTAATACTAATGCAACAGTAAAAACAGAACCAATCTTAGATGGTGTACTAGATGGTGATGATGTAACGGTTAAACCTGGTACTGTAGAATTTATTGACAAAATGGCAGGAAATAATAAGTATGTAGAAGTACGGGATTATGGCATTGAGGGAGAAGATGCGGTGTATTATAAAGATCCGAGTGCCTTCCCAACTGACCAGCCGGGGTTTAATGATCCTGTTATTACTGCTAAAACACTTACTGAAGCAATGGTTAATGATATAGCAAATCATATTTATACAGGCAGTGAAATCGAACCAACTGTGACACTGACAGATGGTGAACCGAGTATTATTACAACATCTGATTACACAGTAGATTATTCAGAAAACACAAATGCAGGCATAGCAACAATTACTATAACAGGTACACAAAACTATACTGGCACTGTGACAAAAGACTTCACAATCGAACCGAAAGCTATAACACCTACTATAGACCCAATCACTGCACAACCGTACACAGGTAGTCAAATTACACCTGCTATTATAGTGAAAAACGGTGATACTACATTAACTACAGACGACTATGACGTAACCTACGGAGAAAATCTAAATGTTGTAAATGGTGCTAATACAGACGGTAGTGTGACTGTCACTATAAAAGGTAATTACAGTGGTACAGCTACAGCTAACTTTGATATTACACCAGTAGACTACACCAATACAAAAACCACAACAGGTTCAACTACATACGGCACAACAGGCGAAGTTGACTTGTCAGCTTGGGGAAATCTAGTGGGTGCAAGCTTTGTTGCGTTGGCAATAAACGACGATAACAATATTCTGGACGGCACGCTAACAATTGCAGATAATAAATTGAGCTTCACTTTTGTAGATGATGATACAAAAATTGGCGATACAGCAACAATCACTATCCCAGTTACAAGCACAAACTACAATCAATTTGACCTAACTGTAACACTGACTGTTACACCAGATACAACCGAATTAAAAGAAGCAATTACAAACGCAGAAGCTGCAAAAGATGGTATTATTACAGATGACGGTACACCAGACACAGTGAAAAATGGTGTGAAATTTGTATCAAAATCGGTAATGACAGCATTTGATAATGCGATAGAGCAAGCAAAAACTACATTAGCAAATGCTACATCAGTAAAAGAAGTAAATGATGCAATTTCAGATATTAATTCTGCTATAAAAACTTTTGAAGATGCTATCCAAACAGGAACACTTAAATACTCACAAACACTAACATTCTCAAAAGATGATGTTGCTGCAACAGTGGGTGAGTCTTTCACAGAACCAACATTAAGTGGTGCTAAAACTAATGTTACTTACATAAGTACAAACGAAAATGTGGCAACAGTTAATGCAAAAGGCGAAGTGACAATACTTAAAGCAGGCACAACAACGATTGTAGCGACAGCTGAAGAAACTACTGATTATTACAGTGGGGCAGACCAGTACGCACTAAAAATAGAGGAAAAAGCACCGACAAGTGTAGACGACATAAAAGATTATGTAGCATCATTTGACGTTGATTTTGCTCAAATTGCAAAAATTATATTTAACAATGTAGAATTAAAACTTAAAAAAATAGATGAAAATACTTATGAGCTTTCTGGTTATCCGTCAGGAGATACAGTGGTAATAGGTAGGGCAGTTAACGGTAGCGTAGTTGTAACACTAAACGAAGAATTCTTAAAATCGTTACCACATGGAAACTACAGCTTATCTGTAACAACAACACAAAATCCAAATACACCTACAGCAACACTAAATGTATCAGTACCACAAGGACAGGTTCCAAACCCAACTCCAACACCTGCTCCAACAGTAAGCCCAACAGCAGTGCCTACTCCAACTATAAGCCCAACGCAAGCACCAAGCGATAATGTATCTCCAGACACTGGCGACAATAGCAACGTGCTTCTATATCTAATCATAGCACTTATGTCATTAGCAGGAATTGGATATGTTAGCTACAGGAAGAAAGCACAAAACAGATAATTTTATAGAAACACATTAATAAAATAACAAAGCAAAATGCGGTGAGAAAATTTCTCATCGCATTTTTTACGCTACTATTAAATTGTGAGCCTAATCATCTCCGTCTCCACCGTCGCCTCCGAAACCACCGAAGTCGCTGTCTCCAATATCTCCTCCGTCGTCACCACTGTCCCAACCACCGTCATTGTCATCCCAATCTTTCTCAATCGGGTCATATACTGGCGTGCCCCAAGCAAAATTAGGGTCGCTGTCTACATTGTTCATGCTGTACTTAGAATATTCTTCTTTAAATTCTAGTCCTAAACGTTGGAACTCAGCTTTAAGGGTACGTAACTGGTTAATTATATTCGACTTTTGCCTAGAAAAAACAAAAATAATTATCAGTAATGGAGACAAAAATATCGCCACTAAAATAACCGTAATAACCATGGAAACCAAATCTGCTGAATCACCTGAATTCGTCGAACTTGCGATAATCATAGAAATTAAAGAGGCTATTACCCAAGCAGGTATGCCACATACAAAAGCGACTATGTAGAATGCTGTTAACTTGCGTTTTACAGATTTTAGTTTGTCGCTAAGTATCTGTTTGTTATTCAATAATTCTTCTTTTTTATAGAAAAAATGGTGTAGCTCTGGTGGTGCATTGGGCACAGTGCTTTGGTTAGTGTCTTGCATGATAAATCTCCCTCGTAATTAAGTAAGTTAATTATATCATATTTACATATCTACATCAATCTTTTTCACAAATGGGCAACTAATTTATATAAAAGTTATCACAAATTACGTTGCTTTATTGATTATTTACACTGAATATAGTATAATCAATATTAATACAAAGTTTAATCTTGAAAGGACTGTATATTATGAATACACCAACTCCACATAATCATGCAAAAGAAAACGAAATAGCTAAAAAAGTACTAATGCCTGGCGACCCTCTAAGAGCGAAATTTATAGCTGAAAAATATCTAACAGACGTAACACAGTTTAACACGGTTCGTAACATGTTCGGTTACACTGGCACGTATAAAGGCGAGAAAGTATCAGTAATGGGCAGTGGCATGGGTATGCCGTCTATTGGTATATATTCTTACGAGCTTTACAATTTTTATGGTGTTGATACTATCATAAGAGTTGGTTCTGCTGGCGCTTTTCAAGATTATATCAACACAAAAGATATAGTTATCGGAATTGGCGCTTGCACTGACTCAAATTATGCTCATCAATATAATTTACCAGGAACTTTTAGCAATATAGCAGACTTTGAGCTTGCTAGAAAGGCTTTTGACATTGCAAAAACTAAAGCTGACGGAGTTTATGCTGGCAATATTATATCTTCTGACGTTTTCTATAACGCAGATAGCGAAGCTGCTGCAAAATGGAAAAGCATGGGTGTTTTAGCTGTTGAAATGGAAGCTGCTGCACTGTATATGAACGCTGCAAAAGCTGGTAAAAAAGCACTTTGCATTGCTACAATATCTGACCATGTTTTCAAAGGCGAGTCACTTTCATCTGACGAAAGACAAACAGGTTTTAGCACAATGGTAGAAATCGCTTTGGAGCTATAATATGGATATTAAAAAGCTAATAATAGAGACTGAAAAAGCTATGACTTTCTCGTATTCTCCGTATTCATCTTTTAAGGTTGGAGCAACACTTTTATGTAATAATGGTGAGATATACACCGGTTGCAATATCGAAAACGCTTCATACTCTCCAACAATTTGTGCAGAGAGAACTGCTATTTTTAAAGCCGTGAGCAGTGGTAAACGAGAGTTTAACGCTATATGTATAATGGGTGGCTTAAATGGTGAAGTAAGTGATTATATATCACCTTGTGGAGTTTGCAGACAAGTTATGACAGAGTTTTGCTCACCTGATTTTAAGATTATTCTTGCAAAATCAGTAGATGATTATAGAATTTACACATTAGAAGAATTAATGCCAGTTAGTTTTAGTAACAAAAATTTAGTTTGAGAGGTAAATGACTTGAAAGCTTATATTAAATATATTAAAGAAGAATTTTGTGCCGAAAGAATGAAAGAATTCCCAAATGTTGAGTTTGGATTTAGTGAAGAAGATTTCTACACTTGTGATGCAGTTTTCGGTAATCCGAGTATAGAAGAAATTGCGAAAAATCCTAAGCTAAAGTGGATACAAACAGTGTCTGCTGGTGTTGATATGTACATGAAAGGCGACTTTCCGTCTAATATATTGCTTACAAACGCAACTGGTTCTTACGGTTTAGCTATATCAGAACACTTGCTTGCAATGCACTTATCTTTGACTAAAAAAATCAATTTGTATAGGGATAATCAAAAACAAAATATTTGGAAAAACCTAGGACCTGTTAAAGCAATTAGTGGTTCTACTGTTTTGGTGCTTGGTATGGGAGACATAGGTTCTGACTATGCGAAGCTTGCCAAGGCTATGGGTGCGTATGTTATTGGAGTTAGAAGAACTGACAGCAACAAGCCTGACTATGTGGACGAGCTTTATTTAACAGAGGACTTGCACAAAGCACTGCCTAAAGCTGATGTTATTGCCGTTTGCCTACCGGGTACTGCAAAAACTGCTAAAATGATAAATGCTGATACAATATCCATGATGAAAGACGGCGTAATTATCTTAAATATCGGCAGAGGTTCAATTATAGACACTGACGCTTTGTGTGATGCACTTGACAGTGGAAAAATCGGTGGCGCTGGGCTTGACGTAACTGATCCAGAGCCACTACCGAGCGAGCATAAGTTATGGAATTATGACAATGTGCTTATCACACCACATATCTCTGGTGGTTTTAACCAAGAGAAAACAAGAACCAAAATGATTGACATATTCTTTGATAATTTGCATAAGTTTATGAATAACGAGAGACTGCAAAACGAAGTAGATTTAAAAGAAGGATATAGAAAACTTTGATAAAATTATCACCCTCATAAACAGAGGGTGATTTTCTATATTATTATATAATATCACGAATAAGTCGATTTATTTATATCTGCAATTCACGACATAATGATCAGACCTTGGATACCATACGCTTTCACACAAAACACATCCGCGACGATGATAAGGAATACCATTGTTTTTTGGAATACAACCCAATCTACACGGACCAGGTCCAACCTCACAAGCAGTATATCTTGTTGTGGCTTCTTCTGCTACACCAGACAATGTAAAGGATGACATAATAGCAGTTACGGATAATAATATTACTAATATTCTTTTGACTTTTTTCATACAAACATCTCCTTTGTTACAACAATTGTTTCTTATCTCTTTTCTTTTTCTGTAACTTGACTAAACTGTAGCTTTGTGATATTATATAAATATATTAAACATACAATATATTATTAATATATATTGTATGTTTTAAGTATACGCTTATTTTATAGAAATGTCAATATATTTTACACGCGTAAAAAGGAGATTTGCTTATGAAAAAAATAACTCCTACCACATTATTACTATGGATAACTACTTTGCTAGTGACTTTTGCATTTATGTTGTTTTGGGCTTTTCTTGAAAGAGGTCTTGAGCTACCTGTAATTCAAAGAGGTTTTAAATCTGAACACTATGATACTAGGTCCCCTGAAGTAGATGTAGATATAGACACTTTTTTTAACAGTATAGCTACACTTCCTGATACATCATTTTCCATTTCATTTGGTGGGTATGTAACTGTTGACAATGACCTTGTTGAAGGTTTATATATTCAAAATGATATGATTACGCCCCCAATACTTGCTGGTAGATTTTTTACTATAGAAGAAATGCGAAGCGATAAAAATATTATTGTTGTAGGTTCATCTTTTGTAGATGATATTTACTTAAAAAACGATATCTCGTATATAAATATAGATAATATTGAATTTGAGGTTATTGGAGTAATGGGAATTGATACTTCTTCTGCTCTAGACTTAAATCTTTGGATACCCTTGAAAAAAGCAATGCTTATCGCGGATCTTACTTATGCTTCATATACTATAGATGCAAACTCTCATGCAGATGTTTCGACTGTGCTTTCTGTGATAGACCCTATTTTTGAAACAGATAAAGATTTTATTAAAAGAAGTGAAGAAGTTAGAACAACTAGTCAATTAACTTCAATGATTTTAGAGGGTAATACACAGATGGATAATATAACAAAAGTGTATTTAATAACTATAATAAATGTTGTTATTGTTGTGTTATTTTCTGCTCTACACTGGGTCGACAGAAAACGTAAGACTATTGAAGTTAGCAATGTTTTAGGATTTACTAATGTATCAATTTTTATATCGTTATTATTAGAATATATTAAGATTGCATTTTCTGCTTCATTCTTAATTTTTGTTATTTTCTTAATTTTCTCTCCACTGTTTTTCACTTATCGGCTAGAAATAATGAATATGAACACAATATTTTATATTCTAAGCATTATATTAACTATAGGTGTATTTGTAATATTAATTCAAATGTTTAATACCTTACATAAGAGAGTTAAAAAAGGTGGTGTAAAATGAACAGTTCATTAAAAGAGGTTCTTTACAGCCTAAAAAGAGATATACTAACCAATATATTAATTGTAATCATGCTCACACTTTTTTTCAGTGTATATGTAATTATAGTAAGCTACTACTTTGATTTACCAACACAAGAAAATGTGTCCGATGATAACTCTTACTACTTTTACCAAATCCCAACCGATGACGCAAATGAGTATAAAGAATTACAATCAATGATGAATATTGCATTTGAAGACAACAACACACCAAATGCTGAACATATTTTGAATTCATTGTATGAATTAGATAACATAGATTTACTTATAAGTAATGAGAATTCAATTGGATTTCCGTTATCTGATTTATTATCCAGAACAACAGTCGACGGCTTAGAACAATTTGCGTCTAATCCTGGATTTTCTATATCGGCGCATGATGAATATTTTAGAAAAAATCCAGATGCTGACTACTTATTAGGTTTAGAGGAGATTTATAATTCACCACGTACTTTATACTTATCAAGCGACTATCGCTTGAACGAAGTAGCAATTTTATCCATGTTCTCATTAAATCAAAACGCAATCGACTATTTTAACTTAAGCACACATAGTGGTCGTTTATTTAACGAAAATGAGTATATTTTAAGCAACATAGAGGGTCAAATATCTATAGTTATGGGGTACAATTATTCCTCGTTATATAGTTTAGATGAAATAATTAGTGTAAATCATGGTGGACGAGTTAAGAGTGCAAAAATTATTGGATTTTTAGAAAAAGATAGTTACATAGAATATATCGACAGGTATTCTTCTGAGAAAATAACTTATTTAGCCGATAATTCTGTAATCGCTCCTAGTTTTACTTATAATCTTGATATAAGCGAGGTAAACAACAGTGATTATGTTGCAGCTGAACTAATGGCTACTTTATATTACGGCTGTGGTGTAATTATACCTAAAGGTACAAGTTCAGAGGAATTTTTTGCATATCAATCTCAAGTAAAAGATATATACATTAACAATGGTTTATCTCCAGTGGTTTTTGGCGAACCAACATTCGGATTTTTGTATTTTATAAATGACTCAAATGACACAATAGAATTATTGCTATTTATCGCTATCGCTATGCTAATCTTTGATTTACTAATTCTTTACATTTTCTTCCGTTCAAAAGCCAACAAGAATATGCGACGATACGCAATATTAATAATGAACGGCTGGTCGATAAGGTCTGTAATAACTGCTTTTGTAATAGAGATTGCATTGCTGGTTTTACTGCCGATTGTGTTCATAAGTATAATTTATGCTGAACAAGTCATTAACAACCTATCGTTTTTAATATTACCACTGGCGACAGCTTTAGTGCTAATTCTGTTAATATCTACGTTCATCAGCATTAAGCTTAGAAAGCTAGAAACTGACAGTTTGATTAGAGGCACAGAGTAATATATTTGCGATTAACATTACAGGAGAATTATAATGATAGAACTAAATAACATACATAAAACTTTTGGTAAAGGCAACACTACAGTTCATGCATTAAAGGGCACAAACCTTAATGTTGCTGAAAATGAGATGCTTGCAATCATGGGCAAGAGTGGCTCTGGCAAGTCTACTCTTTTAAATATTTTGGGTGGCTTGTGTGCTTATGATAAAGGCTCATACACCTTTAATGGTAAAGCTCTTGATTTTAGCAAGCAAAAAAACTTGCTTGAGTTTAGACGTAACATGGTAGGTATTGTGTTACAAAGCTTTGCATTGCTAGATGACATAAATGTATATGAAAACATAGCCTTGCCTTTGAAATACAGAAAGCTAAGTAAAAAAGAGATTAACCGACAAGTAGACGAAGTTCTCGCAATGCTTGAAATAGAGGATAAGAAAAAAGCGTACCCTAATCAGCTTTCTGGTGGACAACAACAAAGGGTAGCTATAGCACGTGCCATGATTAAAAAGCCAGAAATCTTACTAGCCGATGAACCGACAGGCTCACTTGACGAAGAGACTGAAAAAGACGTGCTAGAGATTTTTGAAAGAATACATGAAAGTGGTAAGATTATTATTATAGCAACACATGACAAAACTGTAGCCGACTGTTGCGACAGAACTGTAGTTTTAAAAAATGGAGCGTTTTGATATATCAAAAATAGAAACTGACAGAAGCGAAAAAAATCGTTACTGTCAGTTTTTTGTTAAGTCCATTTCCATAACTGCTTGCTCAAAAGGGTGGTCGGTATCAGTTACAGTTTTAATAAAGTCAAAGCCCATTTTAATGTAAAATTCTTTTAAAGGTGTGTTCTCGTTAACCATAATTAACACAAGTTTATTTCCACCGTATAATTTGGCTCTATTTTTGCAAAAGTTAACTATTGTTTTACCTAAACCTAAGTTTTGATATTTAGGGTGTACTGCGAATTTTTGAAAAGAATAAACGCCTGTTTCTTTTTTTGCAAGCTGAACATAACCTGCAACTGTTCCGTCTATCCATGCAGCATACATGTGAACACCTTGTTCTTTTGCTTTTATTAGTTCCTCTAAAGTTAAATATGCACCGCTAGACGGGTAATTCTCTTTTGTAAAACCAAATATATCACAGTTCTTTCTAAAAGCCTTGTGAATGGTTTTTAAGCATGCTTCCAATTCTTCTTCGCACACGGAATGTATCTCTACGCTATTCAATAAACAACCCACCTTAATTAGTCTAAATGGATTATAGCAGAATAGCGTTTATAATGCAATGAACAAATTAAAAAATATTCCAAAAACCTGGGTATTCTATTAAATAAATATGATTTACAGCAACTTTTATGTCCTCGCATATAATTAAAGCTGCTAAATCATCACCTAATGACAAATATTTTGGCACTGCAAAAATACTCACTTCAACTCGTTCTAGTTCATCGTGTGGCATATAACTGCTTGCAATTTTATAGTACTTTTCCCAGTCTGATGTTAATATTTGTGATTGGTAAAGCGCTTCCTCGTTTTCGCCTTTAATTATCAGTTCTTCTATATTATCAATGCTTGTCTCAACATTTGCGCAAATTATTTCTGTAACAAATAATGATGATACCGAAATTATAGTAGCAACTAATAATAAAAATATACCAGTAACTAGACTTACTCTCATGCTAAACTTCCCTTTCTATAATAGTATAATTACCTAGGCTATTAGCAGTCATTATGAATATATCACTGACTTTTTTACCGTTTTTTTCTATAATCTCACTCAGCCATTTTTCATCTTTTTCACAAATAGCTAGTGAGTCCTTGCAAATATCGCCGTCGCTTACAACCACAACATCAAGGCTAGTTTCTTTTTTGTTAAGTCGTAAATCACTTGCGTTGATAGTGTCGTATTCCTCTTTTTTCATAATGCTTAAACTGCCATTTGTCTCCATAACAGCAAACTTTACTTCATTAATCGAAAAAACACCGTTCTCTCTCAGTTCTTCAAATAAATCTTCTATCGATATTCTAAGCTCTTTCATTTCTTCTTGAAGTAAAACACCATTATTGATTATCAAAACTGGTTTGCCACAAATTAATTTTCTGAACTTTATGTTTTTAAGCATTACTACAGATATTATAAGCTCTAATGCAACTAAAATCATTATTGGCACTATTCCACTAGAAAGTGGCTGTCCACTGTCTTGCATAGGTATAACTGCAATGTCTGATATTAACAAAGTTGCTACAAGCTCTGATGTTTGTAACTGGCTTACTTGTCGTTTCCCTAAAATTCTAATAGCTATCATTATAAATACGTATATTATTATTGTTCTGATAAATGATATAAGCATGTTTATCACTCCTTTAACTAGAGTGTTGACATATACTGTATAAGTTATAATATTTTGGTAAAAATATTTTTATTAAAAATTAGGAAGTGTATTATGAGATATTTAAAAGAAGATATTAACTATAATACTGATATGCTTAAAAAAGATTTCGACAAAGCTGCCGATTACACTCAGGTAGATATAAAAGTTGGTGGTGTTAATGTATCTATAGTAAGTTTAGACGGACAAATTGACAAGCAGTATCTAACATTAGGTGTTATAGGAAAACTAGCAGATGTAAACATAATAATAAAAGACATCAATGCTTATGCTTATATAACAAAAACTGTTCTAGCAGTGTGTGAGCAAATTGAAGTGAACACGGTTGAGGATATAAACGAGAAAATCATGCTAGGGTTTGCTGTGATTTTAATTGACGGATATGACAAAGCAGTTGCTTTTGGTGTGCAAGGTTTTCAGTTTAGGAGTGTATCAGAGCCTAGCAATGAAACAATGCTTAGAGGTTCAAAAGAGGGTTTTGTTGAACCATTGCTTATAAATATGTCGTTAGTGAGAAGAAAACTAAAAACAACTGACTTGAAATTCGAGGCAATGACATTAGGTTCGCAAAGTAACACAAAAGTCTTCATCTGCTATTTACAAAATAGAGTGTCTAATGAGATACTAGAGAACATCAAAAAACAGCTAGAAAACATAGAACTTAAAACAGTTTTAGCAGCTGGTTATCTACCTGGATTTTTAAGCAAAAAAGGCATTTTTGGCAACGCTGGAATTACAGAGCGACCAGATACTGTGGCTGCAAAAATAGAGGAGGGCAGAGTAGCTGTTATTATTGACGGAACTCCATCTGTTTTGATACTGCCGTATCTTTTTGTAGAGAATTTTCAATGCTTAGATGACTATGCAAACAAGCCAACTTATGCTTCATATATTAGAATAATAAAATATATAGCATTTTTTATAGCTGTGTTTTTCCCAGCAATATATGTAGGTATTATATCAACAAGGCCAGAACTTATGCCAGAACCAATTCTAGTTAAAATCGCACAAGAAGAAATCGCCACACCTCTAAATGTTTTTTGGGAAGTAGTGCTCGTTAATGTGCTGTACGAGATACTGAGGGAATCTGTATTAAGAGCACCAAAAGCTTTAGGGCAAGCAGTGAGCATTTTAGGTGCGTTAGTTGTTGGAGATATGGCAGTGTCAGCAGGGTTAATTGGTGCTTCATCAATCATAATCATAGCAGTATCTGCAATATCTAGCTATGTTGTGCCAAAATTATACGAGCAAATAACAATCCTTAGATTTTCTTTGATTGTAGTAGGTGGATTACTTGGAACTTGGGGAGTGATTTTTGCTTCTGTATTTATTATGTTTAACATCAGTGCAGCAAACAGCTTTGGTATTCCTGTAACATCGCCTGTGTCTCCGTTTGGGTTCACAAGTATGAGAGATGTGTTCATTAGAGCGTCGTGGAAAAAACTTAACAAAAATAGAAATCGAGTACAAGATTTGCCCGGTAGAGAAGTAGGTGAAGAATGACAAGTAAAATTAGTATAAGTCAATTTGGGATATTGATTTTTATAGGCTCTGTAACATTTTTATCTGTATTAACAAGCAATTCTATAAATGACAATGTTATAGATAGCATATTATCAGCTATAATCGCTTGTGTTATAGGTGCGTTGTTATCGATACCGATGTTCGTAAATACGGACAGTGAGTTCTTAAAAAAGATAGGAATAGTGTATGCAGTTTACTTCATAATTTCTGACATCATACTACTAGCGCAGATAGAGAATATGTATTCTAACACCATATACCCAGCACAAACAACTATGTTTTTAGGTGCTATGGCATTGATAGTCGCTTGTTACGGAGCGTACAAAGGTATAGAGACAATAGCGAGAAGTGGAACTATTGTTTTTGCTGGATTTGTATTTTGTATGATTTTGTTGATATGTGGTACGGCGTACTCAATTTGTATTGAGAACTATGAGGTGCTTTTGCATAATGGGTATAATGACACTGTAAGAAACACGGTGATAATTTTTGCAAAAAGTAGTTTTTTACCTCAAGCTTTTATTTTGCTAAGATTTTTAAACAAGAAGCCTAGTAAAGCTTTTTTTATATGGCAAATAATAAGCTTAGTGGCAATAGTGTTATCGTTAAGCTTGATTATGTATGCACTTGGTAGATTTGCAAAAATACAAATGTACCCGTTTTACACACTAAGTTCAGTCGCAACATTAGCGCCAATTCAAAGCATGGATATTATTTTTAGCTATATGTGGTTAAGTGTGATATGTATTCGACTTGCGTTAAGCCTGTTTTTATCGTCCGAATGTTTAAAAGATTTTGCTCCGAAAAAAATAAGAAAATATATGCCGATAGCGTTAGTGCCAATTATTTTTTTGGGAACTTTTGTAGGAATAAAATATAATTTTTTTGAAGTTTTGGTGTACGTAAATATGTACTTGCCAATTGTTATAATTATACTAGGTTTTATAATTCCGTTAATAAATGTAATTAAGGAGAAGAAGAGATGAAAAAATATTTTCTGTTATTATCAACGTTGTTTGTTATGATTATTTTAAGCTCATGCTCTCCTGAATTATCAGACTATATGATTATTAAAGGTTTTGGAATTGACTATAAAAATGATGAATTCACTGTAACTGTGAGGTATATTGATGCTAATGTGCCTGAGGGTGAAAACAATGAAAAAAACTTTACAGTTGTAGGAGATACAGTGTTTGACGCGTTAAATAAAATATCATTATCCAGTGGACAAATACCTTTGTACTCATCGGCAGATTACATTGTATATGGTAAAGGAGCGTCGCAAAATGGCTTGAATGACGCTATGGATTTTTTTGTGAGATATTTTAAAGCTAAGCCTAGTGTAAGCGTTTATATATCTTCTGAAGAAGCATCTAGTATACTCGAATTTGAAAAAAACGATGACTTATTGAGTTCAGAAACAATATTAAATACAACAGACAACAAAGAAAATCAGGGAAAGACTGTAGAAAATTGTGTTATGGATTTCATTAACGATATGCTGGGTGAGTCAAAGTCAGCCTTAGTACCATTGCTTGAAATTAAAGAAGATGAAATTATAGCAAACAGGTCGGCAGTTTTTTATGATTACAAATTAGTGGATACTTTAGACGAAGATATGACAAAAGCATTTTTAGCAATAAGTGGTGAATTGAAAAATCAAGATTTTGTTGTAGAAGATGTAAATGGTGGAGATATTACACTTGAAATCATGGGCGCTAATACAAAAATTAAAAGTGAAATTAATGATGATAAAGTGTCCTTTACTACGGACATTGAACTAAAAGTAGTCATAGCCTCAGTTCCATTAAACATAACTGATTTAAGCTATGAAGATTTAGAAAAAAGTTTAGAAGAACAGTACAAACAACTGATAGAAAAATGTTTCTCCAACAAAATGGTAGAGAAATCTGATTTTTTTGGTTTTAGCGAAATATTATATAGAGAAGAGACAGATTTTTACAAAGAGCATAAAAATATGCTGATAGATACCTTTGAAAAAGATTTTCTTACAGTAAATATCAGCACAGATTTTATTAAAACAGGTGAGGAAAACACGTTTGATAATAATGAGGTAGAAGGTGTGTAATTAAGCTAATATATCTCTTTTGTCACCGTTTTTATCAAACCATTTTACAGCATAACTGCAAACTGGGACGGCTCTCACGCCGTCCTTTTTGCATCTCTCATAAAATAGCTCCATTAGCTTTCCAGCAATTCCCATGCCACGCAATGTTTCTGATACTTGAGTGGTGTAAAGTTCATACACATTATCTTTTACATTAAAGCTAACAAAAGCCAACTTTTCTCCACTGTCACCCTCAAAAATAATGTCCGTATTCGTGTGTTTTACAGTATAATTAGTTTGCATAACAGTCTCCTTTGTTTTTCTTTTATTATAACGCTAATGCTCTATCATATTCAAGTAAAAAATATATATATTGAAAAAAATCTGTATTTATTGTAATATAGTAGTAGAATGTTTAAAGGAGCGTATAATGTCAGTTAATTTTATAGATTTAAGAAAAAAAGCGTTAGAGAAACAGTTCTCTAAAATGAACGATAAACAAAGAGAAGCTATATTTCAAACAAAAGGTCCTCTTTTGATTTTAGCAGGTGCAGGCAGTGGTAAGACTACTGTTGTAGTAAACAGAATTGCAAATTTAATTAAGTTTGGCGATGCGTATAATTCTGATTATGTGCCATTTGACCTTGGTGAAGAAGATATACATAATATTGAAAGTTATATAAATGGAGAATGTGAACTTAGTGATAGAAGTGTTCAAGTGTTAGCTGTTCGCCCTGTTAAACCGTGGAAGATTATGGCAATCACTTTCACAAATAAGGCAGCGGCAGAGCTTAAAGAAAGATTATCTGCAATGCTTGGAGAAGAAAATAACGAAGTTTGGGCGTCAACTTTTCACTCTAGCTGTGCTAAAATTTTACGATACAATGCAGACAGACTAGGGTACTCTAACAGGTTTACAATTTATGATAGCGATGACAGCAAAAGGCTAATTAAAGAATGCTTGAAAGAGTTGAATATATCAGAAAAATCAGTGTCTATCAAAAGTGTTATATCAGAAATATCAAAAGCTAAAGATGAACTTAAAAATGCTGATGAGTTTAAAAAAGAGATTGGATACGATTTTAGATTAGCAGAAATTGCAAAAGTATATAAGCTGTATAGCGAAAGGCTGAAAGCATCTGATGCAATGGATTTTGACGACTTGATTGTTAACACAGTTAAGCTTTTTAAGGATTGCCCAGATGTACTAGAGTATTATCAAAATAGAATTGAATACCTTATGGTTGACGAATATCAAGATACTAACCATGCTCAATATATGCTTGTGAAAATGCTTGCTAGTGGCAATGAGAATATCTGTGTTGTGGGTGATGATGACCAAAGTATATATAAATTCCGTGGTGCTACTATCGAGAATATTTTATCTTTTGAAGATACTTTTGGCAATGCAAAGACCATAAAGTTAGAGCAAAATTACCGTTCTACTCAAAATATTTTGGATTGCGCTAATAATATCATTCTGAACAATGCACAGAGAAAAGGTAAAAACCTTTGGACTGGTAACGGCGAAGGCGACAAAATTACTCTGCTAACAGCGACTGACGAAAGAGAAGAAGCACAAAAAATAGCAGAGCAAATTGCTGAAGATGTAAGAGACGGCAGAAATTATTCTGAAATTGCAATTTTATATAGAATGGGTGCATTGTCGTCTATCATAGAGACAACTTTGCAATCACGAAGAATTCCATACATGGTGTGGGGTGGACTACGATTTTATGACAGGGCAGAGGTAAAGGATATTTTGGCTTATTTGTGTGTGATAAACAACACAGGTGATGAAATAAGGCTGAAAAGGATAATTAACAGACCTAAAAGAGCTATAGGAACAACCACTGTAGATAATGTTGCGCAAATAGCGAACTCATTAGGAATATCTATGTTTGAAGTCATAAAAAATGCCGACGAATATCCGATGATAGCAAAGGCTTCTAAAAAATTAAAGGCGTTTGCAGATTTAGTTTTTTCTTGGATAGAATTTTCTCATGATAATTCAATATCTCAATTGTTCGACAGAATAATAGAAGATATAGATTATTACAAGTTTTTAGAGGACGATAACCCAGAAAAAGCAGAAGAAAAAGCTCAAAACTTAGAGGAGTTAAAAAGTAGTATCGTTCGTTTTGAAAAAGAGGCAGAAAGACAAGAGTTACTACCAGAACTTTCCGCATATTTAGAAGAAATCGCACTGTACACAGAGGTGGATAGCATAGACGCAAACAGTGACGCAGTTAAGCTTATGACAATTCACGGCGCAAAAGGTTTGGAATTCCCTCTGGTATTCTTGCCAGCGTGGGAAGAGGGGATTTTTCCTTCCATTAATAGAAGTTTTGGCAACACAGATTTGGAGGAAGAAAGACGATTAGCGTATGTAGCAGTGACAAGAGCAAAAGAGAAGCTGTTTATATCAAGAGCACAGAAAAGGTTGCTGTTTGGAACAACTGCAAGAAATCAGATTTCTGTATTTGCAGAGGAATTGCCAGACGAATTAGTAGAGAAAAAAGGAGAGCAAAGCTCGTTTTCTTTCTCATCACAAGGGAGTGCACAGACATATAATAACCAAGTTAACACAGCTAATATGTATAAACCAAAGGCGAGTGTGAAATCTACTGATAGCTACAGCGAGGGCGACCACGTAATGCACAAAACTTTTGGCGAGGGAGTTATATTATCCACAAGACCAATGGGAAATGACACCTTGTTAGAGATAGCTTTTGAAGCAGGAACTAAATTGCTAGGTGCAAATTTTGCTAAGTTAAAAAAAGTTTAAAAAATATTTAAAACCTCAGAAGTTTCAAGATAAGTTACTTTTGAGGTTTATTTTTGTGTGAAAGAACATTTAGATAATTATCAAAATGTTCTTGACAATTCCAAAATTTAAGCATATAATATATTTAGATGATTATCTAAATGATATAAACAAGGAGGTAAGCATGAGTTTTCAAAACACTATGAAAGCAATGTCCGACCCAACAAGGCGACAAATTTTAAAGCTGTTAAAATCTAAAACTCTAACTGCTGGCGAGATTGGAGAAAATTTTAATAGCAGTGGTGCTACTATATCGCATCATTTATCTATTTTGAAAGAAGCAGATTTAATTAACGACACAAAAAAAGGAAAGTATATCTATTATGAACTAAATGTGAGTGTTATCGAAGAGATACTAGCATGGTTTCAAGATTTAAGAGGTGACGAAAATGAAAAACAGTAAAAGCACAACAATAATAGCATTTATACTAGCACTTATCCCTATAATCGCTTATGTACTTCTTTATAGTTCACTGCCAGAGCAAATTCCAATACATTTTAATGTGTATGGTGAAGTAGATAATTATGGTAGCAAAAATGAGGTTTTCATGCTTAGTGCTCTGCCGTTAGTACTTGTAATATTATTTTACATTTTACCTAAAGTTGACCCTAAAAAAGAGAACTTCAAGAAATTCGATATGTTTTATGGTAGATTTAAAATATTTATTATCATATTTTTAGATATAGTTTTTGCTATCACAATGATAACAGCTCTTGAATTATTTACTGTTAATATTTCACTTGTTATGTTATTAGTTTTAGGTTTGCTGTTTATTTTTATAGGCAACTATTTGCCAAAAGCTAAACAAAACTATACCTTTGGAATAAGAACAGCTTGGACGCTATCTAGTGAAGAAGTTTGGCTGAAAACACATAGGTTTGGTGGTAAAGCGTTTGTTGCATGTGGAATAATAAGCATGTTATGCATACTCTTGCCTGCACCTGCTAACTTTACCGTGTTTATAGCTACTATGATTATAACAACTACAGTGATATTCATAAGTTCATACTTTTTCTATAAAAATGTAAATAAGTAACAGAAAAGAGGCTGTGACGTAATAAAATAATTTTCGTCAAATTGACAGATAAATGTAGG
>CAYJKT010000035.1:0-26048 GCA_964370775.1 uncultured Eubacteriales bacterium | reverse complement strand
AGCAAATTAAAACCTGTTACCTTTAATACAAAAGATGAATACAGACAATTATTATTGTCACTGAAACCTAAGATAAAATACGTTAAACTGTTTCATTCTTTTGATGATAACGATAAAGTAATATTAATTGCAAAAGAGAAAATGAAACTTATAGACCAAAGTATGAATAATAAGTTTTTTGGTTCTAAACATCATAATAAAATGCCTGTTTACACATTTGAATTTAATCTTGAGTTTTATAATTACATTAAATCATTCGGATATATTTTTATAAACACAGATGAAAACAATGTTAAGTTTAATGATGAATTTACACAGGTGGATATGGCGTTTTTAGACACAGATATGAAAGTAATATTTTTAATCATAACGCACGAAGGATTAGCTTATATAGAAAAGAGAGAATAAAGATGGATTATCAGCAAATAAATTCTGAGACTATAGATAAATGGGTACAAGACGGTTGGGAATGGGGGAAGCCTATTACAACAGAGATATATAAAGAGGCACTTAACGGTAACTGGGGTGTATACCTAACTCCTACTAAAACTATGCCTAAAAAGTGGTTTCCAAACTCTATAGAAAACTTGAAGATATTAGGGCTTGCATCTGGTGGAGGTCAACAAATGCCTATATTTTCGGCTTTAAAAGCAAAGTGCACTGTGTTAGATTATTCTAAACTGCAACTAGAGTCAGAGGCTATGGTGGCAGAGCGTGAGGGTTATGACATAGATATTATCCATTACGATATGACTAAAACACTACCTTTTGACGACGAAAGTTTTGATATTATCTTTCACCCTGTTTCCAACTGTTATGTTGAAGATGTAAAATCAATCTTTAAAGAGTGTTATCGTATCTTAAAAAAAGGTGGTATCTTGGTTTCTGGCTTAGATAACGGTATGAATTTTCTCACAAATGATGAAGAACGAATTGTAAATACATTTCCGTTTAACCCATTAAAAAATCAAAGCCAAATGGAACTATTACAAAAGGATGATGAGGGAGTGCAGTTCTCTCACACATTGGAAGAACAAATAGGTGGGCAATTAGAGGCTGGGTTTACGCTAACAGATTTATACGAAGACACAAATGGCAGTGGCAGACTACATGAATTGAACATCCCATGTTTTTTTGCTACTAGAGCTGTTAAATTATAGAAAATTATATAAGGTCAGGCTGAAATCATAATCAAAAGATTTCAGCCTGTTTTTTTGAAAAAATAGTAAAATTTGCTTGCAAAATGGTGATAATAATACTATTATTAAAGGTAGATTATTTGTAGAGATAATTAAAAAAAGAAAGGTATTTTATCGTACTAAAATTAATACTAACAACTTATGCGATAAAAATGGCATATTTCAATAATGTTAAATTCATTTGATATAATTGGTCCTATAATGATAGGTCCGTCTAGCTCGCACACTGCTGGAGCTGTAAGAATTGGCTTGTATGCTGGGGTAGTGCTTGGCGAAAAACCAAAGAAAGTTAGCATACTATTTTCAGGTTCATTTGCTAAAACGTACAAAGGTCACGGAACAGATATTGCAGTTATTGGAGGTATTCTTGGAATGGATACCGATAATGAGAGCATACCAAAAAGCATTGTTATATCCCAAAACATGGGTATTGATATAAACTTTTTGACTGGCGAGATTGAGAATTCTCACCCTAACACAATGAAGATTACACTAATCGGTGTTTCTGGCAAAGAGGTTACAGTGGTTGGTTCTTCAGTCGGTGGTGGAAACATCGTTTTAAAGGAAGTTAACGGTAACCCAGTATCTATTGACGGAAAATATGACACACTTATTATTCCACATAAAGATATCCCAGGTATGATTGGTGTAGTATCTAATATTTTAGGTAGCAACGGAGTTAACATCAAAGGTTTTTCTTTACACAGAGATAAAAAAGGTGGAATTGCTGTTATGACTATAGAAATTGACGGCAAGTTTGATGAAGATATTAAGAATATTATATTAGAAAACAGCAATATATTTGATATTACTTATTTAAAAGCGTTATAAGAAAGAGGACTAAAATGAAGTATGACTCAATAGAAGAATTGGTACTGTGTGCAGAAGAAAGTGGCATACCTTTTGGTGAAATGATACTTTTGTCTCAAACCGAGATATTAGAAACTGACAGAGATGAAGTGTTTCGCAAAATGAAACAAACCTTGAATATAATGAAAAAATCTGTAGAAAAAGGTTTGAATAAAGACACACGATCTGTTAGTGGTCTAACAGGTGGTGATGCGTATAAAATGAACGAAGCTGTACAAAATGGTAGAAATATCTGTGGTAAATTGTTTGGCACTGCCTTAGCAAAGGCACTGTCTGTATCAGAAACAAACGCTTGCATGGGAAAAATCGTTGCAGTACCTACTGCTGGCAGTTGTGGAATTTTGCCTGCAGCTATATTAACCATTGCTGAGGACAGAAATATAAGTGATGATGAGCTTGTATATTCGCTTTTCACAGCGTCTGCTATAGGAATAGTTATTGCAAACAAAGCAAGTATCTCTGGTGCAGAGGGAGGTTGTCAAGCTGAATGTGGCTCTGCTAGCGCAATGGCTGCGGCGGCACTTGTTGACCTGTGTGGTGGAACTCCTAGGCAAATTGCACACGCTGCAGCGATTGCTCTAAAAAACATATTAGGTTTAGTGTGCGACCCTGTAGCCGGATTGGTTGAAATACCTTGCATAAAAAGAAATGCATCAGGTGTCTCTAACGCATTTGTTGCAGCAGAATTGGCTCTTGCAGGGATAGAGAGTGCAATTCCAGTAGATGAAGTTATTTGGGCAATGAAAAAAGTAGGCGATGTGATGTCTCAAACATTAAAAGAAACTGCCGAGGGTGGACTAGCGAGCACAGAAACAGGCAAGAGATTATGCAGAGAAGTTTTTGGATAACATACAAACTATGTGAAAATTATTGATAGAACGCAAAGAAACAAGCTCACACCTCATGGAAGTGTCAGCTTGTTTTATTTTGAGTGTGTTCAATTCTTTAAATATTCTTTTTCAATACTGTCTTGAATAACATTGTCGATAAACTCTGACAATTTTGGCATAACATCTTTAACAAACTGTATTCGCTCTCTTACCATGCTTGCATTTATGCCATGTTTAAGCCAAGGTTGTCCACCGCTGTAATAATTAGCTATAAAAGGCTGAAACTTATCAATAGCTGTAGCGTATATTGCATCAGGAGTACTAGTTGCTTCATACTCCTCCCATAATTGTCGATACTCTGTACCTTGTTCTATAGGTAAAATAGAGAAAAGCTTAGTTGCTGAGTCTTTTTCGAGTTTTTCTTTGCTTTTGTTTCCCTCTGTATCATACGCAAAAGTATCACCAGCATATATTTCCACTAAATCATGAACTAAAGCCATTTTAACAACTCTGTCAATATTTACACCGTCTATTTCACAATACTCAAATAATGTTTGAGCCATAAGTGCAAAATGCCAAGAATGTTCAGCATCTGTTTCTGCACGTGATTTATCAATCAGAAATGTTTGGCGATAGATACTCTTCATTTTATCAATTTCAACTAAAAAACTTAGTTGCTTCATTAGTTTATCACACATTTTATTACACCATCTAATATAAAGATTTTATATGGCAATTATACATCAACAAAAGTATTTAAGCAAGTTTACTTTAGATGTGATGGTAATCAAAATACAACAGTAGCTACAAATTTTCTTATAAATAGTTAACATAATTATGTTCTGTATATTTTAAATTTTACCATGCAAATATGAACAAAATGTAAACTTTGGTTAATTGTCCTTATTTTACTTGATTTTAAACGTATTAAGTATTAAAATATATTTGGCACTCTAAATTGTAGAGTGCTAAAACATGAAATAAAATAATAAATATAAAGAGGTGTCTATATGGTAGTAAAACCTTTACTTGACAAAGTATTAATTAAACTTCAAGAAGTTGAAGAAACAACAAAAAGTGGTATCGTGCTTCAAAGCTCTGCACAAGAAAAACCACAAGTTTTTGACGTTATAGCAGTTGGACCTGGTGGTTTGGTTGAGGGCAACCAAGTTGATATGTATATCAAAGCTGGCGACAAAGTTATCACAAGCAAATATTCTGGTACAGAGATTAAAGTTGACGGTGTAGAGTATACGATAGTAAGACAATCTGACATTTTAGCAGTTGTTGAATAATAGGAGGATATAAGAATGGCTAAACAAATTATTTATGGTGAAGACGCTAGAAAAGCTCTTTTAAGTGGTATAGACCAATTAAGCGATACAGTTAAAATTACATTAGGCCCTAAAGGCAGAAATGTAATGCTAGACAAAAAATTCGGCGCACCACTTATCACAAACGACGGTGTTACTATAGCTAAAGAAATCGAACTTGAAGACGCATTCGAAAACATGGGTGCAGCTCTTGTTAAAGAAGTAGCTACAAAAACTAATGATGTTGCAGGTGACGGTACTACTACAGCTACTTTGCTTGCTCAAACAATCATTAAAGAGGGTATGAAAAACGTAACTGCTGGTGCGAATCCAATGGTTTTAAGAAGTGGTATTCAAGAGGCAGCTAACGTTGCAGTTGAGACTGTTATTAAAAATAGCAAAAAAGTTAGTGGCACAGAAGACATTGCTAGAGTTGCAGCTGTTTCATCAGGTGATGAGACTATCGGTAGATTGATTGCAGACGCAATGGAAAAAGTAACTAGCGATGGTGTTATCACTGTTGAAGAAAGCAAAACAGCAGAGACATACAGCGAAGTTGTTGAGGGTATGATGTTTGACAGAGGTTACATCACTCCTTACATGGTAACAGATACAGACAAAATGACAGCTGTTATCGATGACGCTTATATCTTGATTACAGATAAAAAAATCAGCAACATTCAAGAAATTTTACCAGTGCTTGAGCAAATTGTTCAAAGTGGTAAAAAACTTGTTATCATTGCAGAGGATATCGAGGGCGAAGCTCTAACAACAATTATTCTTAACAAACTACGTGGCACATTTGTTTGTGTTGGTGTTAAAGCACCTGGTTTTGGCGACAGAAGAAAAGAAATGCTTATCGACATCGCTACTCTAACAGGTGGTCAAGTTATTACAGAAGAACTAGGACTAGACCTTAAAGAGACTACTATTGAGCAACTTGGTAGAGCTAGACAAATCAAAATAGACAAAGAGAACACTATCATTGTTGATGGTGCTGGCAATAAAGATGCTATCAGTTCAAGAGTTGGTCAAATCAGAAGCCAAATCGAGGTTACAACATCTGACTTTGACAGAGAGAAACTACAAGAGAGACTAGCTAAACTAGCTGGTGGTGTGGCAGTTATCAAAGTTGGTGCAGCTACAGAAGTAGAGATGAAAGAACGCAAGCTAAGAATTGAAGATGCGCTAGCAGCTACTAAAGCAGCTGTAGAAGAGGGTATCGTAGCTGGTGGTGGTACTGCTTTAATCGATACTATCCCTGCTGTTAAAGCGTTTGTAGAGACACTAGAGGGCGACAAGAAAACAGGTGCTACTATTGTTCTAAAATCTTTAGAAGCTCCACTTCGTCAAATCGCAACAAATGCTGGTATCGAGGGTTCTATCATTGTTGATAAAGTTGTTTCTAAAGGCGAAGTTGGCTTTGGTTACAACGCATTGTCAGAGGAGTTTGGCGATATGATTAAGTTCGGTATCGTAGACCCTACTAAAGTTACTCGTTCAGCAATGCAAAATGCTTCTTCAGTAGCTTCTACTGTTTTAACAACAGAGAGCTTAGTGGCAGATATCCCAGAGAAAAACCCACCAGTACCAATGGCACAGGATATGGGTGGAATGTATTAATAGATAAAGAGACAAGCTGACACATAACTATAGTGTCAGCTTGTTTGCGTTTGGTTTGAACTCATAATGCTATAGAGTTTTATCCTATGTTAAATGCCCGTAAAGATAGTTATCACAGCAGTTTTTTGTAATATAAAATTAGTTCATTATTTTCAACTTCAGACATAATGAACTTATTATATCCCCAATGTAGATATATGGATAAATTTCTTGTTTCTTTTGCTTCTACACCAATAGTAAGTTCTCTCAATCCTATGCTTTTTGCATACAATTCTATGGTATGCACAAGTTTTGATATATGTCCACATCCCTCAAAATCTTTTGATATTCTCAAAGCGTTTATATTTGCAGTTGTTAGATTGTTCGCAAGTGCAGTTCGGTTTTGTATTGCTACACATTCAGGAGATAAAATTAAAGTTCCTTCACCTACTGGAATATCATCTATAATCACACAAAAAGTATGAGCCATTTTGTTAATGTTATATTGTATATACTGTCTTCTCCAAGCAATCCAACGTTTATCGTCAACGTTTTTCCTAATATTCATATCCCAGATTAACTCCAGTTCTTTTAGGGTGGCAATTTTGTACACACATTTCATTTTATGTAGTCTCCATATTATATATACTCGTTACTACGATTATACATCAATAGAGGTGATTAAGCAAGATTATCTTAACATAAATCCTCGGCAAGAGCAGAGCCATCGCCCTACCATTGGGATGTATCGCATAATCACTGTAAACAGAAAAGACGGATATTCGAATAAAAAAATAAGCTGACGCTTAAAAAAGTGTCAGCTTATTCTTATATTAATTTTATTATGTTATGGTTTTCTGCAAACTATAATAAATCTATGCTCAGTTCCAGAAACATATCCATTTTCTTCTACCTCATGTTGGCATTTGCACAAATTATCAAAGTGATTTTCAACGCTAAAGTTTGGGAATTCCCATTCAATTATTTTTGCATAGTATACTAATGCTCCAACATCATAAAATTTTATTTTGGGAAACATTTCATTTGAAAAAAGTATTTCATATCCAAAATCTTTTAATTTGGCTAAGTAAGTGTCAAAATGGTGGGTCGAAAATACTGGGGTAAACTCTCCTAGAACTTTTTTTGTTAAATCATTACCATTTTTTATGCCGACTTGCTGGGTGATGAAATAACCACCACTTTTTAATACACGATTTACTTCTGTCAAATCAAATTCTTCATGTCGGTTAATTACAACATCGAATTTATTTGAACTAAAATTCAAGATATTATCACTGTCAACATATTCAAGCTTAACCCCTAAAGGTTCTAAAGTTTTCTTACACAGTTCAAAATTAGGAAGATAGCCTTCTGTTGCATAAGTTAGGTGATATGTGTGATTTAGAGATAAAAGGAATTCACCACCACCAGTTCCCATGTCTAATAGTAAATGTGATTTTTTTAGATACTTCCTTACAATACTATCATAGTTCCATAGTAATTTCTCATTTTCCCATCTATCAGTTATATGCGTAAAATCCCACCCTTTAAAACTGTAATTTTCTTCTATTGTCCATTCTTTTTTTAGTTTGTTATAATTCATTGTTATTAACTCCTTTTCAATATTAATATAAAATTAAATCAAAAAGTGCAGTCAACTGATAACAAGTTTCTATATCTTGGCACAATCTGCTATCAGATTATATCAACTGCACCAAGTTGTTAATTCGTTTAATCACCATATATTAAAATCCCTTCCATTATATATGTACTATTTACTACGATTATACATCAATAGAGGTGATTAAGCAAGATTATCTTAACATAAATCCTCGGCAAGAGCAGAGCCATCGCCCTACCATTGGGATGTATCGCATAATCACTGTAAACAGAAAAGACGGATAGTACGATACTATCCGTCTAATTAATTAAGTTATATGCGTGGTAGTTAGTCTTGGTTGTAATGCTTAATAATTTAATACTACATTGGTAAGATTAAGTCATCTAATATATCGAAAAGGGTTATGTTCATAGACACAGTTCGATTAGAAGCCACTAATACTTCAAAAGTGAATTGTTCTTCGCTCAAATAATCGACATTATTTGCAGAAGCGTCACACAAATCAATGATTTCATCAATAAACGGCGCACCTGTTAGGTAGTGATAATCACCAGAGTTATCTACAATATCTCTGATATCACTGTCTAAATCCAGCATATTTGATATTGGTGAATACGCAACAACAACTGAATATCCGTTAGTAGTCTCGGTTTGCTCTTGCACGGTATATTGTGCTGATAACAGCATTTTTTTAATAACTTCGCCTAGCTCTGTTATTTGTTCATCACTTGGGTTAACACCGTATTTCTCAAAAAACTTTACAACATAGTTGTTAATAACAGAGGAATGATTTTCCTCAGCAGTGCCGTCACTGCTGTTTGTCATTTCTACAAATCCGTCGAAATCTGCTTTATAAGTGTTATCTAAAACAGCTTTTATATAACCATACGCATTAAAATCTTGGCTTTCTGCTGTGCAAGATGTAAAACAGAGTGAAATTAAAATAATACTTAATAAAACAGAGATCTTCTTCATATATTTGCTCCTAAATTAATTGTTTTGTCCACAACATTTTTTATATTTTTTGCCACTGCCACAAGGGCATAAATCGTTACGTCCTACTCTATCTTTGTTTACAGCAGGTTTGTTAACAGTGCTTCCGTCATCTGCACCTTTTGCAGAAGTCTCTTTAGCTACTTCTTCTCTTTTTGGTGCTTCTGGTGTGCGAAGTCTGAATGTTAGCATCATTTTAGCTGTTGCTTCTCTAATTGCTAAAATCATTTGGTCAAACATGTCAAAGCCTTCTAAACGGTACTCAACAACTGGGTCTTTTTGAGCATAACTTCTAAGTCTAATTCCGTTTTTAAGCTCGTCCATTGCGTCGATATGATCCATCCATTGTGCATCAACATTTTTAAGAAGAATTGCACGTTCTACTTCACGCATAACTGTTGAACCATACTCTTTTTCTTTTGAATTGTAGATTGAAAAAGCTTTTTTCTCGATAAAATCGATAACTTCTTTTTGCTCTAATTCTTCAATTTCTTCTGGAGTATAATGCATGTCAGTCTCGCTTAAAATCCAACCTAAATAATGATTTCTAAGACTAGATACGTCCCATTCGTCCTTGATAACTTCTTTAGACATATAAAGTTCTACATTGCTTTCAATGTCGTCTGTAATCATTTTCAGAATTTGCTCTTTAACGTTGTCGCCGTCTAGAACCTTATTTCTTTGGTCATAGATTAACTCACGTTGACGGTTCATAACGTCATCATATTGTAAAACATTTTTTCTTATAGCAAAGTTTCTACCCTCTACTTTTTTCTGTGAATTTTCTATAGTAGAAGATATAATTCCAGATTCAATAGGCATGTTTTCATCAACATTTAGCCTATCCATAATGCCACTAACTCTGTCGCCACCAAATAGACGCATTAAATCGTCTTCTAATGATAGATAGAAACGTGTTTTACCAGGGTCACCTTGACGACCAGCACGGCCCCTAAGCTGATTATCTATACGACGGCTTTCGTGTCTTTCAGTACCGATGATATAAAGACCGCCAGCCTCAACAACGTCTTTAGCTTCTTTATCTATAATTTTTTTGTGCTGTGCTTTGCAATCTGCAAACAGTTTACGCACGTTGATGATGTCTTCGTTATCTGTCTCTGCATAACCATTCGCTTCTTCAAGCAAATCTTCTGTTAAGCCTTGTTTTCTTAAATCAGACATCGCCATGAACTCTGCATTACCACCAAGCATAATGTCAGTACCACGACCAGCCATGTTAGTAGCGATTGTAACAGCACCTTTTTTACCTGCTTGCGCAACAATTTCAGCTTCTTTTTCGTGGAATTTCGCATTCAATACTTCGTGTTTAACTCCACGTTTTTTCAGCATTTTGCTTAAAAGCTCAGATTTTTCAACAGTTACAGTACCAACAAGAACAGGTTGTCCTTTTTCGTGGTGCTCTACAATGTCGTCAATAACTGCGTTGTACTTAGCTTTCTCTGTTTTATAAACAACGTCAGAGCAATCCTCACGTACCATAGGTTTGTTTGTTGGAATTTCCACAACGTCTAGTTTGTAAATCTCGCCAAACTCAGCTTCTTCTGTAAGCGCTGTACCTGTCATACCAGAAAGTTTTGTGTATAGTCTAAAGTAGTTTTGGAATGTAATAGTAGCTAAAGTTTTATTTTCGTTAGCGATTTTTACGCCCTCTTTTGCTTCTATCGCTTGGTGTAGACCTTCGTTATAACGTCTACCGTTCATTAGTCTACCCGTAAATTCATCTATAATAACAACTTCGCCATCTTTTACCAAATAGTTAACGTCACGTTTCATTGTGCCGTATGCTTTGATAGCTTGGTTGATATGGTGTTGCAAAGTAATGTTATCTGGGTCGGTTAAGTTATCCACGCCGAAATAGCTCTCTGCTTTGTGGATACCAGTTTTTGTAAGCGTAGCACTTCTTGCTTTCTCATTAACTAAATAATCGTAAGAATCATATAGTTCGTCGTGATCCTCTTTATCGTTAGTTTCAGCAACTGCAATGTGTTTTAAGGTTCTAGCAAAAGTGTTTGCTTTTGCATATAAATCTGTAACTTTTGCACCAGCACCAGAGATAATAAGAGGTGTTCTAGCCTCATCTATCAAGATAGAGTCAACTTCGTCAACAATAGCATAGTTGTGGCCACGTTGAACTTTGTTCTTCTTATAAGTCACCATGTTATCTCTTAGATAATCAAAGCCTAGTTCATTGTTTGTACCATAAGTGATGTCGCAAGCATACGCTGCACGTCTCTCGTCTTTGTTTAATGAGTTGCGAATTGTGCCAACTGTAAGACCTAAGTAACGATAAATTTTACCGTTTAAGTCAGCATCACGGCTTGCAAGGTATTCATTAACTGTAACAACGTGAACACCTTTGCCAGAAAGTGCGTTCAAATACGCTGGCAAAGTAGAGGTAAGGGTTTTACCCTCACCAGTTCTCATCTCACTAATTCTACCTTGGTGCAATATGATACCGCCCTCTAACTGCACTTTGTATGGACGTTGCTCTAAAACACGCCATGCAGCCTCTGAACAAGTAGCAAATGCATCAGGCAAAATGTCGTCTAAAGTTTCTCCACCTTTTAGACGCTTTTTAAGAACTTCGGTTTGACCACGAAGTTCTGTTTCGCTCATTTTCTCGTATTTTTCTCTTAATGATAATATTTTATTAACCAATGGTTGTATTCTTTTAAGCTCTTTTTTGCTGTAATTACCAAAAAGTGCTGCTAATATACCCATAACTCACTAACCTTTCATGTATAAACAGGATTTAATCTTACAATTATACCACGTATTTAAGTATTTATCAATGATTTTTATGTGATGTTACATTGAAAATTATACACCAAACAAATCTCTAACATTATTTCTGCAAGTATAAGCGACTTCTTCTGCGCTAATTCCACGAAGCTCTCCTATTTTTTCCGCAATATGAAGTATAAGAGAAGAATCGTTTCTTTTTCCTCTAAAAGGAACAGGCGCCATATAAGGGCAATCGGTTTCTAAAAGAAGTTTATCAAGTGGGATTGCCTTTACAACATCTGGGCAATGCTTTGCATTGGTGAATGTTACCACGCCACCAATGCCTATATACATACCTAGAGAAACAGCTTCTAAAGCCATTTCTACAGAGCCTGAAAAGCAATGTAAAACACCTCTAGGCTTGTATTTTCTCAAGTAGTCTAACATGTCGCCATGAGCATCTCTATCATGCAAAACCACAGGCATATCAAGCTCTTTTGCAAGCTCTAAATGCTCAGTAAAAACCTTGTGTTGCACCTCTTTTGGGCACACATCAGCATAGTAATAATCAAGCCCTATCTCACCGATAGCAATAACTTTTTCGTCAGCTAAAACTTTCTTTTTAATTATGCTAATATAATCACTAGGTAGGTCGTTTGCGCACTCTGGGTGAATTCCCAAAGCTGAATATAGATAAGGATGTTTACTTGATAGCTCTAAGGTTTTATCGATACTATCAAAGGTAGAAGCACAGTTAAGTATGCCGACAACACCTTTTAATGGTAGCACTTTAGAAAGTAGCTCGTCTCTGTCTTCATCAAAACGTGCGTCGTCATAATGTGCGTGTGAATCAAAAATCATCCTATAACCGCTCCTGTCGGATGTGTATCTGCGTTAAGAAGTTGAATGTTACCCTCTTTATCTTCAGAAGAAAGTATCATACCGTTGCTTTCAATTCCACAAAGTTTAACAGGTTTTAGGTTTGCAACAAACAAAACTTTTTTGCCTACTAAATCTGCTGGGTCATACCACTGAGCCACACCAGAGACAATTGTTCTTGTACCTTTGCCGTCATTAATCAAGAATTTTAGAAGCTTTTTAGATTTTTTAACTTTTTCGCACTCTAAAACTTCGCCAACTTTTATGTTAACTTTAAAGAAATCTTCTATACCGATTTGAGGAACTACTACTTCTTCCTCTTCTTCTACAGCTTCTTCTGTTACATATTTGCCCATAAATGCTTCGATTTTTTCGTTCATCTCTTTAGGGTCAAGTCTAGCAAATAAAATCTCAGGTGTTTCTGTAACTTTGTTGTCACTTGGATATAAACCAAATTCGCTTAGGCTGTCATAGCTTCTAGCATCTGCGTTAATTTGTTTTAAAATGCTCTCTGAAGTAGCAGGTAAGAAAGAAGAAAGCAAGTTAGCACCAACAGAAATACCCTCAATCAAGTTGTATAAAACTGTTTGTAGTCTAGGGAATTGAGCCTCGTCCTTAGCAAGAACCCAAGGGCAAGTTTCATCTATATATTTATTTAATCTTTTAAATACAGCAAAAATCTCAGTAATAGCATCTGCTACTCTGAATAAATCCATTTTAGCAGCTACTTTATCTTTTGCGCTACTAACAACTTCTTTAAGGTCAGCGTCCATTTCATCACAAACATTTGCATTAACAACAACACCGTCAAAGTATTTGTTACACATTGAGATTGTACGGTTTACTAGGTTGCCTAAAGTGTTAGCTAGATCTGAGTTTGTACGCTCTGTAAGTAAATCCCATGTGATAGTACCGTCGTTGTCAAAAGGCATCTCGTGTAGCACAAAATATCTTGTAGCATCAACGCTATAAAGTTCAGCAATGTCATCTGCATAAATAACATTACCTTTAGATTTACTCATTTTTCCACCATCTTGCAATAACCAAGGGTGACCAAAAATTTGCTTAGGCAGTGGTAAATCCAAAGCCATTAAGAAGATTGGCCAGTAAAGTGTGTGGAAACGTATAATATCTTTACCAATAAGGTGTAAATCAGCAGGCCATAAGCTGTTGAATTGCTCTGAATGATTTCCGTCGCAATCGTAACCGATACCTGTGATATAGTTTGTAAGCGCATCTAACCAAACATAAGTAACATGTTTTGGGTCAAAGCTTAGTGGAATACCCCAACTAAAAGTTGTTCTAGACACACAAAGGTCTTGAAGTCCTGGGATTAAGAAGTTATTCATCATCTCATTTTTACGAGAAACTGGTTGAATAAACTCTGGGTGATTGTTGATATGCTCGATAAGTCTATCAGCATATTTGCTCATTTTAAAGAAATAAGCTTCCTCTTGTGCAGGTTTAACTTCGCCACCACAATCTGGGCACTTTCCGTCTGCTAGTTGGCTCTCTGTAAAAAAGCTCTCGCAAGGTGTGCAGTATAAACCCTCGTAATGACCTTTGTAAATATCGCCTTTGTCATATAGTTTTTTGAAGATTTTTTGCACTTGCTCTTTGTGGTAAGTGTCAGTTGTTCTTATAAATTTATCGTAAGACAAGTTCATTTTATCGAAATTATCTTTAATAACAGCAGCGATTTCATCAACATAAGCTTGAGGTGTAACACCTTTAGCAGCTGCTTTTTCTTCATTTTTTTGTCCGTGCTCGTCTGTTCCAGTTTGGAAAAACACGTTATATCCTTGTTGACGTTTAAATCTAGCGATACTATCTGCTAGAATAATCTCATAAGTATTGCCCACGTGTGGTCTTCCACTTGTGTATGCAATTGCAGTTGTTAGATAATAATTATTCATCATTTACTCCGTTCATTTTATAATTAAAGGCTAAAAATAACTACTGATAGTGCAGAAAGTACCATTAATCCAGCCAATACAATCGCTGTTACTCTAATAAAAAGTTTACGTTTTTTCTCGTTCATAGTTACACTTCCTTTTAAAATTTTATTTACACCCCATAATTATAGCATTTATGAGGTATTATGTAAACATTATTTGCAAAGAATTTCCTTAATATCTTTAACTAAATTATGTACATTTATGTCAGTTGTAGCCCAAGATGTGCAAATTCTTGTAGCGTTTCTGTTATCTCCTAGTTTTTCCCAAAGTGCAGTAGCGTATTTTTCGTTAATTTTTTCAACTTGTTCGTCTGTGAAAATTGGGAAAATCTGATTGCTCTCAGGCTCTGCTAAAAATTCAACTCCCATAGCTTTTAGCTCGTAAGCGATAGTAAAAGCTTTGTCTACAGCTGATTTTGATATTTGCATGTATAAGTTGTCGGTAAACAAACATTCAAATTGAGTTCCCAAAACCCAACCCTTTGCCATTAATGCACCTTTTTGCTTGATGATATATCTAAAATCGTCTTTAAGACTATCATTAACAATAACAAGTGCCTCGCCAAACATTGCGCCAACTTTAGTGCCTCCAATATAAAAAGCATCACAATACTTAGCTATATCTGCTAAAGTTAAATCACTTTTTGGAGACGCCAAAGCATAGCCTAGTCTTGCACCGTCCATATATAGATATAGACTATACTTTTTGCAAACTTCGCTAAGTTCACTAATCTCTTTTTTTGTGTAAACACAGCCGTTTTCAGTTGAGTTTGATATATAAACCATTTTTGGGTAAACTGAATGTTCGTGGTTAACATCGTTTAAGTGTTCAGTTATGCATTTTTCAGCAAGTTCTGCACTCACTTTGCCGTTAGCTTCGCTATTTAATGTAATAACTTTGTGTCCAGTTGCCTCAATCGCTCCACTTTCGTGTGTGCTGATGTGCCCTGTAGTAGCAGCCATAACTCCTTGGTGTGGTCTTAATGCTGATGAAATAAAAGTTAAATTAACTTGAGTTCCTCCAACTAAAAAATGCACGTCAGCTGTAGGGCAGTCGATAGCTTCTTTAATTAATCTTTGTGCATTTCTTGTGTGATCGTCGTCTCCATAACCCAAATATTGGGTAAAATTCGTGTCTGTTAAGCTTTTCAATATACTAGGGTGAGCACCCTCAGTGTAATCACAATTAAAATAAATCATTTTATTTTCCTTTTCTATTATATATCCAATCATTGTACAACATCAAAAACTTTTTGTAAAGGCTTGACAATAAAAAAAGTTTGTAGTATAATTCAAAAAGTCGGTGTAAAGGATTTTACTTTACAGCTGTTTGGAGGTAATATGGCAAAAGATTTTAATGTATCTATTCTTCTTGATTTTTACGGAGAGCTATTAAGCGACAAACAAAAAGACATTTTAGACCTATACGTTAACGAAGACTTATCTCTTGCTGAGATTTCTGAAAACCTTGATATAACAAGGCAAGGCGTGAGAGATGCCGTTAAAAGAGCAGAACAACAGCTTTTTTATATGGAAGATAAACTTATGCTTGTTAAAAAGTATAATGAAAACGAAGTGCGTATAAATGATATAGCAAAAACTGCATTAGCTGTCAAAAATCTCACAAATAATAAAGAGATTTGTGATAGTATTGATAATATAGTAAAACAATTAGATTATATTAGAGATTAAAGGGGGAGAGAATATGCCGTTTGAAGGATTAGTAGACAAACTGACCAATTCTTTTAAAAAGTTAAAAGGCAAAGGAAAACTGAACGAAGCAGATGTTAAAGAAGCAATGCGTGAGGTTAGATTAGCTCTTCTTGAAGCAGATGTTAACTATAAAGTTGCTAAAGATTTTACAGCAACGATTACAGAGCGTGCGATAGGTTCTGAGGTTATGGAAAGTTTAACACCAGGGCAAATGGTGGTTAAAATTGTTAACGAAGAACTTTGTAACCTAATGGGTGGCACACAAGAGAGACTTAACACTTCTAGTAAACCTCCGGCTATAATTATGATGTGTGGTTTGCAAGGTGCTGGTAAAACAACACATGCTGCAAAACTTGCATTAATGCTTAAAAACCAAGGGCATAGACCTCTTTTGGTAGCAGGCGATATTTATAGACCAGCTGCGATTAAACAGCTACAAGTTGTTGGTGAACAAGCTGGCGCACATGTTTTTGAAAAAGGTACGCAAGACCCTGTGCAAACTGCTAGACAAGCTATTGCACACGCAAAAGATTACGGTAACGACTATGTTATTATAGATACAGCTGGTCGATTACAAATA
This sequence comes from uncultured Eubacteriales bacterium, assembly GCA_964370775.1. Lineage (GTDB taxonomy): Bacteria > Bacillota > Clostridia > Oscillospirales > Acutalibacteraceae > SIG603. The sequence goes on along the minus strand of CAYJKT010000035.1, from coordinate 9,746 downwards.
GATGAAGTCTTGATGGAAGAATTAAGACGAATTAAAACAGAAGTTAACCCTACAGACATATTATTGGTTGTTGACTCTATGACTGGTCAAGAGGCAGTAAACGTAGCGAAAACTTTCGACGAAAAACTTGATATCACAGGTGTTATTTTAACAAAACTAGACGGTGACACTCGTGGTGGTGCGGCTCTTTCTATTAAAGCTGTTACAGGTAAGCCAATTAAGTTCTCTGGTACAGGCGAGAAAATCAATGATTTAGAAGTTTTCCACCCAGACAGAATGGCAAGCAGAATTTTAGGCATGGGCGATGTTATGACTCTTATTGAGGAAGCTCAACTTAAAATAGATGAAAAAGCGGCGGCGAAAACTGCTGAAAAGCTTATGCAAAACAAAATGGACTTAAACGACATGTTGGAGCAGTTCCAACAAGTTAAGCAAATGGGTCCATTAAAAGGAATTTTAGAGAAAATCCCAGGGGTTAAAAATCTTGATGATGTTGACATAGATGACAGAATAATGGACAGAAATGCTGCTATTATTTTATCTATGACAAAACAAGAGAGAGCAAAACCTGATATTATAGATGCAAAAAGAAAAAGACGTATTGCTGCTGGTAGTGGCATGAAGGTTGAAGATGTTAACAGATTGTTGAACCAATTTAAGCAAGTGCAAAAAATGATGAAACAATTTAGTGGCAAAAAAGGCAAAAAGAGAATACCTAAAAATCTTTTAGGTGGTGGACCAATGGGCGGAAATCCGCTTGGAATGTAAGATATTACCTTAATGGATAATATATATAATTAAATGGAGGAATTTTATAATGGTTAAAATTAGACTAAAAAGAATGGGCTCAAAAAGAAACCCATTTTACAGAATTGTTGTAGCAGATTCACGTTACCCAAGAGACGGTAGATTTATCGAGGAAATCGGTTATTATAATCCTATGACAGAGCCTAGCGATGTTAAAGTTAAAGAAGACAAAGCTAAAGACTGGATGCAAAAAGGCGCACAACCTACAGATACAGTAAAAAGATTGTTTAAAAACTACGGAATTATCGACTAAGATCGAGAGGTTACCAGTATGCAAGATTTACTTATTTCTATAGCAAAAGATTTAGTAGAAAAACCAGAAGAAGTTAATGTTACAACTGAGACAGTTGATGATACAACTGTTTATCATTTGCATGTAGCAGAGACTGACATGGGCAGAATTATCGGCAAACAAGGCAGAATTGCTAAGGCTATTCGCACTGTTATGAGAGCTGCTGCTACTAGAACAGGTCAAAAAGTTTCAGTTGAGATAGACTGATTTTTTGAAAGCTTAATAAAACAGAAGCCTTAGGGCTTTTGTTTTTTATTATATAATAATAAAATTGCTGGAGGATATGATGGAAAAAATTCTAAGAGAAGTAACGGATAAATTCGATTTAGGCCATGATGTATATGAAGTAGAACCGTATGGCGAGGGACATATCAACACAACTTATCAAGTTTTGGTGAGAAACGGTGTTGAAAAAAGATATATTTTGCAAAAAATCAATACTAACATATTTACAGATGTAGATGGATTGATGGGCAATATATATAATGTTACTTCATTTCTAAAAAATATTATAGAGAAAAACGGTGGAGACACATTAAGAGAAACATTGACTGTTGTTAAAACAAAAGACGGCGAATTGTATGCAAAAGACCATAACGGCGATGCATGGAGAGTGTATGTTTTTGTTGAAGATACTATCTGTATGCAAAAAGTAGAGAGCGACGAAAACTTCTATACAGTAGGAGCAGTTTTTGGTAATTTCCAAAACATGTTAAGCGACTTTGATGCTTCTGTTCTTTGCGAGACTATACCGAATTTCCACCACACACCTACTCGTTTAGAAACATTTAAAAAAGCGTTGAGCGAAGACAAACTTGGCAGAGCCAAAGATGTTCAAGCGGAGATAGATTTTGTTTTGAGTAGAGAAAAAGATTGCCATGTGTTGGTTGATTTACTTAATGATGGCAAATTACCATTAAGAGTAACACACAATGACACCAAGCTTAACAATATTTTGTTTGATAATAAGACAAAAGAAGGTATCTGTGTTATTGATTTGGACACGGTTATGCCTGGTTTATCCCTGAATGATTTTGGTGATTCAATTCGTTTTGGTGCAAATGATTGTGCTGAAGACGAAAAAGATATGTCAAAAGTTAACTTTAGCTTGCATCTTTTTGATGTTTTCACAAAAGGTTACTTATCAACAGCTAAATCTGCCTTGACCGAGACAGAAATTGACAACTTGCCGTGGGGCGCTAAAATGATGACACTAGAATGTGGTATTCGTTTCCTAACTGATTATTTAATGGGTGACGTATACTTTAAAGTTCATCGTGACGGACAAAATTTAGATAGAGCAAGAACTCAGTTTAAATTAGTGAGCGACATGGAAAACTGCTGGCAAGAAATGCATGATGTTGTAAAAAAATATTGATTTAAGCAATAAAATTAGACAATAATGGAGACGAGCAAAAAAACTCGTCTCCATTAAAATTTATACAGAAAAATAATACGGATTATTGAAAGGTAGACTGTATTGCGTCTACTCCTTTTTTAATCTCAGTTTTATAATTTTCTGCCATGTTGTCCATACCGTCCTCGAATTCATCAGCGCCTACAAGCACCATAAAGACGTGGCTTCCATTTGTGAATATCTCAGCTGAGTCTATTTTATCTGCGTATTTTTCATACGCTGTGTCAGCTTTTAAACTGTCTTTATATTCGTTTAACTTGGTTTCTATTTCAGTTTCTTTGCCCTCTTTTGCTTTAACTGCTACAAAAATATCAGGGTTCCCTTCTTCTGTGGAATGTTCCACATGAATATCTTCGTATAAATCACTGCTTATTTTCAACTTCTCATTAATTTCATCTTCACTCAATTTTTTGTCAGGCTTGTAATCATCTGAGTATGTTTCCTTGATAGTATCAGCGTAGCTTGCTAGGTCGGACTCTTCCATGTCACCTGTAGTGTCACCTGACATTTCAGGGTCTGTACTTGGACTAGGACTAATATCATCAGGCATTTCAGATGTCACGTCATCACTGCTTTCTATCATAGGTGTTGGCGTAACGCTGTTATCCATGCTACTCTCTTCATCATCCATAAATAACGAACAAGCTGTGAAGCTCATGGTTATCATAATCGAACATAACATAATTGCAATTTTTTTCATATTAATACTCCATTCCGTCGCTTCGCATCGACACAAAATTTAGTGAAAAGTGCGACTCTTATCATGCGAAGCATAAGGAATGATAAGAGTATTATTAATTTTTTTGTTTTATTAATTTGGAATTTATTTCAAATTAATACTCCTCCAAGTGTTTTTACCAAATAATTGGCTGTAAAATTTAGATTTATACCTATATGTTGCCTCATTTTAGTAAAATAATTCATAAAAATAAAAAATAATATCGATTTACCTTGACATAATGAGTAATAAACTTTAAAATAAAACTATATATAATTTAGAAGAAGTAAAACGAGGTGAAGTTGTGAGCGACAAAAGACCATTAGAAGATGAATTTAAAAATTCACAAACATATAAAGCGTTAAATAAATTAGGCGGCGAAGCTTTGAACACAGCTTCAAAAGTTTTAAACGAGGTAGCTGGTGAAATTGGCAGAAACCTAAACGGAAACCAAGGCAAAAATCCACCACCACCACCGGTATATCCTCCAAATAATAATTATAACTATAACCCACAACAACCACAAGGCGCACCTAAGCAAGGGTCATATAGTTCAAATCAAAGAAATCCGTATGAACCACCAAAGCAATCAAGACCACAGCAACCACACCCTAAACAAGGCTCGTACAATAACACAAATAACCGTCATTATGACCCACAACCAGGCAGAGCGCAAACGCCTCCAAGGCAAAATCAGCAAACTCCGCCTCCTAACAACGGACAAAATCCTAGACAGTCAACACCACATAATCCGTCTGTTAACCCATATTCGGCGACTAACGAAAGTTATTATAAGGGATATCCACAAAACAACAGCCAAAACACACCAGTTCAAAAAAAGAAAAAAGATAAAAAAAATAAAAAAACTTCTTTGCTAGGTTTAAAAATTGCAGTGCCAATTGTTTTAGGTATTTTATTATTAGATTTATTATCGTTTTTATCCATGGTAGGTTTAGCGTTAACAGCTGTTGCAGTTATAGCTTCTTTAGACTTTTTAAACTTTATTACAAGAACAAAAGAAGAACGCTTGCAACCGAGGTCGTATTTAGGCATACGAATTACATTATGCGCTTTGGCTGCATCAATTTGTTTAACATTTGTACCACAAATCAGCATTTTACCTGTTGGTTTAGCAGCAATCTCTGCTGTTGCAACTGCTTATATTAGTAGAGCAGTTAAAATTGGAGTTAATAAATCAAAGGCTAAAAGGCTTGAATATTTTAAAGAGAAAAAGAAACTTGAAAAAGAATACAAAAAAACTAAAGTAAAAGTAGAGCGTACAGGAAACACAGACTTAGACACCATGATTTTAAATGGTAATGAATATATTGAAAAACTTAAAATAGCAGATAAAAATATAGAGCATGAAGGGATTTCCGACAATATCGTTAGAATGGAAAAAGCATGTGCGAGTATTTTTGAATATATTAAAGAAAAACCAGAGAAACTATCGCAAATCAGCAAATTTATGAACTACTATCTACCAACTACCTTAAAGCTTTTAAACGACTACCACAAGTTAAGCTTACAAGCTTATAAAGGTCAAAACGTAACTAAAACAATGTTTGAGATAGAGGGAATGATGAACACAGTAGCTACTGCATTTGAACTGCAATTAGACAACTTGTTCTCTATAGATTCAATGGATATTCAGGCTGATATTAGCGTTTTTGAAAGTATATTACAGCAAGAGGGCTTGCACGAAAAATTAAACGAAAAGGAACTTAAATAATGGATATTAACTTAACACTTGACGATGCACCACAAATGCCGTCTTTAACACTAAACCCAGAGGAAGTAGCGCAGACAGTAAAAGAAGAAGTAGCAAAAGAAGTTGCAGAAAAATCTAATCTAACCCCAGAGGAGCAAAAAGTTGTAGACGAGTTTGCTTCTAAAATCGACATAGAAAACAGCACTATGGTTTTAGGATACGGTGCAGCTGCTCAAAAGAAAATTGCAGGATTTTCAGACACAACTTTAGAGAATATCAAAACTAAAGATTTAGGAGAAGTTGGTCAACAAATTTCTAACCTAATCGGTCAATTAAGAGAATTTGATGCTGAAGAAGAACAAGGTGGATTTTTAGGATTTTTCAAAAAGCAAAGCAATAAAATAGAAAACTTAAAAACAAAGTATGAGAGCGCAGAGACTACAGTTAACAGAATAGTTCAAAACCTTGAGGGTCACCAAGTTCAGCTGATGAAAGACGTAGTTTTGCTAGATAAATTGTACGAGATGAACTTGACTTACCACAAAGAGTTAACAATGTATATTTTAGCTGGTAAAAAAAGATTAGAAGAAGAAAGAGCAACTACTTTAGTTCAACTAAAAGCACACGCTACACAAACAGGTTTTGCAGAAGATGCTCAAAAAGCTAACGATTTCGGACAAAGATGTGATGCTTTTGAGAAAAAAATACACGACTTAGAGCTAACAAGAATGGTTAGCATACAAATGTCTCCACAAATTAGAATGGTGCAAAACAACGACAGAATTATGGTGGAGAAAATCCAAAGCACTATCGTTAACACAATTCCATTATGGAAAAGCCAAATGGTTCTTTCAATGGGCCTTTCTCACTCAAAACAAGCTCTAAATGCACAACGTGAAGTAACTAACATGACTAACGAACTGTTAAAGAAAAATGCTGATGCATTAAAAATGAGCACTATCGAGACAGCAAAAGAAAGCGAAAGAGGTATTGTTGACATGGAAACATTGAGACACACAAACCAATCGCTTATCACAACTTTAGACGAAGTAATGAAAATTCAAGAAGACGGAAAAACAAGAAGACGTGCGGCAGAACAAGAGCTTGTTAAAATTGAAAGTGAGTTAAAAGACAAGCTATTACAATTTAAAAACTAAAATAAAAGGGGGAAACGATTTTGAGGAACATCAAAAAAATTCTAACTTATTTATTGGTACTAACCTGCGTAATTTGTGTTAATTTCACGGTTTTTGCAGATGAATCAAGCGACACCAGCATAAACAGCTTAAATGCAGTTCCAACTAAACCTGTAGGTGAATACCACGTAACAGATTTAGGAGAGGTGTTATCTACTTTAACAATTGATGAAATAACAGATAAAAACACAGATGACTTGAGCGGAAAAGGCGAAGTAGTTGTTGTAACAGTTCCGTCACTCACAGGTATGGACTTAAAAACTTTCACAGAACAACTATACTCACAGTGGCAAATTGGTGGTGAGGAACAAAACGGTGCGTTGCTAGTTATGGATATTGGTGGCGAAAACTACCACTCTTATGTAGGAACAGGTTTTGGAAGCACTTTTACATCTAACTCTATTAGACAAATTTTAGACACAGGTGTAGAGGCTTATTTTGACAGTGGAGATTACAACACAGCTGCAACAAACTTTGCAACAAGCATAACAAACACAGTTAACTTAGTGTCTACAGAGGGCACAACAAGCACACCAGCTACTACCGAAACAGCAGAAACAGAGACTAGTTTTTGGGGTGTTCTATGGTCAATCGTGCAAGTTATACTAATCATCTTAGTTGTAATTATTATCTTAGTAGTAGGATTTATTTTCTACATGAGCTATAAAGCACAAAAAGAGAGAGAAGCAAATCCACACAAAAGACAACCGAGACCACGAGGTGAAAGAAGCTCTACAAAAACATCTTCTAACGGCAGTAGACGTCCTCGTACACAACAAAAACGTAGACCTACACAAGGTAAAGAAGATAATCACACAACTCATGAGCCTGCTGTATCAGAAGAACACGAGGAAAGCGATTATGTTGTAAGCTCAGAACAAGGTATTAAAGAGGTACACCGTTCTAGCAAAGGCAGAATTATTATAGAAGAAGCTAATCTACATAATGATATTAGAAATTCACGTAAAAATAATATACCTGAAGATAGTAATATTAGTTTTGAAGATATAGATAGCTAAATAAGTTATAGGGTGATCTGTTTAGGTCGCCCTTTATAATATAATTTTTTGGAGGATTAACATGAGCGTAAAAATAGGAATTTTAGGTGCAGGAAACATAGCAAATACTTTCGCAAAAAACAGTGTGTATGTAAACGATGCAGAAATTTATGCAGTAGCATCAAGAGACATTGCTAAATCTAAAGATTTTGCTGACAAATACGGAATTAAAACAGCGTATGGTTCTTATGATGAATTATACAAAGATGAAAACGTGGACATAATCTACATTGCAACTCCTCATAATTTTCATTACGAGCAAGCAAAAGTGTGTTTGCTAAACGGAAAAGCAGTTCTTTGCGAAAAACCGTCTTTCTTAAACACAAAAGAAGCTACAGAGATTATCGAACTAGCTAAAGAGAAAAATCTTCTGCTAATGGAAGCAATGTGGACAAGATTTTTACCACCAGTTAACACTGCAAAAGAGTGGATAAAAGACGGAAAAATCGGTGACTTAAAGCTACTTAAAGCAGATTTTGGATTTATTGCAAAAGAAGAACCAACAGGCAGAATGTTCAACCCAGACTTAGCTGGTGGCGCTCTTTATGATATCGGAGTGTACACATATTCTTTCGTGTCATACCTAGCAGATAGTAAAATCAAGCAACACAAATCAATTGTTATGCCTGCTTTTACAGGGGTAGATGAAACCACAGCTTCTATTATCGAGTACGAGAACAAAGCAGTAGCACAAATAACATGCAGTATACGAGCTGGCCTAAGTAGTGACGCAGTAATATATGGCACAGAGGGTAGCATAAAGGTAGAGAAGTTTTGGTGTGCTACTAAAGCGTATCTATATGATAAAGCTGGAAATCTGGTTGATAGTTTTGACAGTGGATACAAAGATGAGCACCCAGATTTATACGAAGGCTTTAAGTATCAAATTCAACATGCTGTTGATTTGTATAAAAATGGCAAAACAGAAAGCCCCGTAGCAAGTTTTGATTATATTTTAGCAGCAAGCAAATACTATGAAGATTGCTTAGGCTAAATAAAAGCACAAATAATGAAAATTTGTGATAAGTGACTAATTTATGGTCTGTAATAAACTAAAAAAATTAGATTATTGACACAATGTACAAATAGAGATTAAGATATCCTCTATAATTACATAATAAGACCATAAACGACAGTGTGCTACAAATATTTCGTTCTACAATCAAGCGGTTTTAGTGCAGTTTGCGTGGCAAATTTTAACAATTAAATAAAAGACCATAAAAATTATACAAAAATAATCGAGCTGGTTCATAGTTTTGTAACACATTAATTTGTATTGGGTGTATAATGAAATTGTACAAGAGAAGAAGATTTTCTTGGTACATGTTCTACCCTCCTCAATATATACCCCCTCAAGCTATGAAAACAAGGCCGAACCGCAACGGTCTTGTTTTCACTTTTTTACACACAATTTATTAAAGGAACAATAAAAATGAAGATAAACTTACAACTTTATTCAATAAAAGAAGAAATAGAAAAAGATTTTTTCAAGGCGTTAGAAGCAGTTGCTAAAATGGGATACAGTGGCGTAGAGTTCGCTGGATTTCACGGCATAAAAGCTGAGGATATGAAAAGAAAGCTAGACGAACTCGGTTTGGAAGCCGTGTCTGCTCACTTTGGGTTAGATGACCTGCAAGGTGAAAATTTGGAATACAACATAAACTACCTTAAAACAGTTGGTGCAAAGTTCATTGTTTGCCCATACACAGAGATGCGAACTGTCGCACAAGCTATGGAGTTTGTGGAAGAGTTTAATAAAATAGGAAAAATATGCCTAGAAAACGGCTTGATATTTGCATATCACAACCATGAGTTCGAGTTTATAAAAGACGGAGACGAACTACCGATAGAAGCATTATATAAAAATGTAGACACAAAATACGTTAAACAGCAACCTGATATTTTTTGGATAGAATACGCAGGACTTAATGCGTTGAATTACGTAAAAGAAAACAAAGAGAGATGTCCAATTATACATATCAAACAAATTAGAGGAAAAGAAAATGTTAACGCAGGAAACGGAGAATTAGACATAAAGAAGCTTATAGAAATTGCTCCAAACGCAGTGTATGTGTATGAACAAGAAGAATACATGAACAGCACACCAATGGATTGCGTGGCAAAATCAGCAGAATATTTACTTAATGTGTGATAAAAAAGTAAGCGGTTGTGTTGACTTCCGCTTACTTGACTTTTGTATATGTTTCATATATAATTATGTGGTGAAAATGTATGTATAACTACCTTGGTAGAGGGAAGTGCTTGCAAACATGAAATTAGTTAAACTATCAACTTTCACAAGAAATAAACCATATAAAAAAAGAATATGCCCTCTTAGTTAAGTGGATATAACATGCCCCTCCTAAGGTTACGTTATAACTAACCACTCGTCCCTCAAGGTGTTAGTCAAAATTAAATATGTCTCCGTAGCTCAGTTGGATAGAGCAACTGCCTCCTAAGCAGTAGGCCGGACGTTCAAATCGTCTCGGGGACGCCAAAAAACGCTGAAAAATCAAGGTTTTTCAGCGTTTTTGCATTTTAACAGCA
>CAYJKT010000034.1:0-27279 GCA_964370775.1 uncultured Eubacteriales bacterium | reverse complement strand
TTAAGCTCATTCGTGCCGAAAATACTTGGCTGGAGACGGCCCGGGAAAATAGGTAATGCCAACATCTAAAGCGGCAACCCAATAGGGTTGTCGTTTGTTTTGCGTAGAAATATTGTTATGCACACTATCTCTTATAATAGCTGTGAATTGCAAGAAAAAACATAATTTTATACCTATATATTATCAATAAATATACTAATATATATACCAATGTAAAATTATCTGTATTTCTAGGTTAATTTTTCTGAAATTAATTGAAAAATAAAATATTATATGTTACAATAAAATTTAGAATAAACCTAGAAAGATGGTGTAGTTTTGAATTACGATGTAGTTGTTATTGGTGGCGGTGTTATTGGCTGTGCAGTTGCTAGAGAACTCACAAAATATAACACAAAAGTCGCTTTATTAGAGCGAGACGAAGATATGTGCACAGGTACCTCAAAGGCAAATAGTGCGATAATGCATGCAGGTTTTGACGCAAAGCCTGAGTCTATGATGGCTAAAATGAATGTTTTAGGAAACAGCATGATGACAGAGCTTGCTAAAGAACTTGATATTCCTTTTGATAGATGTGGCGCACTTGTGCTATGTTTTGATGAAAATGATATACCCAAACTTCATGACCTTTATGATAGAGGTGTGAAAAACGGTGTGCCTAACCTTAAAGTTTTGAGCAAAGAGGAATGTCACGCTATAGAAAGCAATCTGAGTGACGAGGTTTGTGCTGCACTATACGCTCCTACCTCTGGTATTGTATGTCCTTTTGAGATGACTGTAGCTTTTGGAGAAAACGCAGCTGTTAATGGTGCTGAGTTCTTTTTTGAAAACGAAGTTACAAACATCACAAAAACAGGTGAGCTATATGAAATTACAACACCTAACGCTACTTTCACAGCAAAAGCTGTTGTAAACTGCGCTGGTGTATACGCTGATAAAATTCACAACATGGTGTGCGACGACAAAATGGAGATTATCCCTCGTAAAGGTGAGTACCTATTGTGCGACAAAGAAGTAGGTACTATTGTAAGCAAGACACTTTTCCAACTGCCAACTGCACTTGGTAAAGGTATTCTTGTTAGCCCTACTGTGCATGGCAACCTTTTGCTAGGCCCTACAGCGCAAAATATCGATGATAAAGAAGACCTAACTACCACAGCAGACGGTATGCAAACAGTTTTGGATAAAGCAAGGATTTCTATAAAAAATGTGCCGTCTCGCAATGTTATCACATCTTTCACAGGCCTTAGAGCACACACAGAAGCTGAGGACTTTATTATATCAGAAAGCACTAGCCCACTATTTTTCGATGTAGCTGGAATTGAGTCCCCTGGTTTATCAAGTGCGCCTGCAATTGGTGAATATACTGCGAAACTTGTCGCAGATAAATTAGATTTAAGTGAAAACAAAGATTTTATATCAACAAGAAAAGGTACTATAAAAGCTGAACATCTAAGCTTTGACGATAGAAAAAGCTTGATAGAGTCTATGCCTGAATACGGACAAATTATTTGCAGATGCGAGATGATAAGCGAGGGCGAAATTCTCTCTGCTATTCACCGTCCTCTAGGCGCTAGAACTCTTGACGGAATTAAACGAAGAGTTCGTGTAGGACTTGGCAGATGTCAAGGTGGTTTTTGCACTCCAAAAGTTATGGAGATATTATCAAGGGAGCTAAATATGCCTTACAAAGATTTAAGAAAGAACGATAAAAATTCTTACCTTGTAGTTGGCAGAACTCAAAAAGGAGGCGACACAGATGAATAATAGCTATGATATTTTAATTATCGGTGGTGGCCCTGCTGGTTTAGCTGCTGCAATTTCAGCTTATGAAAACGGCTGTACTAACATTGCTTTGCTAGAGAGAGACAACACATTAGGTGGAATTTTGAACCAATGTATACACAATGGTTTTGGTTTGCATACATTTAAAGAAGAGCTTACAGGCCCTGAGTACAGTGCAAGATACGAGAAAAAGTTCCACGAATTAGGTATAGAATATCACCTTAACACTATGGTTATAGATATTGCTAAAAATGGTAACGAGAAAGCAGTAACAGTAATTGGCAAAGAAATTGGCTTGCAAAAACTTACTGCAAAAGCTGTTGTGCTTGCAATGGGTTGTAGAGAGAGAAGCCGTGGTGCACTTAACATACCTGGCGTTCGCCCAGCTGGTGTGTACTCTGCTGGTACTGCTCAAAGACTTGTTAACATGGAAGGTTACATGCCGGGCAAAGAGGTTGTAATTTTAGGTTCTGGCGATATTGGTTTGATTATGGCTAGAAGAATGACTTTTGAAGGAGCAAAAGTTAAACTTGTTGCTGAACTTATGCCATATTCTGGTGGTTTGAAACGTAATATTGTACAATGTTTGGACGATTTCGACATTCCTTTAAAACTTAGCCATACAGTTACACAAATTCATGGCAAAAGCAGAGTAGAGGGCGTTACTATTTCTCAAGTAGACGAAAGACTGAGACCTATAAAAGGTACTGATGAATATTACAGTTGTGATACACTGTTGTTATCCGTCGGTTTAATTCCTGAAAACGAATTAACAAAAGGTTTAGGAATTGATATAAACCCTATAACTTCTGGCGCAGAAGTTAGCGAAAACCTAGAGACAGATGTAGACGGAGTTTTTGCATGTGGCAATGTTTTGCATGTGCATGATTTAGTTGACTTTGTTTCTGAAGAAGCTGCAAATGCTGGTAAAAACGCTGCACTTTATGTAAACGGAACACTAGGCAAAAAAGCTAGTGACAGCATTAAAATAGAGGTACAAAACGGTATTCGTTATTGTGTGCCTCAAACTGTGTCACCTACAAATATGCCAGACAGCGTAATATTAAGATTTAGAGTGGCAAATATATATAAGAATAAATATTTAAGCATGTATATAGACGGCGAGCGTGTGGCTCACAAGAAAAAGCAAATTTTAGCACCTGGAGAAATGGAAAACATGGTGGTTAAAAAAGCTGATTTAGAGGGTAAAACTAAAATCATGCTAACTTTGGAGGACGAATAAATGGAAACAAGAAACATAATTTGCATAAGATGTCCTTTAGGTTGCATGATGAATGTAACAATAGAAAATGGTGAGGTTACAAAGGTTACTGGTAACACATGTAAAAGAGGCGAAGTTTACGCACAAAAAGAGGTCACTGCGCCTACAAGAACTGTGACAAGCACAGTGAAAGTTCTTGGTGCAAAAGAGCCAGTTATCGCTGTTAAAACGGAGACAGATATTCCAAAAGAATGTATGATGAACTGCATGAAAGAGATTAACAAAGCTGTAGTGCAAGCTCCTGTACAAATTGGCGATATTATTATAGAAAATGTTTGTGGCACTGGCGTTAATGTTGTGGCTACTGCTAACTCCACAAACTAAGGAGTAGACAAATTGAAGAAAATTTTTCCCTATTTAAAAGAATATAGAAAAGAATGTGTTCTAGGCCCACTTTTTAAGTTATTTGAAGCGAGCCTAGAGCTTGCTATACCCTTAATTGTGGCGTCGATAGTAGATATTGGTATAAAAAACAGCGATATTAACTATGTTGTTAGAATGTGCATACTGTTATTGGTTATCGCAGTTGTCGGTATGGCGGTATCTCTAACAGGTCAGTGGTTTGCAGCAAAGGCTTCAACTGGTTTTTCTGCAAATTTAAGGCTAGATTTAATGAAACATGTCACAGCTTTTTCATATAAAAACATAGATGATGTAGGAACAGCGACGATAATCACAAGAATGACTTCCGACATTAACCAAGTGCAAAACGGAGTTAACCTAGCGTTAAGACTCTTACTACGTTCACCTTTTGTGGTGCTTGGTTCTGCTGTAATGGCTTTTACTATCAGTGCCGATATAGGCTTAATTTTTCTTCTTGTTATCCCTGTTTTGGCTTTGATTGTTTTTGCAGTTATGGCTATAACTATGCCACGTTACAAAAATGCTCAAAAAAACTTAGACGGCGTTACTGCTATGTCCAGAGAAAACCTTAACGGAGTTAGGGTTATTCGTGCTTTTAGGCGAGAGGACGAAGAAGTAGCAGAGTTTAACAATAAAACAAAAATATTAGAGACTATCCAAAGTCATACTGCAAGAATATCTGCACTGCTTAACCCTACTACTTTTATTGTGGTGAACACTGCAATTATCGCATTGATTTACACAGGTGCAATCAAAGTTGACGGTGGAATTTTGACACAAGGTGCTGTGCTTGCACTGTATAATTACATGGGTCAAATTCTTGTTGAACTTGTTAAAACAGCTGACTTAATTGTTGTGCTAACAAAGGCTACTGCGTGTGCTGACAGAATTTTTGACACTATGGAGATAACACCTGAGCAAACAAACGGCGACAAAGAACTTGACGATATTAGTGTTGAGTTTAAAAATGTTAGTTTGCGTTATTATGAACACAGCGATTATGCGTTAAGTGACATCAGTTTTAAAGTTAGCAAAGGTCAAACAGTTGGAATTATCGGTGGTATCGCAAGTGGTAAAACTTCATTAATCAACTTAATATCAAGATTTTACGACACCACAGAGGGCGAAGTATTGCTAGGTGGTACTAATGTTAATGCACTAAATATGGATAATTTAAGAGCACAAATTGCTCTTGTTCCTCAAAAATCTGTGCTTTTTGCAGGTGATGTTAAGTCTAACCTAAAATGGGGAGACGAAAACATAACAGAACAAGAGATGCGTAACACTCTTGCAATATCTCAAAGTTTAGGTTTTATAGATGAAAAAGACGGACTTGACACTAAGGTTAGTCAAGGAGGCAAAAACTTCTCTGGTGGGCAACGTCAAAGGCTTGCAATTGCAAGAGCGCTTGCAAAAAAAGCTAATATTTTAATCTTAGATGACAGCATGTCTGCTTTGGATTACCTTACTGACTCAAAGCTTAGAACTGCTATAAAAAACATGGAAAACCCACCGACTACTTTCATTGTGTCTCAAAGAACAGCTTCTATTTTGAACGCAGATATTATACTTGTTTTAGACGACGGAAAGCTTGTTGGCAATGGAACTCATTCACAGCTTTTAGAGAACTGTGAAACTTATCAAGAGATATACTATTCTCAATTTCCAAAGGAGGCTAGTGTATGAAAATTAGTAGAAAAGACACGCTAAAAAGAGTTCTTAAACGCACTGGTAAGTTTAAATGGTTGATATTTTTATCCATGATTTTAGCAGTAATTACTGTTGGATCTACCCTTTATATCAACATTTTAATCGGTGGTGCAATTGATAACATCATAGGTGCTGGCAATGTAGACTTCACTGTGGTTATAAGCACTTTGGTAAGCATTGGAATATGTGCTGTTGTGGTGAGTATCTCTCAATGGTTGATGATTTCACTCAACAACAAAATCACGTATTCCGTGGTTAAGCATTTACGAGACGACCTTTTTGCACACTTCCAAAAGCTACCATTAAAATATTTAGACAGCAAACAAAATGGTAATCTTGTTAGCAGAATTATCGCAGATGTTGACCAACTTTCCGAGGGTTTACTTCTGGGATTTACGCAAATAATCACAGGAGTTATGACAATTCTAGGCACACTTGCATTCATGCTTTACATCAATGTTTGGATTGCACTTGTGGTTGTGTTAATCACTCCCCTATCCTTTGTTGTTGCGTCATTTATCGCAAAAAAAACGCACCACTTGTTCACAGAACAAAGCTCTATTAGAGCTGACCAAACTGCCGTTGTTGAGGAAAGCATTGGCGAGCTTAAAATAGTTAAAGCTTTTTCACGTGAAGATGAAGTGTTAGACAAGTTCAAGGCGATAAACGACAAACTTAAAGCTTGTTCAGTTAAAGCAGTGTTTTTCTCATCTTTAACAAACCCAGCAACAAGATTTGTTAACAGCATAGTATATGCAGGTGTTGGCGTTTTTGGCGCTATTGGTGCAATTAACGGAGCATTAACAGTAGGTTCTTTAACTATATTTTTAAGTTACGCTAACCAATATACCAAACCTTTTAACGAGATTTCTGGCGTAGTTGCAGAGTTCCAAAATGCCTTGGCATGTGCTGCGAGAGTTTTTGAGATTTTGGACGAGCCTATTATAGAAAATGAGCCGACAGAAAAAGCTATCAAAACTAAAATTCACGGTGACATAAATATAGATAACATTAGTTTTTCATACACCGAGGACAAACCTCTTATCACAGGTTTCTCTTTAAACGTAAAAAGTGGCGAAAAAGTTGCAATTGTAGGGCCTACTGGTTGTGGTAAAACTACTTTTATAAATCTTTTAATGAAGTACTATGATGTTAAATCTGGTAATATATTTATTGACGGAACAAATACTAAAAACATGAGCCGTAACGAGCTTCGCTCTTATTTCGGAATGGTGTTACAAGACACTTGGCTAAAAGCTGGCTCTATTAAAGATAACATCAAATTTGCAAACAAAAATGCTAGTGATGAAGATATGATAAATGCTGCAAAATCAGCCCACGCACACAGTTTTATCAAAAGGCTTCCAAACGGATATGACACAGTTATCAGCGAGAGCGCATCAGAGCTTTCACAAGGCGAAAAACAACTTTTGTGTATCGCTAGGGTTATGCTTAATCTCCCTCCAATGCTTATTTTGGACGAAGCTACAAGCTCTATAGACACAAGAACAGAGGCACAAATTCAAAAAGCTTTTGACAAAATGATGATAGGCAGAACTACATTTATTGTAGCACACAGGCTATCAACTATTGCAAAAGCTGATCTTATTCTAGTAATGGATAATGGCAAAATTGTTGAACAAGGCAAACACGAAGAGTTGCTTAAAAATAAAGGATTGTACTATAATTTATACACTAGTCAATTCAATTTATCATAATTATCAAGGAGGAAAAAATCATGTATGACGTAGTAATTATCGGCGGTGGAACTGCTGGTATGACAGCAGCTATTTACGTTGCAAGAGCTGGCAGAACTGCTCTTGTTTTGGAAGAAAAAAGTGTTGGAGGTCAAATTATAACGACACCTGACATTCAAAACTATCCTGCAATCGGCAAAATATCAGGTTTTGAATTTGCAGACGCACTATTCAAACAAGTAACTGAACTAGGTGCAGAAGTTAAGTACGAAAAAGCAGTGGATATTGTTAGCGAAGGCGACAATATAACTGTTGCAACAGCTAAAAATAACTACCCTTGCAAAGCAGTTATCTTGGCAACTGGTGCTAAAAATAGAACTCTTGGCGTAGACCGTGAGCAAGCTTTGATAGGTTCAGGTATCAGCTATTGTGCAACATGTGACGGAGCATTTTTCAGAAACCGTGATGTAGCTATCGTCGGTGGTGGTAACACATCGGTTGATGATGCACTGTTTTTGGCTAACTATTGTAAATCTGTTAAAGTTATTCACAGACGTGACGAATTTAGAGCAGAGAAAAAACAAGTTGAACTGTTAAGAAGCAAAGAAAATGTAGAGTTTGTCTTAGACTCTGTTGTGACAGAAATTAACGGCGACCCTGTTTTAAAATCTATCAAAGTAAAAAATGTTAAGACAAATTCAGAGACTGAATTTGAAGTAGCAGCTTTGTTTGTTGCAGTTGGTCAAGTGCCTGATAACAAAGATTTTGAAGACTTGATTGAGCTTGACAAAGGTGGTTACATTGTAGCTGACGAGAGTTGCAAAACTAAGCAAAAGAATATTTTTACTGCAGGAGATTGTAGAACAAAAACTGTGAGACAACTTACAACTGCTGCGTCTGACGGTGCTATTGCAGCACTTGCAGCGTGTGAATATATAAACGCATTATAATCTAACGCCATTCGCATGGTATATTTTGTTAGAATACGCCAATAATACCTTTGAGGAAGTTCGGAGGTGTATTATGCTAACAAAAGTAGACTTGTGTGGAATGAACACATCTAAAATAAAGGTGTTAAAAAACAGTGAGACCATTGAACTTATTAAAGCCACAAAAAACGGAGACAAAAAAGCTAGAGATGAGCTAATTTCTGGTAATTTGCGACTAGTTTTAAGTGTTATTCAACGTTTTTCAAACAGAGGCGAAAACCCAGACGATTTATTCCAAGTTGGTTGTATCGGTTTAATCAAGGCGATAGACCACTTTGATTTAGGGCACGGAGTGCAATTTTCTACCTACGGAGTGCCTATGATTATAGGTGAGATACGACGATTTTTAAGAGATAACAACAGCGTTAGAGTTAGCCGTTCTATCAGAGATGTAGCATATAAAGCTATGCAAGCTAAAGAGGCTTTTATATCTGAACACAGCAGAGAACCGACGATTACTGAGCTTGCGAAAGCTATGGATATGAAAAAAGAACAAGTGGTTTTAGCCTTAGAAGCAATTGTTGAACCTGTGAGTTTGTATGAGCCTGTTTTCTCTGACGGTGGCGACACTATCTTTGTTATTGACCAAATCGGTGGTGGAACCGACAACGACTGGTTAGACGAAATATCTATTAAGCAGGCAATCAAAAATTTGGATAGCCGAGAGAAAAAGATACTAAGCATGAGATTTATGCAAGGAAAAACCCAAATGGAAGTTGCTGATATTATAGGTATATCGCAAGCGCAAGTGTCTAGGCTAGAAAAATTTGCTATGAAGAAAATTAAATCAGTTTTATAGAAAAATGGTGTGACGAAGAAATTTCTCACACCTTTTCTTGTTTTACTTGCAAATTCAAAAATATAATGATAAACTGTATTTATTATTATACGAACGGAGAATTATCATGCTTAATTTTAAAAGAGAAAATATTGTTAACGAACCTATCATTACAGATGATAAAATAATTTTAACTTCTACAGAAAAAACTGACTTCTTTAATTTTTTTGATGCCGATACTGGCACTATCAAAAAAATCTCTACTGCTCCGTATATTTACACAGAAGTAGAGGGTGATTTTATAGCAACTGTAAAGGTAAGTGCCACATTCAAAGACACTTACGATTCTGCTGTTTTAATGCTTATGCAAGACGAAAACACATGGGCAAAAGCTTGTTTAGAGCTAACTGATTTCGGTAAAATTGCTGTTGTGAGCGTTGTTACTAACAACTTATCAGATGATGCAAACGGAAATAATCTTGATACAACTAGCGTTAATCTTAAAGCTGTTAGAGTTAACAATGATTTTTCTTTCCATTACTCAACAAACGGTACAGATTACGAGATGATGAGGTTTTTCCACATAGATGCAGAAAAATGTTTAAAAGTTGGCTTGGTAGCTCAATCACCTACTGGTAACGGAACTGAGTGCATTTTTAACGATTTTGAAATAAAAAATGTGACAGCTAAAAATATAAGAAAAGGTGAGTAATACACTTTATTTTCTATAATTTATAATACCGTGGACGGACAAATCATTGTAGGGGAGGGGTTTCCCCTCCCGTAATTTCGGTTAAATAAAAACGATAAATAGCAAATTCTTGCACCCTAAATATTAAATAACACCCTATCATTTTCATGTAATTATTGTAAAATATCGGTCGGATATGAAATCCGACCCTACGTTTGTGCGTACAAATCGTCCCATACGTTAAATCTCATTACGTTTGTACGGAGTGGGATTATCTGTTAACCCTAGCAAATAATCAACACTAGTGTTGTAAAACTGCGATAATTTTATAAGCACATCTATTGGATAATTCAACACGCCTATCTCATATTGTGAATAAGTGTTTTGCTTAACATTTAAGATT
Organism: uncultured Eubacteriales bacterium; assembly: GCA_964370775.1. Lineage (GTDB taxonomy): Bacteria > Bacillota > Clostridia > Oscillospirales > Acutalibacteraceae > SIG603. The sequence goes on along the minus strand of CAYJKT010000034.1, from coordinate 17,581 downwards.
TCTGCAATCTCAGCTTGTGTGTGTTCACTGTCTATTCTTAGGTTGCGTATTCTCTCAAATTTAAGTACTTCCATTTTCATAATATCACCTCGACATTATTTTACGGTATCTTAAATCAAGATATTGACTTTTATCTTAAAACAAGATAAAATATTGTTATCCACAATTGGAGGTGATATTCATATTCGAAAAAGATTTTGCATTAAGGTTAAAAACACTACGTAATCAAAGGGGAATGAAACAAGAAACAGTAGCAATTTATATTGGAGTAGTTCGTTCAACTTATGCTTATTATGAAACTGGCAAAACTCAGCCAAGCCTAAAAACGATAATCAAATTATCCGAACTGTATAGAGTAAGCACAGATTTTATTCTTACAGGTAAATTGAACAAGTAAAAACACGACAGAAAGTAAATCATTCTATCGTGTTTTTTTAATTCTATTAACTTTATGCAGAAACAATATTACGACAATCTATTCTTAAAATCTTCGTAACCAAAGGTTTTTATAACCTCTGTATTTCCGTTTAATCTTTTTACAGCTATGCTTGGCAGTGCCATTCCGTTAAAGGTGTTGCCATACACTAATAAAAATAGTATAATAATATCTATCAATAAAGAAAGAAGGTACTTAATTGGACAAACTAATAATTGGTATAATAATCGGAATTTTGGTAAGTCATATACATAATAAAATAAAAAACATGTTAAACAGAAAGCACTCAAAAAATAAAGCCAAGTTTAGTGCTTCTGAATCAAATATTGTTGAACATTTGGAAACATTTAAAAAGGAGTATCCTATTTTTACATCTATACTATTAATGGTTTTCTCAATGCTAATGATAGTACCTGTAATAATATGGCTCTTATATTATATAGGTGACAGTGGACTTATTTTGATATATAACAGTCCTAGCATCGGAGACACTCTAAGTTTTTATGGCTCTTTGCTTGCATTTATCGGAACCATCTGTTTGGGCGGGTTAGCCTTTTGGCAAAATATTAAAGCTAACGATATAAATGAAAAATTGTTAAAGTTGGAGATAGATCGAGAGTCTCTCTTGAATACACCTTTTATAAGTCACATTGGTACAAAACCTAAGGTGTTTTATAAATATTCTCATATAACAAGTGATTCACTTAGAGACATAACTATATTTAGTTTTGCAAAACCTTTCTTGCAACCAGGTGATGATAACTTTAAGTCAGTTAATTTTGAGATGAGCTTTAAAAATACAACTTCACACTCCGTAAACGTTGAAATTAATTCAGCTGAGTATAATTCAAAAATTTACCAACCAAATGACACAAAAATATTATCATTAAATCCACAAGAAAACGGTGTAATTAATTTATTCTTTGAATTGAATGATTTGCGTAGTATTCCTAAATTAGACATGTCCTTGTTTATTGATTTAACAAATTATCGTAACGAAGTATATCCTAGAAAATACAGGATTTTATCAACCAACATATCTGTTAAACCAGATGATTATGGAGAGTATTTAATCAATGGGAATATTCGTGCAATTGACATTACTACAACTTCTAATTAATAATTAAACACATATAAAAAATAGGAACGCTATTTCTGCGTTCCTATTTTTTATATTACGACAATCTATTTTTAAAATCTTCGTAACCAAAGGTTTTTATAACCTCTGTATTTCCGTTTAATCTTTTTACAGCTATGCTTGGCAGTGCCATTCCGTTAAAGGTGTTGTTTTTTACCATGGAATATATCGCCATGTCTGCAAATGTTAGGTAATCGCCAATTTGTAAAGGTTTATCAAAAGAGTAATCTCCAATAATATCCCCAGCTAAACAAGTCGGTCCACCTAATCTGTATGTACATGTCTTCTCGTTAGCCTCTCCACTGTTTATTAGTGGTGGTCTATATGGCATTTCTATAACATCTGGTGTGTGGCACGCAGCTGACATATCTAAAATTGCGTTCATAATATCGTTATCCACAATATCCAAAACTTTTGTCACCAAAAACCCTGCGTTAAGTGCAATAGCTTCGCCTGGTTCTAGGTATACTTCTACATCATACTTAGCTTTAAATTCTATTATAGCATTAACCAAAGTGTCAACATCATAATCTTCTCTTGTGATATGATGTCCTCCACCAAAGTTTACCCATTTCATTCCGTGAATATATTTGCCAAACTTTTCTTCAACCACTTTTAGAGTTGTCACCAAAGCGTCAGAGTTTTGCTCGCAAAGTGTGTGAAAATGCAAGCCCTCTAAACCAGTTATATCGCCTAGTTCAAAGTTTTTAAGCGTAACACCAAGCCTTGAACCCTTAGAACAAGGGTCGTATATTGCGTGGTCTTGAGTTGAAATCTCTGGGTTTATTCTAACACTGCAACTTTTGCCTTTTGCAAGTGCTTTTTCCTTGTATTTTTCCCATTGGTTGAACGAATTAAAGCTGATGTGGTCGCAAATTTCTGCAATTTCATCAAAGTCATTTTCGATATAAGCAGCAGAGAAAACGTGAGTTTCGCCACCCATGCACTCATAGCCTAATTTAGCTTCATAAAGTCCACTTGCAGTAGTTCCGTCTATATACTTTTTGATTAAAGGATATGTCTCAAACGTAGAGAACGCTTTTTGAGCAAGCAGAATTTTACAGCCACTTCTTTTTTTAACATCAGCTAAAATCTCTAGGTTTTTAACAAGCAAGCTTTCATCTACCACATAGCACGGAGTTGGTACATTATAACTATTTGTCATTGCTTAGTCCACCAAAACAGGGTTAAAGTCCTCTATCCAAGGCAATCCCCATTTGTTTAGAGCATCCATAAATGGATCTGGATCGAACTCCTCTATATTATAAACACCCGGTTTGTTCCATGTTCCGTTCATCACAAGCATTGCGCCAATCATAGCAGGCACACCAGTTGTGTAAGAAATCGCTTGGCTCTCTACTTCTTTGTAGCACTCTTGGTGGTCACAAACATTATACACTTTATATGTTTTCTCTACGCCGTCTTTTTTACCTTTAAAGATACAAGCAATATTTGTTTTTCCAACTGTTCTAGGGCCTAGAGAAGCAGGGTCTGGTAAAAGAGCTTTTAAGAATTGGATAGGCACTATCTCTCTGCCCTCATACATAATTGGTTCAATTGAAGTCATACCAACGTTTTCTAGGCATTTTAGGTGAGTTATATAGCTTTGTCCAAATGTCATAAAGAAACGAATTCTTTTGATACCTTTGATGTTTATTGCTAAGCTTTCTAGCTCCTCATGGTGTAGCAAGTACATGTCTTTAACGCCAACTTGCTCAAAGTCATACACTCTTTTAATCTCCATAGGTTTTGTGTGAACCCAGTCGCCATTTTCCCAATAGCTTCCGTCTGCTGCAACTTCTCTAATGTTAATCTCTGGGTTAAAGTTTGTTGCAAATGGGTAGCCGTGGTCGCCACCGTTGCAGTCTAAAATATCAATATATTCGATTGCGTCAAAATAATGCTTTGCTGCATAAGCTGAGAAAACTCCTGTAACACCAGGGTCAAATCCACTGCCTAATAGCGCGCAAATTCCTGCTTCTTTAAATTTCTCTTTGTATGCCCATTGCCATTTGTACTCGAATTTTGCTTCGTCTAGTGGCTCGTAGTTTGCTGTATCTATATAATGAGTTTTTGTCGCAAGGCAAGCGTCCATAATAGTTAAATCTTGGTATGGAAGTGCAAGGTTTAGCACTACATCAGGTTTAAAATCGTTAATCAACGCAACTAGCTCGTCCACATTGTCAGCGTCTACCTTAGCTGTGTGAATGATAGTTTTTGTTTTGCCCTCTAATTTTTCTTTAATAGCATCGCATTTAGATTTTGTACGGCTTGCTATCATAATTTCTTCAAAAACGTCGCTGTTTTGGCAACATTTGTGTATGCTAACACCAGCAACACCACCACAACCTATAATTAAACATTTACCCATAATAAAGTCCTCCATTCTGCCTTTACGGCAATATAATTAGTGTAATTGTAATAAAATTTCTCTTGTAATTTTGCAAGCAATAGCAGTTGACGCTCCACTTGTATCGTAATGAGGAGAAAGCTCGTTTATGTCACAACCAACAATATTTAGCTTGTTTAGTTGCAAGATAACCTCCATAAGCTCTTTATAGCTTACGCCGCCAGCCTCTGGTGTGCCTGTTCCCCAAAAATTAGATGGATCTAGCACGTCTAAGTCCAAAGTAAAGTAAACTGGTGTGTCTCCTAGTTTTTTTACTAAGTCAGAAAAACCTGTTAAGTCAAACTTAGTTAAATTTGTATGCTCTTTTGCAAATTCAAACTCATATTTTTCGCCACTTCTAATGCCAAATTGATGAATTTTGTCGTCTCCTACAAACTTCCAAATTTGTTTAATAACACTAGAGTGCGAAAGCTCTTCACCCAAATATTCATCACGTAAATCTGTGTGAGCATCAAGGTGAATTATCTGTAAGTTAGGATATTTTTTGAAAACTGATTTAACAGCAGGTAAAGATACCAAATGCTCGCCACCTATCATAAGTGGTATTTTGCTATCTGTTACAATTTTATCTGTAAAATCTTCTATCATATTAAGCACTCTTTCGGTGTTGCCAAAAGGTAGCTCTAAGTCGCCAAAATCAAAGGTGTTATAATCTGTTAAATCTTTGTCGCAATATGGTGAATAAGTCTCTATCCCAAAGCTTTCGTTTCTTATAGCGCTAGGGCCAAAACGTGTACCTGGTCTAAAAGAAGTCGTGCCGTCAAACGGTGCGCCAAACATAACAACCTTGCTATCTTCGTACTCGCTTTCGCAAGCTATAAACGCATTTACGCTGTTATTCATACTTTTTAAGTGCCTCCTCTACATAATTTGGCAAATAGAATGAACCTAAGTGCAAATTTGTGTTATAGTAATCTGTTTCGATACCAAGTGAGTTCCATTCCTCAGCGTGAATATCGTGAACAGGGTGATTTTTTTTAGAAGCAAAACCAAACAGCCAGTGACCTGACGGATATGTTGGTATATGCGCCTGAAAAAGTTTGCATATTGGAAAAATAGGGTGTATTCTCTTGTGTGCATCAACCATAGCTTTGCTGTCCTCAGCATAAAACGGGCTTTCATGCTGGTTTATCATAATTCCGTCTTCTCTTAATGCATTGTAGCAGTTGCCATAAAACTCTTTTGTAAAAAGCACTTCTCCAGGGCCTGAAGGGTCGGTTGAGTCAACAATAATCAAATCATATTTATTTTCAATTCTTCTAATATATTTAAGTCCGTCAGCGTAGTGAATGTTAACCCTAGGGTCATCAAATCCACACGCAGTTTTTGGCAAAAATTCTTTGCAAACCTTAACCACATCTTCATCAATCTCTACTAAATCGATGTTTTCTATGCTTTCATATTTACTAAGCTCTCTAGCAACTCCACCGTCACCTGCACCAATCACTAATATATTTTTTATATTAGGATTAACAGCCATAGCAGTGTGTGTTATCATCTCATGATATATAAATTCATCTTTTTCAGTAAGCATCATAACACCGTCAAGTGTTAAAAATTTACCAAATTCTGGTGAGTTAAAAACAGCAATTTTTTGGTATTCACTTTGTTCTGAATATAATTGTTTATCTATTTTAATAGAAAACCTTACATTATCTGTGTGATATTCGCTGTACCATAAATCGTCCATAAAAACCTCCTCAACAACTAGTTTTAAGCACGTTCAATCGAGATATATCTCGGCTCTCAGGTCCTGTTATTTTGCAACCTTTTTTCTTAGCATATTTCAAATAACTTATAACTTCTTTTGTGATAAGCTCCCCTGGTGCTAAAATTGGAATACCCGGTGGGTAGCACATTGCAAATTCAGTTGACACAAGCCCAGCACATTCTTCGATAGGCAAGCTGATTTTATCAGCATAAAAAGCCTCTTGCGGAGACACTTTTACTATAGGATTAATGTACTCGTTCTCCATAATATCTGCTTTGTCTCGTTTATATCTTCGTCTAATCTCACCTAAAGCACTAATTAATCTTTCAACATGTTTTGTTTTGTCTCCTACAGAGATATACGCCAAAACATTGCCTAAATCGCCAAATTCAATTTGAATATCATATTCATCTCTTAATAAATCGTAAACCTCTATACCAGCAAGCCCTAAATCAAGCGTGTTTATGCTAAGCTTTGTGTCGTCAAAATCAAAGATAAAATCTCCGTTTATAAGCTCTTTAGAGAAAGCATAGTAGTCGCCTAGCAAGTTTATTTCTTCTCTAGCATAATTTGCGAATTTTCTAACTTTTTTGAATATCTCTTTACCCTCTAAAAACAGAGTACGTCTAGAAATATCAAGGCTAGACAATAATAGATACGAACCACTTGTTGTTTGAGTTAGGTTGATAATTTGCATTACATAGTTAGGGTTAATGTCAGGACCACACAGCAAAATCGAACTTTGCGTTAGTGAACCACCTGATTTATGCATACTTACAGCAGCCATATCAGCACCAGCTGCCATTGCAGTAATCGGCATGTCCTCACCAAAATAAAAATGCGTTCCGTGAGCTTCATCAACTAATACTCTCATACCTTTTGCATGTGCAATATCCACAATGCTTTTAAGGTCTGAACATATACCATAATATGTTGGATTGTTAACCAAAATAGCCTTAGCATTTGGGTATTTTTCAATAGTCTCACTTATCTCACTTACGGACATTCCAAGTGCTATCCCAAGTCTAGAATTTGTTTGAGGATTTATATATATTGGAACTGCGCCACAAATTACCAAGCTGTTTATAACACTTTGGTGAACATTGCGAGGCAAAATAATTTCGTCTCCACTTTTAACTGTTGCAAGTATCATTGCTTGAACAGAAGATGTTGTGCCTCCAACCATAAAGAACGCATTAGCTGCGCCAAAAGCCTCAGCTGCTAAATCTTCTGCTTCCTTAATAACACCTGTTGGGTGACATAGATTATCAAGAGGTTTCATGGAGTTTACATCAACCGACATGCATTTCTCGCCTAAAAAATCTGTTAGCTCTTTGTTGCCTTTGCCACGTTTATGACCAGGTACATCAAACGGTACAAGCCTTGTGTTTTTCATCTCTTGCAAAGCTTCAAAAATCGGTGCTCTTTTTTGATCTAACAAAATTATACCTCCTCGTAAATATTATTACCACTAAATATTTCTATCATCTCTTTTCTTAAAGCGTTAGTAATATCTAGTCTTACTTTAGGTGCAATTTCATACACATCAGAGTTAAACAAGTAATCTTGCAAAACAAGGTCTTTTATAAGCATTTTTGTGTGGAAAATATTGCTTTGATACACGTTTACGTCAACTGCATCATATTTTCTTAATGTTCCGTCTGCTATATAATCTTGAATAGAACGGATATAGTGGTCGTTAAAAAGTTTTCTGCCTTGCAAATCTCTTGTAAAACCACGCACTTTATAATCCATTGTTATAATATCAGAATCAAAGTTGCTGATTAGGTAATCGAGTGTAGAAAGTGGTGTAATCTCTCCACAAGTAGCAACGTCAATATCTACTCTAAAAGTAGCGATTGAGTTCTCTGGGTGATATTCAGGGTAGGTATGCACTGTTACATGGCTTTTGTCAAGGTGAGCCACAACAGTCTCGCCTTGTCTGCTCTCCATCATACTTTCTTCCGCAATTAAAAAAGTAACACTAGCACCCTGAGGTTCGTAATCTTGTTTGGATATATTTAAAACTGTAGCGCCTATCATCTCTGTTAATTTGGACAAAATAGAAGTTAGACGTTCAGAGTTATATTGCTCGTTAATGTATTTAATATAATCTTGTTGTTCTCTTGCTGTTTTTGCATAACATATATCATATATATTAAAGCTAAGTGATTTTGTTAGGTTGTTAAACCCATATAATTTTAGTTTATCTGCCATTTCATTTACCCCCAAAAAAATAAAGCATACCATATAAAAGCACATGGCACACTCTAACACTAAAAATAGCGACAAAATTCGCATATTAAGAGCTTGAAGCAGAAGCTTACCATACTACTCTTATTGATTTTTTCACAAGCGTGTATCATTATACACTTGGTTATTTGTAACCAACAGGCAATTAAGTTGCCAACTCATAAAAGTTACGTTCAAAACGCAATCAATAGTTGCATAAAAATGCAATCGGCAGTCGACCCGGCTGTCCGTATGGCCTTAAATTTCATAAAGAAATTGGTCAGTAAACCCTCTCCAAAACTACGGATAAAATTCACTTAAATATTAACATGTCAAGCCATTTTTGTCAAGTAAAATATATTTAAACTGCGTATGGTTTTATTTGGCTTAATTATATGTGAATTTTGTTGTTTTTATTTACATTTTTGGGGTGGTGGTTGATAATGCCGACACCAAATGAATTTGCGATTGTATGGTCGGATTACATATCCGACCGTTCTATATGGTATCATTATCTATTATAGTACTTGTGGTGCAATAGGTTTTGATTTGTTATATACCCTCTGAATTACTGTATAATTCAAAAAACACGTAGGGGCGAGCTGTGCTCGTCCGTCTATCTTGTCCCAGCCAAACAACAATAAAATGAATGTGGTTTGCCATAATTGCTTATTTTAAAACATAATCAAATAGTAGTTAATGGCAAACGGACGACCACAGGTCGCCCCTACGACACCAAACAATGTTTTGGTATTCGTTTATCGTTTATTATGTATTTCATCTATCATACGGACGGATATGGAATGTGTCCCTACGATTTTTGCAAACATACATTCTCTGTTTTAGATTGCATCAACTATAAAACACCGTTAATCTTCTATATAAAGAATAACCTCGTTAACCGAACAGTTCAATATTTTACATATATCATCAAGCGTGACAGTAGAAATAGGTTTGTTTTTCTTTAATCTCTCAACTGTGCTACCACTCATTTTATATTTGTTTCTAAGAGTGTAAGTTGTAAAACCTTTTTTCTTCATTGTTTCCCATAATGGTGTGTAAACAATCATTCCTCAAATACCTCTCTAGCATTAATTCTTGACACTTACTATTATGACCGATATAATAAACATATAATATGCTCTATATAATAGGCATATAGGAATTGAAAAGAGGTCTGCTATGAAAGATAAAACTGCTATATTTACAGGTCACAGAAATATCCCAGCTAATTTGGTTAGCAAAATAGAAGAAGAAGTGAAAAAAACTGTTGTTGATTTAATTAAGCAAGGAGTTATTTATTATGGTAACGGTGGTGCAAGAGGTTTTGATTTGTTATCTGCTAAATGTATATTAGAGTTAAAAATAGTATATCCTCAAATAAAATTGATAATGGTTTTGCCATGTAAAAATCAAACAAAATTATGGAATAATTATGACATCAACAAGTATTTGTTTATACTTAATAATGCAGATAAAATTACTTACACCTCATTAGATTATACTGAGACTTGCATGTTAGCACGTAATGATTACCTAATTCGTAACAGCAGTCACTGTATAGCCTATTTAACTAATAATAACAGTGGAACTGCTTACACAATAAGAAAAGCTTCGCTTCGTGGACTTTCAGTTTATAATATTGCTGAGAAGATTTAGTTTTGCTTGAAGTTGCTTTAATCTATACCTTTGTAAAATAGAGACAATAATACTATAAAAAAACAACCTGACACCTCGCTAAGGTCTCAGATTGTTTTTTGCATTATTATTTTAGTGTTTTTATTTAACCAGACATTCGAGAGGGGAAACCCCTTCCCTACGATGCCAAACAATGTTTTGGCATTCGTTTAACATTTATTATGCATTTCATCTATCATAGGCATACGGACGGATATAAAATCCGTCCCTACTCTACAACTTCATCTGAAAATGTGAGCGTTACAGCTACACCAGCATTGCACTCGCTGTTTCTAAAATCTTCTGAAATATTCATTACCTTAAATGTACTTTCTTCAGTGCCAGTTTTGACCCAAATAGGTGTTTCCTTGTTAATTTCTATCTGAATTTCTTCATCAATACGTGAACCCCCAGATGATGTTGAACTTTCAAAGTCTGTTTCAATTGGGTAAGAATAAGATGAGTGACCGTTATCGTTAATATAAAATAACTCACAATCTGTTTCTGACAATTTAATTGCTACTTGACCACCTAACATTTCTATATTACCGTAAGTGTTGCCATCTTCATGCCACTGACCATCTCTATATCCCCATACAGACATACTATATGATTTCACTGTTTCGTCAACTTTAATATCAAAAATCTGTAATTCATCATCAATTAGTTCTAATACGTTTAATGTTTCTTCCGAAAACTCACTAGCTTTAATAGATATATCGTAATTTGAATTTTGTGAACATCCTGTCACCGAAAACACTGTAACTAAACTTAGCAATAGCATAAAAATCTTTTTCATCTTATTCTCCAATCAATATACACATTTTTATTTCAATTATACATCAACAAAAATAAAAATGCAAGAAAAATGAACTATGGTTACAGCGTTTGAATATGCAGATAATCAACAAAATAAAAAAAAGCTTGCATATATTTACTATATTTGATATAATTACTCTATTAATTTGGAGGTGCAAGAATGAATTCATTTATGTTATTAGATGCTGCTGCTGAGACTAGCTCAATGTCCATGATAGTTATGGTGGTAATATACGCTGTATTTTTTGGTGCTTTATACTTCTTCTTCTTTAGACCAAACAACAAAAAGAAAAAGAAAGAAGCAGAGATGAAAAAATCTGCTGGTGTTGGCGACCAAATCACTACAATCGGCGGAATAGTAGGTCGTATTGTTTCTGTAAGAGACGAAAGTGACTCTATCGTTATCGAGACAGGTTCTGACAGAAGCCGTATGCTTATCAAACGTTGGGCTATCGGTTCAGTTGATACAATTCACGAAGACGACGAATAAGTAATATAACTACCCCTTTAAGCATACTATAATATAGATTATAGATGTTTAAGGGGTTTTATTATGATTAATTTAAAAGCTAGTATAATTGGTGTCGTTATTCAATTAGTTTTGTTGGTAGCCTTAATCAGTGGCGAAACAGCCATGGCTTTGAGACTAGGCAATTTTTTAGCAGATGGCTATACCTTGGGTTTAGATATTATCTTTGCCGTAGCAGTTATGGTAAGCTCTTTTATATCTGCAAGAATTGCTTGGAAAAAAGCTTACATATATGGTAGCATAATGGCAGTTTTCGGCTTTTTAATAAGGTTGATAATCTGTCTAATAACAGGCGCTAGCATAACATTGCTGTCTGCTCTGTTAAAATTTGCACTAATGTATGCTTTTGGTTTTGTTTCAGCTGCCTTAGGCGTAAGTATTAAATCAGAAGCTAAATTTTAAAACAAAGGAGTACTTAATAATGAAAGAAGTTAAAATAGGATTTATAGGTCCAGGTAAAATGGCTGGAGCTATTGTTAAAGGCATGGTAAAATCTAATGTTGTGGACAGTCGCAATATGTATGTATATGGCATAGACCCGACTTTTTACCCTCCTTTTACAGATATGGGTTGCTCTGTTAGCGAGAGCATAAGTGATTTACACAAAACTTGTTCTATCATATTTTTCTCTGTTAAGCCTCAAAACTTTGGCGAAATTGCAGAAGAATTAAAAGCTGACATAACAGATGATAAGCTTTATGTTTCCATTATGGCTGGTATCAGCATGGATAAAATATATAAAGCACTTGGTAGAGAAGTTAAGCTTGTTCGCACTATGCCTAACACTGGTATGCTTATCGGCATGGGTGTTACTTCTCTTACACCGTCAGCTTCTGTTAGTAAAGATGAGCTTGCACTTATTGACGATATTTTCTCAGCTGGTGGTACTACAGACATAGTGACAGAAGACAAAATAGATGCAGTTATAGCTTTGAGTGGTTCAAGCCCTGCATATATCTACTTGTTCAGCGAGATTATCCGTGATTATTGCGAGAGACAAGGTTTGAGCAAAGAGCTAACAAAAAACTTTTTTGCTAACACTTTAATCGCTTCTGGAAACATGATTTTAGAGAGTGGTTATTCTGAAAGAGAACTTATAACTATGGTTGCGTCTAAAGGTGGTACCACTCAAGCAGCTCTTGATGTGCTTGAAAATGGCGAATTTAAGGCGATTATCGAAAATGCTTTAACAGATTGCATTAATCGCTCTAAAGAATTAGGTGCATAAAAAAGCAAACGGCTTCATATTATTAAACAAGATAATATACCACTGGTGAAGTGGTGGAACGGAGCTTAAAATGAACAAAGACATTAAATTTTCGCTAATAGGCATAAACTTCTGTTTTTCCAAACTAAAATTGTGGGCTTTCTTAGGTATATATTTAATTGGTGTATTAACTGGTCTTTTTCTTAATGTCGACTTAAACTCATCTTTGTTTTCACCCTTCACCCCACTTTATTTTGATGTTTTCTCCTTTGGTGCAGTGTTTCACAACTTGCTATATTTCTTCTTTTTTCCTGTAATTGGCTTGTTTTTAGGTACGTCATTTTTCGGTTTTTTGTTCGTACCTGCTTTGATATACTTCAAAGGACTATTCACAAGCGTGACAATATCTTATATCTTAACGAATTTAGACATCAAGCTTGCAGTAGTTCAATATGGAATTTTATTGTCTATTGAGATATTTGTGCTTATATTCTTTTTAATTCACTCGTTTAATGACTCCCTAACCACAGCAAAAGAGGGCAGTGAAGAAAGCTTCAATCAGTGTTTTAAGTCGGCTTCTATAGTTATGCTTATCATGCTTATATTATCAATTATACTTTCAATCGTTCAATTTTATAATTAGTTAATTATTTTTTACCAAAAACTAATTTATTTTACTTGATTATGTTGTCGCAATAGTGTATAATAGTGACATATTTATAAAATTGGAGATGATAACTTGGCTTTTTTTGGTTTAATTGGTAATTATTCTAAACCCGGTCCCGGTGTTAGCAAAGAAGAGGAAGAAAAATCCACTCTTGCTAAATACTTTATTGTATATGGTAGAAGATACACTAAATTCATGCAACTTAACTTAATTTTCTTACTACCGTTAATCGCAGCTTTAGCTCTTATGGTAGGTTTGTTTATTCTTCCTGTTCAACACATGGCAATGACTGTACCACTGGTTAACAACTGGCAAATAACTGTAGACCTTTGGTTGACGCATGTTATGACTATTCCTTTATTTTTGTTAGCTCCTTTTTGGGGTGGACTAATGGTTGTTTCAAGGAGAATGGCTAGCGAAGAATATTGCTTTATTTGGAGCGAGTATTGGAAAGGTGTTAAAGATAACTTCAAGCAATTTTTAGCAAACGGAATTATTACTTATGTTTTCTTTGCAGTAACATCACTTTCAGCAATGTATTATAACGCATTAACGGCTGAAAGCTGGCTATATGCAGTACTTTTAACTATTGTGTTGTGTTTATCATTAGTGTTTGTGTTTGCACAGTATTATGTAAACATGCTTATCGTATCTGTAAACCAACCATTAAAGCATATCTACAAAAACGCTTTGCTTCTTGCAATTCTAGGCTTATGGAGAAATCTGTTGTTAACAGTTCTTTTAGCTGTTTTATTAGTAGGTTCAGTGTTTGCACTACTGTTTAATATGCTATCAGGATTAATCTTAATCGTAATAATGATTTTCTTCCTATTCTCATTTATGTCATATACACTATCTTTTATCTGCTACCCAGTAGTTAAAAAATATGTACATCAACCTTATCTTGACAGTATTGCTCCTAAACCAGAGAAAGAGGAGACAGAGGAAGAATTCTTAGAGAAAATGAGATTACAAGCTGAAAAAGAGGATGAACAACCAAAGTACATCTACGTTAATGGACGTTTAATTAAAAACGAAGAATATGTAGAAAAAGAAGACGATATAGTTTTCACAGATAGAACATAATTAAATATTTAAACAAAAAAAGGTTTTGCCGATGTTATATTTCGGCAAAACCTTTTAATTTTATCACGTATACTAATCTTGATATATTGCAAGAGATAATGGGTCAACTGCGTTATCTTCTACCCAAAATTCAATATGCAAATGACTTTCACCTTGTTCAAACGGAACATCTTTAACCGTGCCAAGCACATCTCCTTGTGCTACTATATCATTTTCGTTCACATTAAAACTACTATCCAACCCACAATAGTGAACATCAAAGTCTCCGTGCTCTACCACCACAACGTTACCAAGCAACAAATCATTGTATATACTTTTGACTTGTCCTTGATTAATCGCTACAATCTCGTCGCCAATTTCAGTACTTATGTCAACGCCTTGATGTACCCTGTAGTCTCGCATTGTTGAATTATATACTAATTTATCACCACTAAATTCTTGTATAATAGTAACGCTTTTTGTAGGCATAATATATTCATCTGACAATGTATACAAGCTAGTGTTTGTCTCTGTAGTTTCAGGTACTTCCTCTGTATCTATCGGTTTAGGAGTATCTACAGTGCCGTCTACTTCGCTTTCTTCCACATCACTTTCTTCGGTTTTCGGCTGAGAACTTTCAGTATCATACCTTGCAGAGTTGTCTGCGTTTGGCTCTGGGTCAGGGTCAGAATATGAGGAATTAGAACTATTATCTTCGTTCATAAAGCTTAAATCACTGCTATCTAAATAATTTGATACACTATAGAATGTCCCCCACGCAGCAAAACCTATTGCCACAACACATATCGCTAAGGCGATATACATTCCTTTTCTTTCATTTTTTTTGTTGTTTTTTCTCACAGCACAATACCACCTTTACAAATTTTTGACTTACGTTTTATCTGTGTAAATGTAGTGTAGCCTGTTCATAACATATTATACTAAAAATTATTGCAGTATCTCAAAATAAGCACTAGTTAAATTACTTATTTCAGAAATTCCCCTATATTTATACACAATTTAATTTTGTAATTGTGAATTATGTTCATATATATTCCCCATTTTATTAATATTCTGTTAAATATATCGATTGACTAGTGCGTGCACGAGTGGTATGATATTACTATATTATACAAATGTGATATAAACTTTTAATTATATTACACATTTATATATATATCAAGGTATATATTGTAAATTTTGCGAGTAAAATGTTAAAAAATGGAGGGAGTTAAATGACAGCTAAAGAATTTTTAAGTAAGTATCAACAATATTCTAGTAGCATTGAGGCAAAAACGGAGAAAGTAGCACAGTTAAAGTCGCAAAGTCAATCTGTTGCGATGGTATTCAGGGAAAAAGTTCAAACAAGTAAACAAGTTAATGCAACCGAACGAATTATCTCGCATCATCTTGACATGCAAAAAGATATAGAGGAGGATATAATTCGGTTAAAGAAAATTCAAAAAGACATTTCTTTGGTCATAAGAAAAACTTGCGATGATATGCAAAGAGAAGTCGTGGAACGAAAATACATAAACGGACAAACCTTTGAAAAAATAGCCGAAAAAACATTTTTAAGTCAACGTCAAATATACAGAATTCATGGAAAAGCTTTAGAAAAAATAGAAGAATACATAAATAGCTTGAATTATAGTGAAAAGTGATGTAAAATTACTATAGAAAAAAAGCAGAGGAAGATGACATGAGAATTCGTACAAAAACTTGGGCAAGACCAGAGCTTGACGCTTGTGGTTATTTTATTAAAGACGCAGAGGGGCTAAAAGGAAAATGGAAAACATTTTTCACAAACGATAAACCGATACACCTAGACCTAGGTTGCGGAAAATGCACATTTATGGCAGAGCTTGCATATAGAGATAGAAATATCAACCATATTGCTGTTGATATCAGCATGGATATACTTGGTGTTGCAAGACGTAATATTAGTGCTAAATTCGCAGAAGAACCTGTGGACAATGTGGCGCTATGTTCTTATAACATTGAAGAAATTAAAAAGTTTGTTGACAAAACCGATAAGGTAGAGAGAATATACATTAACTTTTGCAATCCTTGGCCTAGCTCAAAATGCCATAAAAGAAGATTGACACACACTAGACAACTTAATTCATATAAGGAAATTTTGTCTGAAAATGGCGAAATTTGGTTTAAAACAGATAATGCAGACCTATTTTTGTCTAGTAAGCGATATTTTGCAGAAGCAGGGCTTGATATTTACTTCGCAACAGAAGATTTAGCAAACGAAGATGTTGATAACATTCAGTCAGAGCACGAAGTAAAATTTGAGTCTATGGGTATTACAACAAAAGCGATTAGAGCTAGAATGAAAAAACCAGAGTAATTATTGTTTAATATTATAGGTTGACGTATTAATTGATTAGGTGATATAATTAAGAAGTTAAATATTACACGATTTTAGCCACAAGGCAGAATGGAGTTATTTTATGTTTTTTAATTATTATATTCCAACAAGAATAATTTTTGGCAAAGGTGCTTTAAAACAACTTTCAGAGCAAGAACTATACGGAAAATCTGCTCTAATTGTTACAACAAATGGTAAGTCCGTTAAAAAATTTGGTTACCTAGATACTTTAACTTCTCAACTAGAGAAAAAAGGTATTGAGTACACTGTTTTTGACAAAGTTTTACCTAACCCTGTTAAAGACCACGTTATGGAAGCTGCTGCGATATGCAAAGAAAAAGGCATTGAATTTGTTATCGGTTTCGGTGGTGGAAGTGCTATGGACTCAGCAAAATCAATAGCTGTTATGGCTACAAACGAGGGCGATTACTGGGATTACATTGGAGGAGCAACTGGAAAAGGACAAGCTATTCCAAATGACCCTCTACCAATTATTGCTATCACAACAACTGCTGGAACTGGTACAGAGGCAGACCCTTGGACAGTTATCACAAAGACTGAAACTAACGAAAAAGTAGGATTTGGTTACGACAAAACTTTCCCAAAACTTGCTATTGTAGACCCTGAACTAATGGTTACAGTTCCTAAGCACTTAACAGCTTATCAAGGCTTTGACGCACTATATCATAGCACAGAGGGTTACCTTAACAACACTGCTTACGTGATGAGTGATATGTATTGCCTAGAGTCAATCAAGCTAGTTGGTAAATCACTAGAAACAGCAGTTAACGACGGCACTAACATTGACGCTAGAGGTGATGTTGCTCTTGCTAACACACTTGCTGGTATGGTTGAGTCCACATCAGGTTGCACAAGTGAGCACAGCCTTGCACATGCTATCAGTGCGTACCACCCAGAGTTTGAACACGGTGCTGCTTTGAATGCTATATCAAGAGAGTATTACACATATATCGCAAACAGCGGTAAATGTGATGATAGACTTATCGACATGGCAAAGGCACTTGGCAAAACAGACGCTACAAAAGCTATGGACTTTGTAGACGCTTTGGTAGAGCTTCAAAAAGCTTGTGGAGTGGCAGATGTAAAGATGTCATCTTACGGTATGAAATACGAAGAACTAGAAAAATATGTAACTAATGCAAGAGAGACGATGGGTGGATTGTTTGAAGTAGACCCAATTGAATTCACAAACGAAGCTTGTTTAGAAATCATGCAAAAATCTTATAAATAATCCTTGATTTAGCAAAATATTTCTGCTATAATTAGTACCCCGCATAACATGTTGATTA
>CAYJKT010000033.1:0-29312 GCA_964370775.1 uncultured Eubacteriales bacterium | reverse complement strand
AAACCGACATGGTATTGCGTGGTTTGACGATTGATAAAAAGCCACTCAAAGACCATATAGAAGCAGTGGGACATAAAGAAGCCTTTGACTATGTAAGACAGCTTGTATCGGAAAATGTGTCACTCACCGAAAGTGTAATAAAGCAAATTCACTATCTCGTGCTATCCGACAAAAAGGATGACAGAGGCGTTTATCGAAGAATTCCTGTTATGATAATGGGAGCTGCTCACACCCCTATACAGCCCTATTTAATTGAACCTCAAATGGAAGAATTATTGAAATCTTACCATGCAAGCACTGAGCATATCGCCACCAAAATGGCAAGGTTTCATTTAGAGTTTGAGTCAATTCATCCATTTATAGATGGAAACGGCAGAACAGGTAGATTACTTGTAAATCTTGAACTTATGAAATCAGGCTTTCCACCGATTGATATAAAATTTGCCGATAGACTATCTTATTACAACGCTTTTGATGAATACCATACTAAAAACAATTTAAAACCTATGGAAAAACTTTTTGCTAATTATTTGAGCGAAAGACTAGATATGTATTTAGCACTGCTTTTCTAGTGAGTGGTAGTGTTATATCTTAAATAAAAACTTAAAAGGGCTGTGACACAATATATGAAGTGTCACAGCCTTTTCTATTTTTTTTGTTATTTAATTAAGCTCTCGCCTGTCATCTCTGCTGGTTGTTCTAAACCTAGTAAAGCTAACATTGTTGGAGTTAGGTCGCATAATCTGCCACCCTCTTTTAAATCGCATTGTTTACCAATAATACAAAGTGGAACTGGGTTAGTAGTGTGTGCTGTAAATGGTGTTGAACCGTCTGGCTCTAACATTTTATCAGCGTTTCCGTGGTCAGCTGTTAAAAGAATAACGCCTCCCATAGACTCAACTGCTTCCCATACTCTGCCAACACAAGTGTCAACTGCCTCAACAGCTGCAACAGCTGCTTCAAACACACCTGTATGTCCAACCATATCGCAGTTAGCAAAGTTTAATATGATAGCATCATATTTGCCAGATTTAACAGCCTCAACCATTTTATCTGTTACTTCGTAAGCGCTCATTTCAGGTTGCATGTCATAAGTAGCAACACCAGGAGATTTAACAAGTATTCTGTCTTCTCCCTCATATTGCTTCTCAACACCACCGTTAAAGAAGAATGAAACATGAGGATATTTCTCTGTCTCTGCAATTCTTAATTGTGTTAAACCTTTTTTAGAAATATATTCACCAAAAGTATTCTCTAAAGATTGAGGTTTAAACGCAACTGTTACGTTAGGCATTGTAGCATCATATTGAGTTGTGCAAACATACTCTACTTTTACTCTGCCATTTCTTCTAGCAAAGCCGTCAAAGTTATCGTCAACAAATACTCTTGTAATCTCTCTTGCTCTGTCAGGTCTAAAGTTCATAAACACTAAAGAGTCACCCTCTTTTAGTGGTTGTGCTCCCTCGATAACTGTAGGCAAAACAAATTCATCTGTTACATCATTTGCATAAGAAACAGCAACTGCTTCTACTGGGTCAGTAGCTTTTTCGCCCTCGCCATAAACCATAGCTGAGTAAGCTTTTTCTACTCTATCCCAACGGTTATCTCTATCCATTGAGAAGTATCTGCCCATAACTGTAGCAATTTTACCTACACCGATTTCCTCGCATTTTTTTGCAAGTTCTTCAACATAGAATTTACCACTTGACGGAGGCACGTCACGACCGTCTAGGAAAGCATGAAGATAAACTTCTTTTAAACCTTTTTGTTTGCAAAGCTCTATCATTGCATAGATATGCTCATTATGGCTATGAACACCACCGTCTGACAACAGACCCATGATGTGCATTGCTGTGCCATTTTTCACACAGTTTTCTACTGCGTTAACATACACTTCGTTAGCATAGAAATCGCCGTCAACAATAGCTTTTGTAATTCTTGTAAGCTCTTGGTACACAATTCTTCCTGCACCAATATTTGTGTGCCCAACTTCGCTGTTACCCATTTGTCCGTCAGGTAAACCAACGTCTAAACCAGATGCACCGATAGCTGTAATTGGCCATTCTGCGAATAATTTATCTATGTTTGGAGTTTTTGCCTCGTAAATTGCGTTGTATCCTTTAGCAGTATCAGTAGAGTTACCAAAACCGTCTAAAATCATTAATACTACAGGTTTTTGCATTAAGTTTCCTCCTATTATTTAGATGCTGCTGTGATGATAGCTGCAAAGTCTTCAGCTTTTAGAGAAGCACCACCGATTAAACCACCGTCTACGTTAACTTTTGATAGTAGCTCGTCTGCATTAGCAGCATTCATAGAACCACCATATTGAATTGTTACGCTCTCAGCTGCGTCTTCGCCGTATAGTTCGCAAAGAACTTTTCTGATGTCAGCACAAACTTCTTCTGCTTGGTCTGAAGTAGCTGTTTTACCTGTGCCGATAGCCCAAACTGGCTCGTAAGCTATGATAATTTTAGATAGTTCTTCTTTAGAAACACCACCTAAAGCGATTTTTGTTTGAAGTGCGCAAAGCTCTGTTGTGATACCTTGCTCTCTTTGCTCTAGGTACTCACCAACGCAAAGAATAACTGTTAAGCCTGCATCTAAAGCTGCTCTTGTTCTTTTTTGAACTGTAACATCTGTATCACCAAAAAGAGTTCTTCTCTCGCTGTGGCCGATGATTACATAAGGTACGCCCATAGCTGCTAACATATCAGCAGAAATCTCGCCTGTGAAAGCACCGCTTTTTTCCCAGTGGCAGTTTTCTGCACCGATTTTAACGTTTGTGCCTTTTGTAGCCTCTAAAGCTGCGTGTAAATCAATGTAAGGAACGCAAGCAACAACATCGCAATCTGCGTCTTTTACTAGTGGAATGATTTCGTTTAATAGAACTGTTGCTTCTGCTGGTGTTTTGTTCATTTTCCAGTTACCAGCGATAACTGCTTTTCTTAAGTTTTTTTTCATAGTAAGTACTCCTTAAACTTTCATTATATTGAATTAGGCGGAACTAGTCCGCCCAATTAATTATTTATTGTCAGCTATAACTGCAATACCTGGTAAAACTTTACCCTCTAGGTATTCTAGAGACGCTCCACCACCTGTTGAGATATGGCTCATTTTGTCTGCAAAACCTAGGTTGATAACAGCCGCAGCAGAGTCGCCACCACCTATAATAGTTGTAGCTTCTGTCTCAGCTAAAGCCTCAGCAACTGCAATTGTACCTTTTGCTAAAATTGGGTTTTCGAACACACCCATAGGTCCGTTCCAAACAACTGTTTTAGCAGATCTAACAGCGTTAGCAAATAGCTCACGAGTTTCAGGACCAATGTCTAGACCCATTTGGTCATCTGTCATTGTGCCAGCTTTGAATGTTTTTGTCTCGATAACAGCATCGATAGGATTAGGGAAATCTGTAGCTGTAACTGTGTCGATAGGTAATAACAATGTTTTACCCATTTTCTCAGCTTTTTCAATCATCTCTTTGCAGTAGTCGATTTTAGAATCGTCTACTAATGAGTGACCAACTGTGCCACCTTTAGCTTTGATAAATGTGTAAGCCATACCACCACCGATGATAAGTGTGTCACATTTATCAATTAAGTTAGAAATAACATTTAGTTTGTCAGCAACTTTAGCACCACCTAAGATAGCAACGAAAGGTCTAACAGGCTCTTCAACTGCATTGCCTAGGAAAGCGATTTCTTTTTGCATTAAGTAACCGATAGCAGTATCTTTGATATGCTCTGTTACACCAGCTGTTGAACAGTGAGCTCTGTGAGCACTACCGAAAGCGTCCATAACATATACATCACATAAAGAAGCTAATTCTGAGCTGAATGGCTCTAGGTTTTTAGTCTCTTCTTTTCTAAATCTTGTATTTTGAAGAAGTACAACGTCGCCTTCTTTCATATTGTTAACAGCATTTTTTGCATTTTCGCCAACAACTACATCGTCGTTTGCAAAAACAACATCTTTACCTAGTAACTCAGATAGTCTTACTGCAACTGGAGCTAGAGAGAATTTCTCTTCTGCACCGTTTTTAGGTTTACCTAGGTGAGAGCAAAGGATAACTTTTGCACCGTTTTCTATAACTTTTTTAATTGTAGGTAAAGCTCCCACAATTCTGTTATCGTTAGTGATAACGCCCTCTTTTAGTGGCACATTGAAATCACAACGGATTAGAACACGTTTTCCTTTAACGTCAATGTTGTCAACTGTAACTTTGTTAAGTTTCATTAAATTGCACTCCTTAATATATATATAATCTTTTCTTTTAACCAACCTCTATTTTATAACAAAATGAATTTTTTTTCAATAGAATTTCGGAAAAAAGTATAAAATATCGAATTTTTCCCACTTAAATACAGAAAAAAATCATTTTACCACTGATATTTGCTCAAATTGCCCTCACATTTTAGAGTCGGATAATCCCATTGCCTTAAAACTTCATAAGTTGCAATCGCTACTGCATTAGATAAGTTCAAGCTTCTAGCTTCGTCTATCATTGGAATTCTTACTGTAGTCTCTGGATTTTCAAGCAATAGTTCTTCTGGCAAACCTTTTGTCTCCTTGCCAAACACTATATAAACTCCGTCTTCATACTCTATATCGCTGTGTCTATATTTAGCTTTTGTGGAAAAATAGTAAAATTTACCATGATTTTTTTCAAAGAATTCTTCCAAACTATTATAGTAATTAATATCTAATAAGTTCCAATAATCAAGCCCTGCTCTTTTTAGATATTTATCATTAATCTCAAAACCCATAGGTCCTACTAAATGAAGTCTTGCTCCTGTTGCTGCGCAAGTTCTTGCTACATTACCGGTGTTTTGTGGTATCTCCGGTTCTACCATAACTATATTTATAACCACGTTAATTTCCTTTCTTTATCCCAAATATGGAAATGTTATACTATTGATTTTAGGGGGTATGCTAACTATGTGGACATCTCGCTTATTCAAAGCCACAATAATAACTTGGAGGATTTACAAAATGTCAAAAACAACTATGAATGTCGCTAAAGCCGTCGGTTTAGGTCTTGCAGCTACTACAGCAGCTGTTGCTATTGGAACTACTGTTTCAAACAAGAAAAAAGGTAACCCTATGAAAAGCATGAAAAAATCTGCTGGAAAAGCAGTGCATACTATGTCTGGTATTCTTGGCAATGTAGAAAACATGTTAAAATAATATAAAGGACGTTCGTATCTATTTTTAGAAAAGAACGTCCTTTTATTACTTATATTTTTTTGTAATAAGTTCCTTGAATTAAGTTATCGTCCTTAAATGTACCCTTGCTGAGTATCTCTCCGTCTTCGTAAAACTCTGTACCCTTGCCGTTTTTCTTGCCGTCTTTATACTCACCAGAATACATCATGTTGCCATTATTATCAAAAATTGTTGCATAAATACATTCGTTTGTTTCTTCGTCGAATTTCCCGAATATGTATACATCATTTTCTGGGTCGTATTCATAACCCACACCAACTCTTTTACCATTGTTTAGGTTGCCAACAAACAGTGGTTTAGCATTGGAGTCATAAACGCTAACATTGCCACACATGCTGTTTTTATTCCAGTTAGACACAGTAACCGTTTTGTCGGTCTCTTTAAAAGACACACCCACGCCTTGTTTTTTGTTTTCTTCCCAAAAACCAGCGTATAAAATGTTGCCTTCATCACTATATGCCACACCAAATCCCTCTTTTTTGTCGTCTTTGAATGTTCCGTCATATAATGTAAGTGCACTTTCGCTTTCTAGTCTGCCTCTGCCCTCTTTTTTACCAGAGATTAGCTTGCCAGTGTATGAATAATTAATACCCATTTCGTCTAACTGGTGCTTGTTTGCAGGCTCTATTATAGTTACATCAACATTTTCGTTTTGTTCAGCTGTTACAATAGTTTCCTCTATTTCTTCTACCTCTTCTTCTAAATCCCAAGTAATTTCTTCTGCTATTTTCTCCTCGGTCTCTATATCTTCAATGGTATTCACTACTGTTTCTACTTCTTTTTCAGCTTCTAATTCAATCTCTTTAACAGCTTCGTCAAGCTCGTTTATAAAATCAAACACAGCAGTATCTTTGTCTGTTTTTTCAGGCATTGTAAGAGGTTTTAAGTCGTCTATATCTTCTTTTTCTACTTTAACTTCTTCTTCAACTTCTTCGCCTACGACTTCTTCTACATCTTTTCTTACATAATACAAAATCTCTTTGTCAGTAGTCACAACTATTTTAGCTATATCATCATTTTCGATAATCTCGTTTGTGCTCTCTACTTGTTCAAAGTAATGATTGGTGAATAGTTCAAGTTGATCATCATATTCAAAAACTTTAATTTGGCTACTATTTTCACACGGAGATATAATACATCTCACATCTATCTCATCATCAATTTTGTGGTATTCAGTTTTTATCCAGTCAAGATTTTTATCGTAAAAAATCTTACCGTAAACTTCGCCCTCTAAATCTTTCAAAAGCAAAACATAATCTTTTCCCACCAAATAGCACTCAGCAGTTTTTATTTTACCAACAATTTTTTTCCAAGCAAAAACTCTGTTACTAATTGTTCCAACTATTCTTGAGTCCATACCACTTTCAGTGCCTTTTATATTAACTTTTATCTTCATTTTACTATTGTTATAAAACTCGGCTCTGCTATCGCAAAGTTCTTTGTTTAAATAGTATTTTGGTTCATAGTGATTGTAATATGCATAGCAGATGTTTTTGTTCATCAGGCTTTCACTAGAAAAGTCGCCTATTTTTTGAGAATTCATGGTTAACCTCCGTTTGTTGTCTCTTATCTAATTATATCATAAAAACGCAAAGTGTCAATCATATAAGGTTTAAGGTTGACATAAAGTAATTATATGTTATAATCTCTATATATTTGTAAAAGAAAGGATATAATTCATGGATTCACAATTTTTCTCTAATGTAGTGTCTAGCGTACTAACATTTTTAGGTAATACTGCATTAAATTTACTTTTTGTAGTTTTAATTTTGGTAGTAGGCTGGTTGCTTACAAAATATGTTATCAAATACTTAAAGGTAGTGTTTGAAAAAAGCAATACAGACCTAGCAGTAGCAAGCTTTTTGTTATCAGTATCAAGAGTATTAATGTATGTTATCACTATCATCATCGCTTTAGGTCAAGTTATTAACCTAACAGCTGCCGTTGCTGCCTTAGGTGCAGCTGGTTTAACTGCAAGCTTCGCTTTGCAAGGTAGCCTTGGTAACTTTGTAAGTGGTATGCAAGTTATTTTCTCTAAACCTTTTGGAGTTGGCGACTTTTTATCTGTAGAAAGTTTTTCAGGTGAAGTTACAAAAATCACTGTGCTTAACACAACTTTAGTAACTCCTGATAACAAAGAGGTAATCATACCTAACTCTAAAATGACTACTGACATTGTGGTGAACTTTACAGCACAAGATAAACGCCGTTTAGACTTAACTTACAGCGTTTCATACAGTATAGACACTGATATTCCAATTAAAATTATCACTGATTTAGTAAACGCAGACGAACGTTTCTTAAATGAACCAGCTCCGATTATTGCAGTGGGTGAACATCAAGATAGCTCTGTTCAAATCGTTGCTAGAATTTGGGTTAAATCAGAAGATTACTGGGATACGTATTTTTATATGCAATCTAAGGTTAAAAAAGAATTTGACGCAAAAGGTGTTGAAATTCCATTCCCACAACTTGATGTGCATAATAAAAACTAAAAATTAGTGCTGTGACGTAATAAAATAACATTCGACAAATTGACGAACAAATGTAGGGGCGAACCTGTGTGTTCGCCCGAAACTTATGGTAAAATCTAAAGTTTCGGGCGGTCACATAGGACCGCCCCTACGAGTTTTATTCATTACAACAATTTCGTCATAGCCTCTTTTTTTATGACTGTAAATCGCCTATAACTTTAACTTTAATCAACAATGCATTACCCGGTAGGTATGCAAGTGGAATATCCTCACTTGTGAGAATTTCTATACTTTCTTCAAGCGCACCAGAGTCAATCGCTTTCACTTTCGCTTCTTCATAAGCTGTGTTTATAGCTTCTTCCCTAGTCATTCCATCTAGGTTAAACACTCTTTCAATCTCTCCACTAACTTGCCCAAGGGCTGCGCCTACTGCATTAGCAGATTTATAATGTGCTGGGCGAATTATCTCTGACACACCAATAAGTTTATCAGGACAAATAATGCTTCCACCACCAGTTAGCACAACTACCACATCATCTTTTTTTGTCTTCATTTGGTCTATAGCATCTTCCAAACGCTCTTTAACCTTTGTGAAAACTTCATCGCACATATTATTATCTAAGTCAGCTACTTTGTCTGCATATTCTGGAAAAGCACCGTTTTTTCTAGTCGCAACATCTGACAAGGTTAGAGTATTACCACCAAAAATTTTAGCCTCAGTAACTATGTTAAAACCAACGCTCTCAGGGCCAATTTCAAGGTTATCCTTTACAATCGTACCACCAGCAACACCTATAGACACCATATCTGGCATTCTAAAATTAGTTTGAACTCCACCAATGTTCGCCGCCACAGCAGACTCTCTTGGAAAACCATTTTGCAACACGCCAATATCTGTAGTAGTTCCACCTATATCCAAAATAACCGCATCTTTCACTCTTGATAAAAACGATGCTCCTCTAATAGAATTAGTGATTCCACAACCTATAGTGAAAATTGGATATTTAACTGTGTGTTCAAGGTTCATTAATGTACCATCATTTTGGCTAAAATATATCTTACACTTAATACCTAAGTTCTCTAATGCGTTCTTAAAACCGTAAGAAACTGTTCTGCATGTTTTTGACAACGCAGAGTTTAATATAGAAGCATTCTCTCTTTCAAGCAAACCTATGCTACCTATATCAGATGATAAAGAAATCGGTAAATCTCCAAGTTCCTCTCTCACCCACTTAGCTACTTCTTCTTCTTGACTTTTGTTCACTGGGGCAAACACTCCACTTATCGCAACGCTTTCTACTTCGCCCTTAACGCTTTTGCAAAATTCTATTACTTCGTCTTTTCTAAGTACGTCAATCTCTTGACCATCAAATTCGTAGCCACCACTTACTATAGTAGCTTTAACGCCAATAGCATCTCGCACATCATCTGGCCAGTCAACTAGAGGAGGCACAGCAGTAGTAGACGGTTTACCTATTCTTATCAGTGCAACGCTGTTTAGATTTTTTCTCTCTACAATCGCATTTGTGCAGTGAGTAGTACCAAGCATAGCATAGCTTATGTCAGACGGATTAACTTGGCTTTCGTCCAACACTTTTGTTAAAGCATTGTATACTCCTGTTTCTACATCTTTGCTTGTGTGAACTTTTACGGAGTGTATAACATTAAGTTTTTCATCTAGTATCGCTGCATCAGTGTTTGTGCCACCAACATCAATTCCAATTCTATATCTCATGTGTACTCCTTTTTGCAAGTTCTTCTATAGGTACATAATCTTCATCATAACCAAAATATCTAGGGCCTACTGTTTCAATACCTTTTTCTGTTCTCCATTTATAAAAACAAGGGAACGCTACCACTATAACCCTAGCACCATATCTCATGCGTTCAGTAGTCACTGGGAAGCCTGTTTCTAAATCTAGCACTGTTATTAAGTCGGGTGTCATACACAAAGGAGTATTACCTTTTTTAGCAATCAAATGCTCGTTTTGGAACAACACTGTATACTCGCCTGAATATCCGTTAATACCAGTAAAATTAGCTTGTCCACGAGTAAAACCGTCACTAAGCTCTCGTTTAATGTCAGTAATTTTACCCTCAAATAGTTTGTAACCTTTTAGTTCATCAATCATTCTTTTTACATTTTCTTTAGAAGAACTGGTTTTATCAAGCAAGATTTCACCAATTCTCTCTGCAAGTGTCATTGTGTCTGGCACTGCTGAATGTTTTATTTGAGCACCTGTTAGGTTATAGTCCGTGATAGAACAACTGCCACCCATTTCTATAGTTAACGCTCTTGCAAGTCTTTCTGCAAAAATAGCATCTTTTGGGTATAGTACTGCACTATTACCTTTTTCATCACACAGCGTGATAGGAGTAGTCTCGTATCCGTCTAAGTAAAAAGTAACCATTTGAGCCTCTGGAAAAGCTCTGCCCATAGAGTCAGCATCAAGCACTGGTAAGCCTCTCATAGCAGCTGCTGCAATTGGCATCATTGAATTTATTCCACAAATCTCAATTGGAATAATAACATCTACCTTTTTGCCAAGTACTTCTTCCATTTTTATAAGAGGCGTAACAATCTCTACCTCTGAGGGTAATTTTTCTATTGTCACAGTAGGTGAACCCATGCCAGACACTGGTACAACAAGCGCATTATCGTCTAGTTCGTCAAGCGTAATAAGTTTAACAGGTCCAAACTTTCTAATAGCTTCACGAGTCATAAGCTTACCTATATAAGGGTCACCACCACCACCAGTGCCAAGAACAGCTGCACCGACAGCAATTTTCTCCAAAGTCTCTTCGGTTATATATCTCATTGAATTATCCTTTCGATTTTAACAATTTGCTAAATATAATTTGAACTACAAATGCAAATATAAATCCATCTAGTGGCGCAATTGTTGTTACTGTAAATAGCCCTAGACCATCTGGAGACGGTGTAACTATATAAGTAAACACAGAGCTTACCACCCATACTACACTAGAGATTATAGCAAGTTTTGAGTCATATTTCAAGTTTTTAAGCCTATTTTTAAGCACGTAATATTCAGCAACATATATTCCACCTACTGGAGCTATTACAATCGCTAAAATATTTAGGAAGAAAATAAAGTTGTTGTATATTCCAAACACTGCCAAAAGAGTACCTATAGCACCCAAAACAATGCTTAAAACTTTTGCAGGGACTTTTTTGAATATAACAGATGCACCTAGAGCTGAAGAATACACGTTTGTTGTGTTTGTTGTCCATTGTGCCATTGTTAAGATGATGATACCAGGGATTGCAATACCTAAGCTTATGAATATTTGCATAATGTCGCCTGTTTTCATTATGTTAACTAATATAATAGAAATAATTATCATAAAACTATTTCCGATTAATACACCGAAAAAGCTAGAATATGTACATTCTTTTGGACTTTTTGCCCAACGGCTTATGTCAGGTGAAGTGATAGCACCTACGATCAAAATGCTGATACAAAGTGACGCACCATCAAAAATAGACATGGTTTGCTCTACTACACTTTCAGTTGGAGCACCATTAGCTCTAACTGCAAGTCCAACTGTTATTAGCATTAAAATCAACAAGAAAGGCACTGAATAAACGCTAAGTTTTTCAATCGCACTATAACCTATAATAGCAGTGCTTGTCATAAGTATACCACCAATAATGTTAAATACTGCTACAGGTAGGTTTGTACCAAGTAAATCGTTAACTACTAGTTGCATGTTCTCTGCAAAAAAACCAACTTGCACACCAAACCAACCTAAAAGTGATAAACATATCACTGCTGAAAAAACTTTAGCTACTTTATTACCAAAAACATATTCGGTGATCAACGCAGTTGTTAAACCAGTTTTTGCACCAACTACTGCACATAGTGTGTACATTAACGCAAGAATTGTAGAGCCTATCACTACACTTAAAATAGCCTCATTCATTGGCATTGCA
Source organism: uncultured Eubacteriales bacterium (assembly GCA_964370775.1). Classification (GTDB taxonomy): domain Bacteria; phylum Bacillota; class Clostridia; order Oscillospirales; family Acutalibacteraceae; genus SIG603. The sequence continues at coordinate 17,657 of CAYJKT010000033.1, read as the reverse complement.
GTTGCAAGGTCTGAACCCAACAGTACAGATGATAAATCAACTCCGATAGCTACTAATACAGATAACATCGCAACCCAGCCACGTTTTTGGTCTTGAGGTATCTGACTTCTTTCAAAATTTTCTTTCATTTCCATTCTCCTATATACATTTTATTGCATTATTATACATTATTTTGCATATAATTGCAATAGTTTAATTTATAAATGTATTATTATACATATATAATGATAAGATTATGTGCATATTTTCACCGCTCGTTCTAGTATTGATGCTTATTTCTAAAATCAACTATAATTGACAATGATTTAAGAATATAATATAATTATAGGTAGCAAGAACCATTGGAAAGCAACTGTTTATGTACTAAATATGATAACTAGCTTTGAGTGGGTAATTACTAGACACACTCAGAGCTTTTTTGTTAGTTATCATAAATCCAGAAAAGAATGGAGAATAATAATGTTTTGTTCAAATTGTGGTAAGGAAGTCAATAACAACGCTAAGTTTTGCGAATTTTGTGGGACTACACTAAATAACAACTCGCAAGCTCCTGCACAAAATACCTATAGCAACCAAGATCAGCCACCTCAAAATCCACGCTATAGTAATGCACCACCTGTTAACCAAGCTCCTTATAATCAGCCTCCAGTTAATCAACAACCTGTTAACCAAGTTCCTTATAATCAAGCTCCCATTAATCAATCAAACTATGTAAATTCACCTCAAACCCCTCCACCACAAAAACCACGTCGCAAAAAAGGGTGTGGCTGTCTTATCGGTGCAGTAGTAGTTGTTGCTATTTTTGTTGTAATAGTTATGCTACTTCCAAGCGACTGGCTAGAAGAAGAAGTGCCAGACAACGCTTATGATAATTCACCTGATAGTTTATTTGATGATACTCCAGTTGATGATAGTGTATCCGATGATTACGTTCCTGTAGAAAGCACAACTGGACTTGGCACTTATGGAACACCTATGGATATAAACGGACTAAGAGATTTTTACACAGCACCTGTTGGAGACGGCAGTGATATACATACTATAATGGTATACCTAATCGGTTCCGACCTTGAAACTGACGGCGGTTTTGCAAGTACTGATATTTACGAAATGCTAGAAGCTGATATAGGTGATAATGTCAACTTGATACTTATGACTGGTGGCGCTACTACTTGGCAAATGAGTGACATTCGCAGTGATACCTGTCAATATTGGCAAGTTAAAAACGGTGAACTTATCTCTGTAAACCCTGATTTAGGCTTGCTAAATATGTCCGACCCTAACACTCTTACTCAGTTTATCAACACCACTACCACAAATTTCCCAGCTGATAGATACAGTGTTATACTCTGGAACCACGGTGGTGGCACTATCAGTGGTTTTGGTTATGATGAACATTATCCCGACGACACACTTACACTTGCATCAATAGAAGATGCATTTGCTCAAACTAATGTAAAGTTTGACTTCATAGGTTTTGATGCTTGCTTAATGGCTACTGCTGAAACAGCTTATATGTTAGAGCCGTATGCAGATTATCTGATAGCTTCACAAGAGCTAGAGCCTGGCGGTGGCTGGTATTACACTGATTGGCTTACTAATTTAAGCAATAATCCGTCTATGACTACTCTTGATTTAGCAGTAAATATTATTGATGACTTTATAACAGCTTGTGAAAATGACAGCTTTTTCCCAAATGCGACTTTGTCGGTAGTAGAACTTCGTCAAATGCCTTATACTTATGAAAAAATGACTAAATTTTTAGCTAATTCAATTGACGATATACAAAACAACGAATATGTTAAGCTATCTCATGCAAGAAGCGATGCTAAAGATTTTGGTGACGGTGGTAACGACCAAATTGATTTAGTTGACTATGTCCTAAAAAGTGGAGTTGACGGTAGCCAAGAACTTGTCGACGCTGTTAGCAGTGCTGTTAAGTATTATTACAATAGTTATGATGTAGACAACGCTTACGGCTTAGCTATGTATTTCCCTTACGATTATATTTCTCACTATTCATCTGTTCAAGATATTTTGTTCGATGTAGGTTACACCAGCACTTACACTGATTTCTTTGATATGTTTATTAGTGCTATGAGTGGTGGCCAAACACAATACAATCGTAGCAGTGGGGTGACTCCAGAGCAAGATTATTCTAGTGAAGAATGGTACGACACAGAGACTGCTTCTGCGTATGAGCAATCTTACGATAGTCATTTGTTAGAAGACCTCATAATAGACGAAAAAGGTGACGGATATGTTCTTAGCCTTACTGACGAACAATGGGAAGATATTATAACTATTGAATTGCAAGTAATGCTTGATGACGGCGAGGGATATATCGACCTTGGTAGCGACAATGTTTATGAATTTGATGAAGACGGCGACCTTATGATTGAATTCGACTACACTTGGGTATCTATAGACGGGCATACTGTTCCATTTTATGCAGAGGAAGAAATTTATAACTCCGATACTGACTGGTTTACAAATGGTTATGTACCAGCTTTTGTAAATGATGAATATGTAGAAATTATTATACACTGGGATAACGAAAACCCAACAGGATATGTTGCTGGGTATCGAAAATATACAGAAGTAGGCGAACCAGCTGGTAAGGGTCTTTTTGACTTAGAGGCAGGTGACACAGTCGAATGGATAGTCGACTACTACACTTATGAAGGCGAGTATGATTTTTACACATTCGGAGACATATATACAGTGCCAGATGCTGAAATGTTAGTGAGCTATGAATATGTAGGTGATTATGACGCAATGGTTTATTTTGTACTAACCGACACTTTTAATAATGTATATGAGACCGAAGCAGTTATTTATAGCGACTATTAAGTTATAGATTTATGATATTTAATTAAAAAATAGACTTTATATGATTTTGATTTTCATATAAAGTCTATACTTATATATTTAACTATTACTTAGTTAAAAATGTTAGCAAGGTTTAAGTTAAGAGTACATAACAAAAAGTAATAAGTAAAAATCCTCCGTATTGCTACGAAGGATTTTTTTGGTGGGCGCTAACGGACTTGAACCGCTGACCCCCTGCACGTCAAGCAGGTGCTCTAGCCAGCTGAGCTAAGCGCCCAAATATCAGACCATTATTATATCATCATTTCCATATTACGTCAATACTTTTGATATTATAATTTACACTTTGTAATCTTTTTGTAACCTTCCTCTATACTATGTATATTATGTATAAAATATTTTACTTTTATACTAGTTTATTTGGACTAATCAGTATGCAATTTTTATCAAATCATGTTGTTACATGTCATATTTTGTGTTATAATATAAAAAACTAAATATATATGGTGGTGAAGTCTTGACAAGACAGCAACATAGAAAGAGAAAAAGGTTTTTTAGGAGAGTTAAAAAAATTGGCACATCTATTATTTTTTTATGCTTGGTAACAGCAATTGGTTACTATCTTAGTACATCTATCGATGTTCAAGAGGCGTCAAATGATAATTCTTCAAATCAATCTTCTTCTGACTCATTAGAACAAGAAGTAGCAGATCCTCCAATCTCTACTGATGATATATACGGAAATGACCCTACACCAGAACATGCAACTCCTAGTCCTACACCAAGTGATATTTTTGAAATAGACACATCGTGGATAGACCCTGACAAACCTATTGTGGCATTCACTTTTGATGATGGACCTAACAACAATACAAACAGAATACTAGATACTTTAGAAGAATATAATGCTCATGCTACATTCTTCGTTTTGGGTAGCTCTGCTGAGAGATTTCCTGAGGAGATAGAAAGAATACAAAACAATGGTTGTACGCTAGGTAACCACTCTTATAATCATGACAGTTTCTTAGATAGAACAAACGACGATATTGACACTGAGCTTAATGGCGTTAATGATTTCTTGAATAATAACGGCAGAAAACAAAAGAAATATCTAGTACGTCCTCCTTATGGTAGCTATGATGACGATACTCAAGCTTCTGTCGATGCTCCAATGATTATGTGGTCTGTTGCCTCCGAAGATTGGTCGAGTGATACTACCGAAGAAATTATAGAAAACACTCAAAACATTAGAGATGGAGACATCGTGCTGTTCCATGATATTTATTCTAAAACAGCAGATGCTATTGATGTAATAGTTCCAGATTTAATTTCTAAAGGTTATCAAATAGTTTCTGTAGAAGAACTCTACGCTGTTAAAGGTAGAGAACTTACAGACGGAAGTGTATTCTTCGGTACGTATTTAAAAGCAGATTAATAAACTTATTTCACGCTGTCTCTGTATTTTAACGGGGACAGCCCTGTGTGTTTTTTGAAGACTTTTGTAAAATAACTTTGATCCTCATAACCCACCATTAACGCAATTTGAGAAAGTTTTATCTCTTTATTGCACAACAATTTTTTACTTTCTTCTACCCTAATTTTATTAAGATAATTATTGAAAGTATCTCCGATTTCCTTTTTAAATAATCTACTGAAATATGACGCTGAAAGGTACATTTTATCCGCTGCACCTTCTAGCGTTATTTTTTCGTCATAATTTGCATTTAGATAATTAATAGTCTTTCTAATTACAGAAGCATGTTTGGCATCGTCAACGTTAAAAATGCTATCAATTAGCTTTGTTATAACTTTTGTTGACCAAATACAAAGTTGCTCAACGTCATATATCTCATGGAGTTGCTCCATATTGTTTTGATTTATCACTAAAATTTCGGACTCATCAGCACCTGAGTCAATCGCACTGCGAGACATTAACACAAACAGCTCTAAAAGCCTAGACTTTGCGATATTTAAGTCACCTGCAGCCACAAAGAAGATGTGCCCAAAGATTTCATTAAGATATAAATTAGCTTCTGCTCTCTCCCCTTTTAAAATTGCTTTTTGCAAGAGCTTTTCTGTCTCAAAAGGGTAACTTTTTAGCTCTGGATTACTTTTTAATGTTGCTATATAACTGTTTAAATTGCCTTGGATTATCTCAGAATCTTGCTTTTCCAGCATAGTTTTAGCCATAAACATATTATTTATGAAACCTGTTGCCATAAAAAGAACATCTGAAATTTTCGCAACTTTTTCAGTGTTTATGCAAGGAATGTAATCTAATTCATCGGTAGTAATTCTTTTTTCTTCTTCGCTTAAGTCTAGGCTATTAATCTCAAAGTTAATAAACTCGTCTTTGTCTATCATCAAAAAAGGCCCTGCTATTATATTTGCAACTATATCCAAATTATCGGTTATTAAAGAGACTATATACGTCATACCTAAAGGGCAATTATATATATATTTGCCACCAAAACGCTTTGCTTGCTCTGTAGCATTAATATGAGCCTGTAGCACTTTTAATGGGTTATTATTTGTTAAAAAATATATTTTTTTATTCTTTATGCTGTACCCAAAATCTGCCAAAATATCTATATTGTTAAAGCACACTGCACAACCTATGTCTAGAGATTTTGCCAATGCCTCTGCACAACGTGTAGCAAGTGAGAAATCGTAATCATTTTTATTCATAAAATCTAAAATGGCGCCTTTCTTCTATATGTATACTGTTTAATATTCATTTTTGTTTATTATCTCACATTTTTTTGTAACAGTCAAGGAATTCATCTTGTTAAATAACAAATTTTTACAAAAAATAAGCAAATTAATACAAGAGTTTAAACGATTTATCTAGTAAAATAATACCATAAAATATATCAGTGAGGTAATATTATGAGCATTTTAATGGAAATTTCAGAGAACCTACAAAGAGGAAAAGCAAAAGCAGTTAAACAATTAGTAGCAGATGCTATTGATCAAGGTATTGAAGCAAAAGTAATTCTTGAAGAAGGACTTTTGAGTGGTATGGGAATTATTGGTGAGAAGTTTAAAAACAACGAAGTTTTCGTTCCTGAAGTTCTAGTAGCTGCAAGAGCTATGAACATGGGCGCAGCTTTACTAAAACCTTTACTAGCCGAAGAAGGCGTTAAAGCTAATGGTAAAATTTGTATCGGCACTGTAAAAGGCGACTTACATGATATCGGTAAAAACTTGGTTAAAATGATGATGGAGGGTAAAGGACTTGAGGTTGTTGACCTAGGTACTGACGTTGCTCCTGAAACATTTGTAGAGACAGCTATCAAAGAGGACTGTGATATTATCTGCTGTTCTGCTCTATTAACAACAACTATGGGCGTTATGGAAGATGTTGTTAAACATGCTACTGAGGCTGGTATTCGTGACAAAGTTAAAATAATGGTTGGCGGTGCACCTGTTACAGATACTTTCTGTGCTCAAATTGGAGCAGATGCTTATACATCTGATGCAGCTAGTGCAGCTGATAAAGCTGTTGAATTCTGTGCATAATTAAATAGAATAGATTATCATATAGGCGAAAAGTATTTTTCGTCTATATTTATTTGAGAGGTTTATATGTTTGAGGAAATTAATAAAAAAATATCAGATTTAGGTGCGCATGGTGTATCTACTGCAAAAGTTGCTGATGTCGTGTTCGACAAAGGTTTTAGAGAAGCTTGTGTTCAAAATTATTGTGGAAAATATGGTAAAAGTTGGACATGTCCACCACTTTGTGGAGATATTGAGGACATGATTGAAGTTGCAAAACAATACACAGATATTGTTGTATTTAACTATATTGGCGAGCTTGAAGACAGCTATGATTACGAGGGTATGATGGAGGCTGGCTCTGCTATGGCTAAAATTACTCATGCAGTACATGAAGAGTTTTATCCTCAATATCCACAGTCACTTTATTTAAGTGGCGGGGCTTGCAGAATTTGCGAAAAATGCACTGCTCCTGATGGAGCGCCATGTCGTTTTCCTGACAAAGCTTTAAAATCATTAGAGTCTTATGGAATTGCAGTATCTCAATTGGCTGAAATTTGTGGAATGAAATATATTAATGGCCAAGACACTGTTACATATTTTAGTGCAATATTATTTTGATGTGAGGGTATTATGTTTGAGATAAGGGTAAAAACTGATGACACTGTAAGTAACATTAAATCCGAAAGCAACGCTTTGCTCTCTGACGTTTTGAACGCAGATAGCGTTCACTTGTTTTGCGGCGGTAATGGAAAATGTGGTAAATGCAAAATTAGGGTAAGTGGTGAGGTCTCACCTGTTACAACAGAAGAAGAAAAACTTCTGACTACAAAAGAACTATCAGAAAATGTGAGATTATCATGCCTTTGTAAAGTTGTTGGTAACTGCGAAGTTATCTTGCCTAGTGTACCAAAGAGTATGCAAATTCAAAGTAGTGGAGAAATCTCCGATATTACCGAAAACGTTAAGCACAATGGTTATTCAGTTGCTGTAGATATTGGTACAACTACTATTGTAGTTAAGTTATTTAATGAGGGCACTCTGGTATCTACTTGTAGCGAGTATAACAATCAAAGAAAATACGGAGCAGACGTTATTTCTAGAATAGAATATGCTATGAATGATGGTCTTAATAGAATTTCAAATTGTGTTAGAGAGCAACTAAAAGCTATGATAAATTCTGCACTTGGTGAAGTTCAAGCGTCTTCCCTATCAGCTATCTATATTACAGGAAACACAACAATGTTGTATCTTTTAAAAGGACTGAATCCAGTAGGTTTCTCGAAAGCGCCTTTTATTGCTGACGAACTTTTTGGCGAATATTTAGAGTCTAGGGAACTTAATTTCCACGAATATTCTAACACTGTTATATACCTAGCTAAATCAATTTCTGCTTTTGTGGGTGCAGACATAACATGCGCTTGTGTTTCAGCTGATTTGTGTGGAGATAGTAACAAAACGAACTTATTGGTTGATATTGGTACTAATGGCGAGATAGTACTTTGGCATAACTCAAAGCTATATTGCTGTTCTACTGCTGCTGGCCCTACTTTTGAGGGCGCTGATATAACACATGGTATGAACGGAGTTAGTGGAGCTATTGAACACATTTGGGTGAATGATGGTGAAGTAGAGTACAAAACCATTAACAACGAAAAAGCAAAAGGAATTTGTGGCAGTGGTATTATTGATGCAATTGCTGTTATGGTTGACTTGGAGATAATTGACGAAACAGGCTTTATGGAAGATGACGAGTTTGAGATTGGTGAAGGAATTACTATAACAGACAAAGATGTACGTTCAGTTCAACTTGCGAAATCTGCAATTTGTGCTGGAATACTTTCACTTTTAGATTACGCTAACATAACAGCTGACGAGGTAGATAACTTTTTCATAGCTGGAGGGTTTGGAAGTTATATTGATACCGAAAATGCTGCTAAAATAGGGTTATTCCCACACAAACTACTTAAAAAAGTATCAATTTTAGGGAATGCAGCTTTATCCGGTTGTATTATGTTAATGACTAGTTCCGATTACACTAGTGAAAGCGAGAATATATCTAACATAGCAGAAACTATTGAGCTAAGCACAAGTACAGTTTTTATGGAAAATTATGTAGAATGTATGATGTTTTAATCACGTTAACAGAATATTTATATATTTATTAACATTATATTAAATCAAATATGATTACTATTATATTTTATCTTTTTTATATAATAATAGTTATTATTCTTTAATTATTGACGTTTTCACCTAAATTAATTCTAACAGTTTTGTTAGAATTGTTGTGTTTTTTATCAAATGTGTTATAATTATGAACGCCTTATAGAGATTTTGTTAACTCCACTTTAGTACATAGAAAAATTTTAGGAGAAACAAAATGAAGAAAATATGGATATCACCGGTTGTTGAAGCTATCACTATTAGCCAAACTAAGTATACTTCAAATCCAGGTACTGTAAACGATGCATGTTTTGGCGATGTAATTTACGACTTCGTAGAAAACAATACAAACGTAGTTTGTAGCTAAAAATTGCATAATAGCAGAAAAGACCTCATTTAGATTTCTAAATGAGGTCTCTTTTTTATTTTACAACGATATTTGCCAATTTGCAAGGTACATAAATCTCTTTTACCATTGTTTTACCATCGATAAACTCTTTCACTTTAGGGTCGTTTTTCACTAATTCTAAAGCATCATCTTTGCTGATATTTCTATCAACAACCAATTTATGTTTCACTTTACCATTGATTTGTACAGCTATCTCTACAGTGTCTTCAACACATTTTGCTGGGTCAAATTTTGGCCATGATTGCTCTGTTAGCATACCTTTACCCAATGCATTTTCTGCGTAAACTTCCTCTGTAATATGAGGTGCAAATATATTTAAAAGAACGCTGAATACTCTTAGCTCTTCTTTATTAATGCTACCGAACTTGCTAACATCATTGATTAAAGACATCAAAGCAGCGATTGCTGTGTTGAATTTTAGATGTTCACAATCTTCGCCAACTTTTTTGATAGTTTTGTTAAAAGTGATTTCTAGCTCTTTGCGAACTGTTTTTCCCTCTACCAAAATATCTTGTAATGCCCAGAAACGGTCTAAAAATCTTCTACAACCTTTAATTCCGTCTTGGCTCCAAATTGCAGCTTTCTCAAAGTCACCTATGAACATTTCATATAATCTTAGAGTGTCAGCTCCGAAGTCTCTAACAATTTCATCTGGGTTAACAACATTACCACGAGATTTACTCATTTTAATGCCACCTTCGCCCAAAATCATACCGTGGCTTGTTCTTTTCGCATACGGCTCTTTTGTTGGAACTACACCAATGTCAAACAAGAATTTGTGCCAGAAACGGCTGTATAACAAGTGAAGTGTTGTATGCTCCATACCACCGTTATACCAGTCAACTGGTGACCAATAATCTAAAGCTTCTTTTGATGCTAAAGCTTCTTTGTTTTGAGCGTCCATGTATCGTAGGAAATACCAAGAAGAACCTGCCCATTGAGGCATTGTGTCTGTCTCTCTTTTTGCTGGTTTTCCACATTTTGGACAAGAACAGGTTACCCAGTCAGTGATTTTTGCAAGAGGACTTTCTCCTGTGTCAGTCGGCTCGTAAGAGTCAACCATAGGTAATTCTAGTGGTAGTTCACTCTCTGGTAATGCAACATAACCACAATCATCACAAGAAACGATTGGAATAGGTTCTCCCCAATATCTTTGACGAGAGAATACCCAGTCACGTAGTTTGAAGTTTATCTTAGCTTCTCCCAAACCTTTTTCTGTGATATATTCTTTAATTTTTACTTTAGCTTCATCAACGCTTAAACCGTCTAAAATATCAGAGTTAACCATAACTCCAGTATCACAGTTTGTAAAAGCTTCTTCTTCAACGTTTCCACCTTGAACAACTTCGATAATAGGTAGCTCGAATTTTTTTGCAAATTCCCAGTCACGAGTATCATGAGCAGGAACAGCCATAATCGCACCAGTACCGTAAGATACTAAAACATAATCAGAGATAAAAATAGGTATCTCTTTGTTTGTTAATGGATTAATAGCACTTACGCCCTCAAGTTTAACGCCTGTTTTATCCTTAGCAACTTCAGTTCTCTCAAAGTCAGATTTTTTAGCAGCTTCCGCTTGATACGCTCTAACTTCATTGATATTTGTAAGTTTGCTTTCCCATTTTTCTATATAAGGATGTTCTGGTGACACTACCATATATGTAGCACCATAAACTGTGTCAGGTCTTGTTGTATATACTCTTAGCTTGTCGCCCTCTGTAGTACCAAAATCAAGTTCAGCGCCCTCAGAACGTCCAATCCAGTTAATTTGTTGAGCTTTAACTCTATCTGGATAATCAACGTCTTCTAAATCGTCAATCAATCTTTGTGCATACGCAGTGATTTTAAGCATCCATTGTGACTTAACTTTTCTCACAACTTCACTACCACAACGCTCGCACTCGCCATCAACAACTTCTTCATTAGCTAAAACGCATTTACAAGAAGTACACCAGTTAACTGACATCTCTTTTTTATATGCCAAGCCTTTTTCAAACAATTTCAAAAATATCCATTGAGTCCATTTGTAGTATTCTGGGTCAGTTGTGTTAACTTCTCTGTCCCAATCAAAAGAAATACCTAAAGATTTAATTTGTTGTTTAAATCTCTCAACATTTCTAGCTGTAACTACTTTTGGGTGAATATGGTTTTTAATCGCAAAGTTTTCTGTAGGCAAACCGAATGCATCCCAACCCATTGGATATAGAACATTGTAGCCTTCTAGACGTCTTTTTCTTGATATAACATCAAGCCCTGTGTATGGGCGAGGATGTCCAACATGCAAGCCTTCTCCAGATGGATATGGGAATTCTACAAGAGCGAAAAACTTTGGTTTATTGCTATGATTTTCAGCATGAAAACAGTTAACTTCGTCCCATTTATCTTGCCATTTTTTTTCGATTTTCTTATAATTATACTCTCTGTTCAAGCTAATTTCTCTCCTTATAAGCTACTTATATCTACATTCTCAGCATCTTGCCATAGTCTGTCTAGGTCATAAAATTCTCTTGCTTCTGGTGTGAAGATATGCACCACTACACCATAGTAATCAAGCAAAATCCAACCGTCAGATCTATATCCCTCAACAGCTTTTGGCATTTCTCCGTTTTCTTTCAGCTTCATCTCGATTTTGTCTGAAAAAGCTTTAACTTGTGTTGAGCTGTTACCAGTTGTAATTACAAAGTAATCAGCAACTGTGCTAATTTCCTCAATTTGTAGAACTTTTACATCTGTAGCTTTCATGTCGTCTAGTACATCTGTAATAATTTTTGTCATTTCACGTGAAGTCATGTTATCAACCTTTCTTCTTTTCTGTTATTCTTAATGCTGTGTTATACGCATGTATCGTGTCTTCTATTATATATTCTTGTTCATTTGCAAGCTCTGCAATTGAATGAGACAGTGCTACTACCATTGCTTCATCTAAAGAATTTTCGGCTGCAAGTCTAATTTGCTCTACCCCATTAAAATCTCTGTCCTCTGATATACAATCAGCTACAAAAATCACTTTTTCAAGCATAGACATATCTTTTCTGCCACTAGTATGATACCTTATCGCATTTAGTATGTCTGGGTTATCAATATCAAGCTCTACCATGCAGTACGCCATTCCAGATATTTGATGATACAAGCTTTTTTCGCTTAGTTCAATATGAGATAAATCTATACCAGCTTTTCTTAGATACTTGAACTGGTCTTCTATAGACATCTCTTTTGTAACATCATGCAAAATGCCAGCAATTTCAGCATCTTTTGCGTTTGCTCCAAATTTTTTAGCAAGCAAAACTGCACTCTCTGCAACACATTTTGAGTGATACACTCTTTTCTCACTTAAAAGCTTAGATATTACTTTTAAATATTTCTTATTCATTCACAATTGCCTCTTGATATATATTGTTGTTTTTAATATATTCTAGCACACTATTAGGGATACCGTCAAGTTTACCGTTTCTTATCTCTGTAGAACTCACTTCGACATAATCAATTTCGTGTATCAGATACTTAAAATCTTTGTGCTTAGCTTTTAAACTTTCGCCAAAATCTCTAAGCCTAGTGTCGCCGTCGTGGCTTCTTTTAGCACAACAAATTGTACAAAGTTTAAAGATTTCGTCTGCTCTCATCCACCTGTCAACTGTGAGAAACATATCCTCTCCCATGATAAAATACAGCTCATCATTTTGGTATATCTCTTTTAAGTCATATAGAGTGTCAACAGTATAACTCACTTCGCCTCTGTCTATCTCAATCGTAGAAACTTCTGCACCTACTTTGTTCTCAGCTAAAGCTAATTCACACATTTTTATTCTGTCTTCATTATTCATAGAAGCCAGTCTTTTGTGTGGTGAGATATTCGATGGTATTACAAAAAGTTTATCAAAGCCTACTACTTCTTTAAATCCGTTCAAAATGTTTATATGCCCATTGTGAATAGGGTTAAAACTACCGCCAAAAATACCTATTTTCATAAAGATACTCTCTTTTTATTTATTTTTAACTTTTGGTAAAACAATTTGAGGTTCTTCATCGTTTCTTTTATATAAAACAAATTTTGAACCTATAGTTTGAACAACTATGCTATCAGTAGCTTTTGCAAGTTCTTCTGCTACTTCTCTAACACTTATAGGACAAGTCTCTGTTAAAACTTTACCTTTAATAAGCTCTCTTTTTACTATCGCATCTGCTGCTTGTTTTATAAGTTCATCAGATATACCTGATTTTCCTACCATTAATATAGTCTCTAAATTCACTGATAATGAACGTAAATATGCTCTTTGTTTACTTGTTAGCATTTAAGTACTCCTTTAATAATTCTGCAAAACCTCTAAGAGCTAAACCTCTGTGAGAAATTGCATCTTTTTCTTCGTTCGACATTTGCGCAAAAGTTACACCTTTTACAGCAAAAATTGGGTCGTATCCAAAACCACCGTCACCCATAACTTCTCTTGTGATTTCTCCTTCGCATTTGCCCTCGTATTTTAGTATATCACCATTAGGGAATGCACAAGCGATAGCGCACACAAACTGTGCAGTTCTATCGTTATCTCCTACATTTTCCATTTTAGCTAAAACTGTAGAATTTTTCTTCTCATCCTCTGCGTATCTTGCAGAATACACCCCAGGTTCGCCACCCAAAGCATCCACACATAAGCCAGAGTCATCTGCAATAGCAGGCATACCTGTTTCTTCGCAAACAGATTTAGCTTTAATTAACGCATTTTCTAAAAATGTCTTACCAGTTTCTTCAACATCGCTAATAGGTAAAGTAGTTACACCTACATCAATTTGAGATAAAATTCTCTCAAACTCTGCTATTTTTCCTTTGTTATGACTAGCAATTACAAAAGCTATAGTATTGTTTTTAATAGAAAATTCGTTGTCAGAAAATGTGATGTCACTGTTATAAAATTCTTGCATAACCTTAATAGCAAATTCAGTGTCTTTAGTACCAGCAGTTTCAACAGCTGAGTGCATTGCAAACTGTGGTAAACCTATATCTACACTATGAAGTGAAACTTTTTGTGTGCTGATATTTCCAAGTGTTGAACCACCAGGCATATCAGAACGATTATGAAACACTTGATATGGCACATCTGCATTTTTGCAAAGTTTTTTGAACACAGAAGCAGATATAGCATCTGTTGTATATTTTTGGTTAGCATTAAATTTGATAACAGGTCCTTTGTTAAGGAAGTTGTGGTTTGTTTCATCAAATTTATCTCCATAATTATGATGAACTGCGTGTGCGTTATCAGCAGAAATCATAAAGCTATTTGCAACTTTAATTTTATAATCAGTCTCGTTTGTACAAAGTCTTGATAATGTATCAAACATGAAAGTAGACGCTGCACCTTGCTTAGATGAACTACCAACTTCTTCGTTGTCAAAAACAGCAGCTACATTAATTTTACCACTGTTTTGTGATTTCACAATAGCCATTATGCTAGAGTATGCACATTGTAGGTCATCAAGTTTTGGTGACATTATGAACTCAGAACTAGCTCCCAAAAATTTTGGGTTTTCTCTAGGATATAAATATAAATCATGCCCTAAAATTTTATCTTTCTCTACATTTAGTTCGTCTGCAACCAACTGCATTAAATCAGCTTTTTCGTCACCTAATAATGGCAACATATCTTGTTGTGGATTGAATTTTCTACCGTCATTATGGTCTCTTTTTAAATGAATTGCAAGGTTTGGAATAACAAGCAAATCTTTATCTATATTCACAAGTGTGCTTTTAAAACCGTTATCTGTCTCAACCATAACTCTACCAGCAACAGACAAAGCTCGGTCGCACCATGTAGACATTATCATGCCACCATAAGGCTCTGTATTGAGTTTAGTGTAATTTCCTCTAACCTTAATATCAAAGTTCTCTTTAACTTTAAAAGCAGGTGAGTCACTATGAGTAGAAACAATGTTAAATCCGTTAGCATTTTTATTGTAAGTAAAGGCTATTAATGCACTTTGATTTTTTGTTACAAAGTAATTTTCGCCATCTATCAAGTTCCAATTCTCATTCTCTTTTATCTCTGTAAAACCATGTTCTGTTAGAATATTTGCAAGTTCTTTAACAGCATGATACACGCTGTAACTCTTTGATAAATACTCTAAAAGTCCTACATTAATATCTTTATTACTCATTTTCGTCGTCCTCCAATACTAAAAATGCTGCGTTAGAGCCTCTTTGCCCTTTTGTAACTCTGTGTGAGAAAACTAAGTCGCTGTTTTTAACCGAACAAACTCCGCCAACACTTATGTTTTCTTCTAAAACTCCTGCACTAATCAAGTATTTCATATTGCACTTCCATAGGTCAACATGGTACTTGCCACTGCCTTTATTGAACACAAAATCTTTGCTATCTTCAAGCTTCAAAAATTCTTCGGCACAAGGTTCATCAACCTCAAACGCATTAAAACTTATTGAAGGACCTATCGCTACTAATAAATCACTAGGATTAGTGTTAAATTCCTCTACCATTTTGTTAACCGTAGCTCTACACATTCCAGCTGCTGTGCCTCTCCACCCAGCGTGAGACAGTGCTATGCTTTTTGTAACAGGGTCGTAAAAAAATATAGGTACACAATCAGCTGCGTAAACAACTAATGCTAGATTTTTTTCGTTAGTACAAAGTGCATCTAAACTCTCTGTAAATTTTGCTCTGTGAATACCCGTTCCCACATGTTCGTTAGTTACTCGTTTTATATTTATTTGATGATCTTGATTTCCTGCAATAAGCGATAAATCAGATACCCCCAAAGCACTGCAAATCAAGTTGTAATTTGCAAGCACATTTTCGTGTGTGTCACCCGTAGCAAACCCTAAGTTCATGGACGCATATTTACCTTTAGATACTCCACCAATTCTTGTAGAAAAACAGTGTTTGATACCTTTTACATCTTTCCAGTTATCAAAGGTTAGCAAACCTACTCCATTATCTTTTATATCTAAATTCATGTTATTAACTTTGCATGATTTAGCTACTCTAGGTTTTTCTATTTTAGCAAGAGAAACTGATTTCTTGTTAATCGTTAAGCCATCGTATTTCTCTTTAATTTGAATTCTACCAGAGAATTTATAATTACAATTTGGACAAAGAAAGTCCGAGATAAACCTTTTGTTTCTAAAATTCCATTTAGTTAGCCTTTTAGCTTCGCTTCCACATTTCTCGCAAGTGAAAAGCATAGTTTTTTGGCTAACCAATGGGTGAGTTATGTCACTGATAATTGAGGTTTTAAAGGTAATTTTTCTATAGAATTCATTAGTCATAGCGTCTTCTACAAAAGGGTCTACCGAATTTTGCGGATACAGTCTTTTAAAAATAGCAAGCGCCATAAGGCTGTCGTCTAGTGCTCTATGGTGTTCCATTTGGCTAGCATCTATAGATAAAATCTTAGCAGCAGTCTCAAGCCCTAATTGCCCTTTACCAGGGTTGTTTAAAAGGCTTTCACAATATGCTTGCAAGTTAACGTAACGAGTTAAAAAAGGTATTTTGTTAGAACCACTAAAATAATTGCAGTTTTCAATTAAAGTAGTAATATCTGATGTACCCCAAGTTAAAATAACAGTGTCTCCGCACCATCTTTTAAACCTACTTACCACGTTCATAAACGGCATTGCATTGTCTAAGTTTTCATCTTTAATGCTAGTTAATTCTTTAACTACTGTGTTGATTTTTTTACCAACTTGTAAGCAAACAAAAGAGGAAAATGTACTTAAAATATTAAGTTGTTCGTCGCATTTTACTGCACCAAACTCAATAATCTCATTAATATACTTTTTATTTTTTTTGCTATAAGAAGCATTCCATTCTAGGTCTAAAATAATAAAGTTCATACATTTCCTCCTCAAATTTAATTATTTTGCTTTTTTCATACGTAATTCTTTTGCAAGAACTGCTTTTCTCATACGAATTGATTTTGGTGTAATCTCAACTAGCTCGTCGTCTCCGATAAACTCTAGGCATTGCTCCAAGCTTAAAACTGAGTGTGGAGTTAGTTTTAGCGCATCATCTGAACCAGAAGCACGTGTGTTAGTTGCGTGTTTTCTTTTACAAACGTTAACAACTATGTCTTCATTTTTAGGGTTTGCACCAACAACCATACCCTCATAAACTGGTATACCAGCGCCGATAAATAATCTACCTCTATCTTGTGCACCAAATAAACCGTAAGAAGTTGACTCACCAGTCTCATGCACAACTAGTGAACCTTGATTTCTAACGATAATCTCGCCTTTGAATGGCTCAAATCCGTCAAACACGTGGTTCATGATACCATTACCGTTTGTGTCAGATAAAAATTCTGAACGGTAACCCATAAGTCCTCTAGCAGGAATTCTAAACTCCAAGTGAGTTGTTCCTGATTCTCTAGTACCCATGTTTACGATTTCAGCTTTTCTTGAACCTAGTTTTTCCATAACAGCACCAACATAGTTGTCTGGTACTTCTATCATAAGAAGCTCAATAGGCTCTAGTTTTTCGCCGTCTTTGCCAGTTTTATAGATAACTGTAGGACGAGATACTTGGAACTCATACTCTTGTCTTCTCATTTGTTCTATTAATATAGAAAGATGTAACTCTCCTCTACCTGATACTTTAAATGTATCAGCAGAGTCAGTTTCTTCTACTCTTAAAGCAACATTTGTCTCAATCTCTTTAAACAATCTGTCTCTAATATTTCTTGATGTAACATATTTACCCTCTTTACCTGCAAAAGGTGAGTTGTTAACAATAAACATCATAGAAAC
>CAYJKT010000032.1:0-29334 GCA_964370775.1 uncultured Eubacteriales bacterium | reverse complement strand
TCCTGCAAAAATTTACTATAAATTTGAGGGTAACAACACAAGTGGTAGCCACAAATTAAACTCAGCTATTGCTCAGGCATATTATGCTAAAAAGCAAGGTTTAAAAGGTGTTACAACTGAGACTGGTGCTGGTCAATGGGGTACTGCATTGTCTATGGCTTGTGCGTATTTAGATCTTGACTGCAAAGTTTACATGGTAAAAATCAGTTACGAACAAAAACCTTTTAGACGTGAAGTTATGAGAACTTACGGCGCTAATGTTACTCCGTCTCCATCTATGGATACAGAAATTGGTAGAAAGATTTTAGAAGAATTCCCAGGCACTAACGGAAGCCTAGGTTGTGCTATTTCAGAAGCAGTTGAGGTTAGCGTTAAAAACCCAGAATATCGTTATGTTTTAGGTAGTGTGCTTAACCAAGTTCTTCTACACCAAAGCGTTATCGGTTTAGAGAGCAAAATTGCTATGGATAAATACGGAATTACACCTGATATTATCATCGGTTGTGCTGGGGGTGGTTCTAACCTAGGTGGTTTGATTTCTCCGTTTATGAAAGAAAAGCTAAAAGGAGAAAAAGATTATAGATTTATCGCAGTAGAGCCAGCATCTTGCCCTACTTTAACAAGAGGTACTTATGCTTATGACTTCTGTGACACAGGTATGATTTGCCCTCTAGCTAAAATGTACACTCTAGGTAGCAACTTCATTCCATCTCCTAACCATGCTGGTGGTTTAAGATACCACGGTATGAGCTCAACGCTTTCTGAGCTGTACGACCAAGGTTTAATGGAAGCAGTTTCTGCTGAACAAACACAAGTTTTTGAGGCTGCACAATACTTTGCAAAAACAGAGGGTATTTTACCAGCTCCTGAGAGTAGCCATGCTATTAAAGTAGCGATTGACGAAGCATTGAAATGCAAAGAAACAGGCGAAGAAAAAACTATCCTATTCGGCTTAACAGGTACTGGATATTTCGACTTAGCAGCGTATCAAAAATTCAACGACAAAGAAATGACTGACTATATCCCAAGCGATGAAGATATAGCAAAAGCTTTATCAAAACTACCTAAAGTTTGATTTTTATAACTATATAAACTGTAATCAAAAGCAGATACGTGAATTATTACCACGTATCTGCTTTATTATTTTATCTTTGTGGGTTTTCTCCTAGACCTTGGTTATACACTTGTCTATAGAACTCGCTACTTTCAACCAACAGTGCATACGCATCAAAATGCTGTTCATTAATAGGGTATAGCACATTATAAGCTTCTAGTACTTCTCCTGAATTAAGCAACTGCACACCTAATCTATATAAAGACTCATAAACCATTTCCTGTGCATCATTATATGTTGCAATCTCTGTATATAAATCGGCTGCTGTTTGATAGTTTCCGTTATTATACTCGTCCTCTGCTATTTGGTATTTGCTCTCTAATACCATTGCGCTTGCACTTGGGTAATCTTCTGCTTGCTCAAAATGTGTTATTGCTTCTGTATATTCTCCTTGATTAAACAAGGCTAGTCCTTTTTCGTAATCTATTTGATTTAACAAAATATCAGTGTCTTTATAATCTGCTATATACGAAAATAAGTCTATAGCCTCATCATAACTCGCCTCTGTTAAAAGAGTGTTTGCTTTAACATAATATAACTCTTTAGCCTGTGCCATGATACTTTCATCTTTTAACAAATCAAAATAAACTTTTGCACTTTCAGTGTCTTCTGTGTTGAAAACCTCTGTACCTTTTGCAAGCAAAGTTTCTTGCGCAGTAGTAGAATACGTCGCTTCAAGCACATCATAATATGGAACTGCTTTAGCTAAATCATTCTCGTTAATATATTTCTCTGCTTGAATTAAATGAGCTTTTTGATTTTGGTCATAAGAGTCAGCGTAAGGCAGTGCATTTGCAAAGTATACTATAGCTTCATCATAATTTTCGCTATCCATTTCGGCAATCGCTAAACCATAATACGCAGTATACTCTATCTCGGTAACATCTTTACTTTCTGTAATTTCGCTTGCAATTACTAATGCGTTTCCATAATTGCCATTTTCATTTTCCTTCATAGCCTCTATGTAACGTGTCTCTATAATTTGTTGCTCACTATCTCTAAAATCGCCTAAGCCTACAAATGCTTCTATAGCTTCACTGTATTCACCCTCATTCACCATAGTTAATGCACCTGTGTATGTCATATTAGGTAAAATATAGCTTATGTATACAATTATAAACGCTACAATCACGATAGCAGTAGCTGAAACAGTAGCAATAATTCTTTGCTTTTTACGCTTTAATCTTAATAACTCAGCTTCTTTTGCAAGCCTTTCTTCTTCTGCTTTTCTTTCTGCTTCAAGTATCGCTTGTCTTTCTTCTTCTGCTTTTCTTTCAGCTTCAAGCCTTGCTTGCTCTGCTAAATATTCCAAATGTTTATGATGTTCATTTAAGTTATGAATTATCTTAGCCACGTCTCTAACGTGGTATAATTGGGCAATTAAGTCAGCCCTACAATGGTGGCACTCAGCCTCAGTTTTAGTATTAATGTATCCACAAGAGCAAAACCAAATATCATCGAAAGCTGATGGTACATATTTAGCTTTTACAGCTTTATCTTTTGCTAGTTTATCTGAAAAATCTCTCACATATTGCTGTGCAAGTTCTTTTTCGTGAAATTCTTCTTCCAACGGTTTTAAGTCTGGCAAATATCCAGATAAAATAGAGTTTGAACCATGCCAAACTGTGTCATTACTAAATTTAACTTGTCTTAAAGCAATCGAAAAACTACGCCCAGCAGAATTAACAATATCGATAGTAGTGTCAGCACCGAAGTTTGTATTACGCTCTGCATTATTTATCTTGTATGCAAAATCTCTAATAACTTCAATCTCAATATTCGCTCTATCAAACACGTGAACATCTACTGTAACACCACTAATGGGTACATCAGATATACTGAAAAAGGACAGCTCAATTAGATATCTGCCATCTTTATGATAAAGCACACCACTCTCTATTATAAGTGGCGAACCCTCTTTATATATATTGCTATGTAAATTACTAATCTCTGTCATAATTCAATCCTTTTTTATCTTGTTACATCATTTATCCATTTATCTTTTGCAAGCCTAATCCAACACAAAACAGATTTAACTAGCTCGTCGGACTTAAATAATATGTATACAATTATTACAGGCAGTTCAAAATACAAACCTGCTAAATAACCAAGTGGAACTGAAAACAGCCACAACGCTACAATTTCTATTATCAAAGAATATTTAGTGTCTCCCCCACCTCTTAAAATACCTACTATGCATATAGCACTGGTTGATATAAAAAAGATAACAACTGAGGTCACAATAAGCATTTGTTTTGCTAAAATTTTGGTTTCTTCCTCAACGTTATAGAAGTCCACCATAATATCTCTGCAAAGCAAAATCACAACTCCACCACACAAACCTAATACTAAAGCGAAAATCTCCATTGCTCTGCCACGTTTTTGTGCAAGCTCTATGTTGCCCTCGCCAATGGTTTTTCCAATGATAACTCCAGAGGCATTCGCAACACCAAAAATCACCAAAGTAGCAATGTTCTGCACCACTCCAATAATTGTGTTGGCTGCAACTACTGTTGTGCCAATGTGCCCAAACAAAGCTGCTTGCAGTGTAATTCCAATCGCCCAAACCATTTCGTTTACAACAACTGGTGTGCAATATTTTCTTAAGTCAGCACTAAGCCCTTTATCACTTTTAAGGAAGCATTTAAAAGAAAATCTTAGCTTTTTGTCTATCACAAATACATAGAAAAGAACAACTACAAACTCAAGAAATCTTGCAATTAAGGTAGCAAGTGCTGCTCCTCTTAATCCTAGTTCTGGTGCACCAAAGTTACCGAAAATAAACATGTAGTTTAGTGTAACATTGGTGATTAGCGTAACTATATTTGCAATAACTGCAAGCTTTACAAGCTCTATGCACCTATACAAAGACGTGAGCGTGCAAGATATTCCAAAAAGCAAATATGTAGGTGCTACTATCTTCATGTAGTTGACACCTGCATCTATAACTGCTTGGTCAGATGAAAACAAAGACATTAACTGAGCTGGAAAAAAATATACTACTAAAGCCATTAACACAGCTACTACTGCGATAAGTCTCATAAGTGTTGCCATGATTATTTTGATAGGTTCTAGCTCTTTTTTACCCCAGTATTGTGATATTAGAACTGCTCCCCCACCAGATAGTCCAAAAATGAACAAGCTGAACACAAAGAACACTTGGTTTGCAAGCGAGGACGCTGTAAGTGGAACGTCTCCCAACTCACCAAGCATGATAGTATCCATCATTTGAGTTAGGGTCGTGAGCAGATTTTGTAAAGCTATTGGTAAAGCGATTGTGATAATCATTTTCCAAAGAGCTTTGTCACTTTTTAAGTATTTTATCATATTAACCTCTAATATTATTTGATTAAAATTAGAGGTAAAATAATTATTCTTCCTCTAATTTTAGCACAGACATAAACGCTTCTTGTGGAACTTCAACTGTTCCCAACTGGCGCATACGTTTTTTACCCTCTTTTTGTTTTTCTAACAGTTTTTTCTTACGAGTAATGTCACCACCGTAACATTTTGCTAAAACGTCTTTTCTAACAGCTTTAACAGTTTCTCTTGCAATAATTTTACCACCAATACACGCTTGAACAGGAACTTCAAACATTTGTCTTGGTATTTTATCTTTTAATTTCTCGCACATTCTTCTACCACGTGAATATGCTTTCTCTGCATGAATAATGAAAGACAGCGCATCAACGACATCTCCGTTAAGCATAATATCAAGCTTAACCAGTTTACTTGGCATATATCCAATAAGTTCATAATCGAACGAAGCATAGCCTTTTGTTCTTGATTTAAGCACGTCAAAAAAGTCGTAAATAATCTCGTTAAGTGGTAGTTCATAGTGAATATCCACACGGTCAGTGTCAATATATTTCATATCCTTAAACACTCCACGTCTATCTTGGCATAAATCCATAATATTGCCAACATAGTCAGCAGGTGTGTATATATGAGCATTCGCTATAGGTTCATCTGCACTAGAAATCAAAGAAGGATCAGGGTAGTTTGTTGGGTTATCAACAACAAGCACTTCTCCATCAGTTTTTGTGATATGATACACAACGCTTGGAGCAGTTGTTATAAGGTCAAGATTATATTCTCTCTCTAGTCTCTCTTGGATAATCTCCATGTGCAATAGACCCAAAAATCCACATCTAAAGCCAAAACCTAGCGCAATTGAAGTCTCCGGGTCGTAACTTAGTGATGCATCATTAAGTCTTAATTTGTCTAGAGCATCTCTTAAATCAGAGTAATGTGCGCCATCAGCTGGGTACACACCACAGAAAACCATAGGTTGCACAGCTCTATATCCTGGCAAAGCCTCGCTTGCTGGGTTATTTTTTAACGTAACAGTGTCACCAACCAAAGCGTCTCTAACATTTTTGATAGATGCCGCGATGTAGCCAACTTGACCAGCTTCTAGTGAGCCTGTTGGGTCTAAATCCGTCGCACGCAACATGCCACATTCAACCACGTTGAACTCAGCACCAGTTGCCATCATTTTAATTGTGTCGCCAGATTTAACTTTACCCTCTTTAATTCTAACATACACAATAACGCCTTTGTATGCATCATAGTAAGAGTCAAATATCAAAGCTTGCAAAGGTGCATTAACATCGCCTGTCGGAGGTGGAACATCTTTAACAATTTGTTCCATAACGGCTTTAATATTAAGCCCAGTTTTTGCAGATACCCTAGGTGCTTCAAGCGCAGGTATTCCTATAACATCTTCAATCTCATGAGCTGTTTTTTCTGGGTCAGCACTTATTAAATCAACTTTGTTAAGCACTGGCACAACCTCAAGTCCACCGTCAATTGCTAGGTAAGTGTTTGCAAGCGTTTGCGCCTCTATACCTTGTGACGCATCAACAACAAGTACAGCTCCCTCACACGCAGCAAGAGAACGAGACACCTCATAGTTAAAGTCAACGTGCCCCGGTGTGTCTATTAAGTTAAATGTATATACTTCGCCGTCATCAGCTTTATAATCTAAACTAACAGCATGAGCTTTTATTGTAATGCCTCTCTCACGCTCTAAATCCATATTGTCCAAAAGCTGGTCTTCCATATCTCTGGACGCCACACTCTGAGTTTGCTCCAAAATTCTATCAGCTAAGGTACTTTTTCCGTGATCTATATGAGCAATTATACTAAAGTTTCTAATTTTATTTTGATCCACTTTTTTCAATCCTTTTATTACAAAAATTTTCTAACTTATATCATACCACAAAACGCAAACAAAATAAACATCTTTTTAAAATATTTATCGCTTTTTGTGGAGTAAAGTTTTCACACAAGCGAAAACGAGCTACCATTTGGTAACTCGAATTGTTAACTTTTATTCAAACTATTTATCATGTCGTCTACTCTAAGCTTCCATACCATGTGGTGAGAATTTTCACCCCAATGGTCAAAACTTACAGCAGTTGGCTCTCCAAACTTTTTCTTCCACACAGATTGCGCTATCGTGTACCCACAATCAAATGCAATTTCATCGGTCCCAGTGTTTTTAACCCTTGCAAGAATTTCAACCAAAAACCTATCTACTAATCCTTGTTTTTGATAATCTCTATGCACAAAACAACAACCTATTTCAGTCATGTCGTCTGTCATTCCACCACTTATCGTGTTCATAACATTATTAGACTTACCATAAGAAATTGTGCCAATTATCTCGCCGTCAAGCTCTGCAATTAGTAAACATCTTTCTTTATTATCCGTAAAAACAGCTCGTCTATAGACTTCCATTTTATCAGCTACTTCTCCTTGCATATCTTCATACAAGTCGCCAATACCATTTTGATAAAATGTGTCTATAACCATCTCAGAAAAAAACTTAAACAGTTCTTCCCTATCACTATCACTGCACTCTCTAAATTTAATATCAATCATAATATACCCATTATAACACCTTTGCTAAAAACGATTGTAGCCTATCACTTTTTGGGTTGTCAAATATCTCATTTGGGTCACCCTCTTCAACAATTTTACCATCTGCCATAAAAATAACTCTATCGCCAACTTCTTTTGCAAAGCCCATTTCATGTGTAACAACAACCATTGTCATTCCGTCTTTTGCAAGTTGTTTCATAACATCAAGCACTTCTCCAACCATTTCTGGGTCAAGCGCGCTAGTTGGTTCGTCAAAAAGCATAACTTCTGGGTCCATGCACAAAGCACGAACAATTGCTATTCTTTGTTTTTGACCACCACTTAACTGGTTTGGATACGCATGTGCTCTATCGCTTAAACCAACTCTTGTTAAAAGTTCCATAGCTTGCTTTTCTGCTTCTTCTTTGCTTTTTTTAAGCAGTTTCATAGGAGCAAGTGTCATGTTTTGCAAAATAGTTTTGTGCGGAAACAGGTTAAAATGTTGGAACACCATGCCCATTTTTTGTCTGTGAGTATTTATATTTACAGACGGCAAAGTTATATCAATTCCGTCAAAAACAACGTGTCCACTTGTTGGTTTTTCTAACAAATTAAGGCAACGCAAAAATGTACTTTTACCACTACCAGAAGGACCTATAACAACTACCACTTCGCCTTTGTGAATTTCGTTATTAACTCCGTCCAATGCTTTAATATCTCCACCATTAAAGTGCATGTACATATCATTTACTTTAATTAAGACTTCTTTGTTTTTCATTATGCTAGTTGCCCCCTTTTCTTTTTGCTAATAGTAGTGCCTGTTTGTCCGTTTAATTTTTTCTCTAGTCTTCCTACTATCCATGTGAAGAACATAACTAAAATCAAGTAAACTACAGCTACTGCAAATAGTGGCATAAACTGAATATAAGTAGTTCCTCTAACAATGTCGCCAGCTTTTGTTAAATCCATAACAGAAACATAACCTGCAACACTTGTCTCTTTTAAAAGCACGATAAACTCATTTGCAAGAGTTGGCAAAACATTTTTGAAAGCTTGTGGCATAATAATATATCTCATAGTTTCAAGATAGTTAAAACCTAGGCTTCTTCCAGCTTCAAACTGACCTTTATCTATGCTCATAATACCACTTCTAAAAATCTCTGCAACATACGCACCAGAGTTAATACCAAAAGCTAAGGAACCAATTAGCACACCGTTGTTACTTGAAGCAAACACAACGTAGTAAATTATCATAAGCTGAATAATTACTGGAGTTCCTCTAATAACAGTTAGATAAATTTTGCATATTGCGTTCAATATTTTCATAATAACTCGAGAACTACCACGCATATCTTCGCCGTTTTTATCCCAAGTAGAGCGAATAATTGCAATAACTAAACCAATTACCACACCTATGCAAAGTGCAATAGCTGTCATAAGCAAAGTGTTACCAATACCCTCTACATAATATTCCCACCTGTTTTTAGTTATAAAACAAGCTATAAATTCGTCTCTTATACTTACGAAAAAGTCGTTCATATTTTACTCCTAATAAATTATTGTTTATACAGAAAAATAGGGGCTGTGCAATACTAGTAAAACTGTTAATCAGCTTTGAAGTAAACACAACACCCTACAAGTTTTTTATTAATTATTTGTTGTTAGCTTCAACAAATGCTTTTGCAGGCTCGTTATCTATAATAACGCAATCAACTTTACCACTAACTAAAGCCGCTACCGCATCAGCACCTTTGTTATAACGTTGAATTGTAGCAAGACCAGCGTCTTCTAAGTCCCAAGTAGCATATAAATCGCCTGTTGTTGCTGTTTGAACTCCGATATTGTAGCTTGCACCCTCTGCAAATAAATCATCAACTGAAGTAATTTCGCTACCCTCTTTAACAATAACCACTTGAACGCCTTGTGCATAAGAAGCTGTAAAGCTAACTTGCTCCATACGCTCGTCAGTTACTGTCATACCAGCCATACCCATGTGGATTTTACCACTTTGGATTGCAGGAATAATGCTATCAAAAGCCATGTCTTGAATAACTAGTTTCATGTCTAATTTATCAGCAATAACACCAGCTACCTCGGCATCGATACCAACAATAGCATCTTCGTCGTAAAATTCATACGGTGGGAATTCAGCATTAGTACCCATGATTAATTCTTCTTTACCCTCGGCATTTGCTTGAATTTCAAGGTCGTGCTCTACACCCTCGATATATTTGTCAACAATTTTGTCAAGTGTTCCGTCTTCTGTTAACTCTGCTAAAGCTGCGTCGATTTCAGCTAAAAGCTCTGTGTTTTCTTTTTCTACTGCAATAGCGTAATCTTCTTGAATATATTCTGTATCTAAAATAACTAAGCTTGAAGTAGCCTCTGTATCAGACTCAACCTCTGGTGATGTCTCAGTACATGCAGTTAAACCAAGAACTAGTGAACATGCTAAAATTAAACTTGCAATTTTTTTCATTATTATTTCCTCCCAAATTTGTTTAATACTGGCTAATTATACATCATATTTAACATAAATGCAATAATTAATTAATCTTTTCATAATTTTTATGAATATTTATATATTATTGTCACTTAGCTAGGAGGGTTTTTATACATATAATAAAATAAAAAACAAAGCTTAATTTTAACCTTGGTACATATACCTTAAATCATGTTTTTTGTCTAGTACAGTTTGGTCAAAATCATACTTAGGTAAAAATAGATTTATACCTTTGTCTACTGTGTTTGATAAAATAGTCTCCATATCATTCAAATGTGGTTGAGACATATCCACAGCAAATAGATTATCTATTTTAGACATTGGCTCTATAAAATGTTGACCTCTGCCACAAAAATGTATGCCACCACCGTCGAAAGTGTTCAAAACTCTTTGATTATAAGGTCTGATAAACTCCATGTAAAATTCGCCTGACATATTCATAGCGCTGTCGTCTCTAACCACAATATTACCTTTGTGAAGTTTAAATCCGTATGAATGGTAACCCATTTCTCTGTTTATAAGTTTAAACCATTTGCTCATAAAAGCTTCGTAAGTATCTGATATTTTCACCAAAGTATCGTGAACTAGCTCAGGTTCGTCATATAAATCGGCAAAAATCTCACTGCCCCACAATAGTTCGCACACGTCCATAGGACCTTGGCAATCTGGGTGTTCTAAAAATATGTATTTACTTAGAATAGGGAAATCTTGAAAAATCTCTAAAATATCTTCTGCAAACATAAAAACATCTTTACCAAAACCACCGTTAAGGTCAGGCATCGGGTTTTGCACAAGTTTTTGGATATCGTCTAGTCCATTTTTTAACGGATACACATTAGGCAAAGTGTTCGCTTTTTCGTCCATCATAAAAAGCTCTACACCATATAATGACGGCAATATTCCCACGCCATAATTAGGGCGAATTTGCATAATTCTGTTGCTTCCTTTTTCGATAACATCAGAACACAGCTTAAACTGTTGCAAAATCATGTCGTCATGGTCGGCAATTCCTCTGTTAATAGAAATATTCTCCCATTCTATTTTAGGTGGAGCTGGCTTTCTGTTAGGAGGTGAAAACGTATCTCCCTCAACCTTTCCGTCTGCATATTTTCTCCACTCACACCAAAGGTTTTCTTCCTGTGTCACATCTATTCTGTTTTGTAAATCCTCTAAAAATGGGTATATTCTCTCCTTGTTCATGTACTACTCTCCTTTAATTTTCTAGCTATTTCTATATAATAGGTTATCCACTCATTTGGTTTACCTACTGGTGTAGTAAGGATTGTTTTCTTGCTTTCTGTGTGTTCCAACAGATAAAAACCCTCAAATGTCTCTTTTTTATCTATGATTTCCCAAACATCTTTCATTTGCTCAGTATTTCCATAACCTAATTTGCTCATAGCTAATGTAATCATTACTAAGTCGCATAACCTGTTTGAAAACATTGCTAACCTTGTGTCTGCAATAATTTTTTCGGGCTGAATTTTACTATATATCATATTACGACTAAAAAAATAATCTAGTAAATTAGTATAAGCAGTGCAATCTCTATATTCTTGTGGCAAGTTAGAAAAAAGTAACAATGCAGGTAGTGTAGAAATATAACAACTTTTTGTTTCCTCTCCTTTATGTCTGCTCTTTTTCCACTTACACAAATATCCACCATCAAACCTACTTTTATCTACAAAAACATCAATCATACGCTTTACTCTGTCGTCTTTCAATGCACCAAGTTTAACCAAGGTGTTCAAAAACAGTACTTGCCTACATGAACCCATGTTGCTTTCGGATAACAAATATGCATCTTTACCCCTAAGTTCCTTGCTGATAAAATGCTCATTTTTGTCAGCAGACGGAGTTAAAATCCAGTCTACTATATGATAAATATTTTTGTCATCAATGGTCAACCCTAACTCCGCCAAAGCTGTAAGATAGTTGAATGTAGTAAAATTACCGTAATTTGAAGCAGTATGTGGAAACAATCCGTTATCATCTAATTTGCTTAATATTCTAATCGTATTTTTAGATGACAATACAGCTTGTTTTGCCTCGATAACTTCTATGTCGGTATCATTCTTACCCATATATTCGCTTAACATTCTATATCTAATTGACGCTTCCTTTGAATTTAACAATTTATTTATTACATAAGAATTTTCTGTTTTCATTAAGTCACCAACCTCATTATTAAACGTTATACTAATTATATTACTTTTAATTTTCTTGTCAATAGCAAAACCTATTTTAAAACAAAAAATTCATAGAATAAATATATTAAGTTCAAAAATAATTAGGAGGTTCGCTATGAAAATTCAAAATTATAACAGCGTTAAAAAAATTTATTCTGTCAACAATAAACCTGTTATCACAAACCATGTTTCGCAGTCGAGTTTTGGTTCTGCTAAAGTAGCTGAACCTGTTATGACTGATATTGTAGATACAGTATATAAAGAAAAAGCTGAGGAAATTGCGAAATATAAAGAAGAAATCGAGAAACAAAAGGAACAGCAAGCTCAAATGGAAGCAGAGTTAGAACAGCTTAAAGCAGATTTTGAGGCGTCAAAAAAAGAGGCTGAGGCAGTAAAAGAAGCTTTTGATGTGTTCATTAAGTGCATAAGAATATCTGGCAATATCATAAGTGGGCACAAGGTGCCAGCATCTGACCACAACTTTTTAATGGATAATGACCCAGAGCTTTATATGCTTTCTGTATCGGCTAGAATGCCGAATGATGACCCTAAGGAAGTAGTTAAAGTTCATAAAGAGAAAAAAGACACCGAAGCTTTGGAGCTAGAGTTAGCAGAAACAGCGCAGATTGAGTTTTCGCCGTCTCAAAGTTCTAGCGAAGCACCAAGCACGGAAAGTGCTGAGCCTACACCAGCAGAATAGTATAAGTAATGCGATGTGATTGAACCACATCGCATTTTTTTGTTTACTTAATTGCAGAAAGTTGTGTTTTTAACTTTCCATTTTTCCAGTGATATAAATAGCCAAAATGAATATATCCCTAAAGTAACAATACAAAGCAAGAACCATTTTATCCAGTTGCCAAAAAGACCTATCGCTGTTCCAGTGAATTTCAGTCTGCGTCCTTCAACCACAGTATGGTTAATTTTCCAACCATATACCATACAAAGCGCCCACGGATAACATATACCCAAGGTGCAAACTGTAACCAACACTCCTAAGATATTCCAACCTATCCAGCTTAAAATACCACCGTCAAAATAAGATTTCTCCATTATAATACCCCCTCAATTTTATGTTTTTTAGTTTAATCAGTATACTATATTATGCAAGAACATGCAAATATTTTTTTATAAATAACTCTTGACAATTTTTGATTTCAGTAATATAATACAGATGTAAGGTAGTTATGTACTCAGCTACCTAACTACCTAAAGGAGGTAATACTGTGAATATAGACGTGACAAGTGATAAAGCAATATTCATTCAAATTGCAGAGCAGTTAGAGGACTATATTTTTACTGGCGTGTATTTAGAAGAAACTAAAATCCCCTCTACAAACGAATATTCTGCACTTTTAAATATTAATCCTCGCACTGTTTTAAAAGGAATGAACATGCTGGTTGATGAAGAAATTATTTATAAGAAAAGGGGCTTAGGTATGTATGTTAAAGAGGGTGCTGTTCAAAAAATACGCACAAAGAGGCAAGGTCAGTTCTATGATAAACATATCGCTACGTTAGTGTCAGAAGCTAATAAGCTGAATATGGCAAAAGAAGATGTTATTAGTCTTATTGAAAGGGGTTATGAAAATGAACGCAATTCAGGTTAAAAATATAACTAAAAAATATAAAGACATTGTCGCTTTAGATAATGTAACATTAAACTTTGATTACGGCAAAATATATGGCTTTTTAGGTAGAAACGGAGCTGGTAAATCCACTTTAATCAACATTATATCTAACAGAATTTTTGCTGACTCTGGCGATGTATTGATTGACAGCGAAAACGCTATAGAAAACATGGCTGTGCATGAAAAACTTTTTTGCATGAGTGAAGCAGATTTATATGACGAGAGTATAAAAGTGAAAGATTTATTTAAGTGGATAAACAGTTTTTACAGCTGTTTTGATATGGAAAAAGCTTTCAGCATAGCAAAGATGTTTAATCTTAACACTACTAAAAAGTTCAAGCAGTTGTCAAAAGGTTATCAGTCTATATTTAAACTCACTGTTGCTATGGCGTTAAATGTACCTTATGTTATTTTTGACGAACCTGTTTTAGGTTTAGACGCTAATCACAGAGAGCTTTTTTATAAATTATTATTAGAAGATTACGAGCAAAGCGAACGCACGATTATTATTGCAACTCATTTAATAGAAGAAGTCGCTAACTTGATTGAAGACGTTGTGTTGATAGATAACGGAAAAGTGCTGTTGCAAGAAAGTGTAGACAATATTTTAGACAGAGGCTATAGCGTTAGTGGTGTTGAAGCACAAGTTGACGATTACTGCAAAAACAAAAATGTTATAGGTTGTGAAAACTTGGGTGGTTTGAAAATCGCTTATATACTAGGCGAGAAAACTACTCTACCACAAAATAGCAATCTGCAAATTTCCACAATGAATTTACAAAAATTATTTGTAAAACTAACCGAACAAGGAGGAGCATAAAATGAACAAACTAGCTTCTATAATTAAATATGAATGTATTACATCATCAAAATATATTGGCATATTTTATGCAATACAATACGCTGTTATTTTATTGATAGGCATAGTGCTGACTAGCTCAAACGTAGGAGCCTTGGAGGTAAACACTCTAGTGTATGTTGGTATTTTAGGTGTTCTAGGTTTTAAAGAAGATTTTAAAATGCTAATGCAACACGGCTTTACAAGAAAATATATTTATATCGGTGCTCTATCTTTATTCGCTTATGTCTCTGCTATACTGGCATTTATAGACACAGTCGCAGGAAATATACTTCACCTAACTATCGATAGATATAATTCTTTATACGGCAGTATATATGGATATGATAATGTAATTTTCAACTTTCTGTGGCTTTTCATGCTCTACATGTTAGTATGTAGCATAGCTTATTTAGTGGTTCTTGCAATAAACAACTTAGGCAAAACTAAGTCACTCTATTTAGGTGTTGTAATTGTATTTGCCATAATTTTTATTGTTACTTTATTCAAAAGCACTCTGTTAAGTGAATTCGCATTAAATCTATCTGTATTTTTTACAAGAGCCTTTGGATTTATGGCAAACGGAAGTATAAACTACCTGTTACCTATCATCACACTATTTATATCAACAGTAATATTCAGTATAGGTTCTTATCTTATTATTAAGAAAACCGAGTTGAAGTGATATAAAAAGAAAACATGGGCTTACAAATCTTTTACATGGTGACAAAATGGAACTACCAAAACGCAAAAATATTAGGTTAAAAAATTATGATTACAGACAAAATGGTGCATATTTTGTTACGATATGTACGCATAATCGGCAATGTTTATTTAGCAAAATCGTAGGGGAGGGTTTCCATGCCCTCCCGTGCCTAGAGCTATCTACCATTGGTTTAGAGGTAGATAAATCAATTAAATTTATAGAAGAAAAATATAATTGTATAGACAAATACATTATTATGCCTAATCACATACATTTAATTATTCTATTTACCGAAACGGACAGGCGTGGAAGCCTGTCCCTACAAGATATTGTAGGTAGAATGAAATCATTCACCTCTTTGAAATATAATGAAATTAACAACACAAAATACATTAAATTATGGCAACGTTCCTACCACGACCACATCATAAGAGACGAAAAAGAACACCAAAAAATTTGGGAGTACATCGACACCAACCCACAAAAATGGGAAGACGATTGCTATTACACACAATGAAATCTATAAAAAAACAATCTGATACCTCACTTAATGTGAAGCGTCAGATTGTTTCTTTTTACTCATTTATTTCTATTTTATTATAACTTAATCTAATTTTGTAACATCAACTCTGTTAATAACCATGCCAGACTCGCCAAAGAAGAATTCTGTGTATGTGCTGATTGTTGCAAACATGAAGAAGTCGCAAGTGTAGATACCTTTGTCTCCACCTTTTAGAGTGATTACTTTTTCTACTGCTCCGTTGATTTTAATTGTCATTGGAACTTGTGCAAGCTCTATCGCATCTGCAAATAGGTCGAATGTTATTCTATATGAACCATTTTTAGGTAAGTTTAGAACTATTTTGTTAGCAATTCCTTTTTCTGTGTTGATTTTTGTGTGGTCTAGCACAACAAAATCGTTAACGTCAACTGCCCCTAAATCAACGCTTGGTGCAAATGTGTTTTCTGGCACGTTCTCAACTGCTACCTCTGGGTATTGTGATGAACAATTATAAGTAACCATGCTGTTTATGATATTAACAGCATTTCTCACCATTGAATATCTTTTTAAGCCACCATTTGCAAGCTCTGCTTCGCTGTTGTCACCCATGCTGTTTTTCTCGCTACTACCTGTAACCATAAAAACATCATTTTGAGAAGCTATCATGTCGCCAGTGTGTTGCTCTTTTGCTTCGCCGCCCTCTTTGTTCATGGTTGCCCACCAGTCAGTCATAACAACACCGTCAAAGCCCCAGTCTTTACGCAAAATCGTTGTGTTTAAGTCATAGTTAGACGCAGCTTGTGTGCCATTAATTGGGTTATATGCTGTCATAACGCTAAATGCGCCACCATCTCTAACAGCCATTTCAAAGCCTTTTAAATATATCTCTCTTAACGCTCTTGCACTTACTGTTGCGTTAACAGTTTTTCTAGCTTTTTCTTGGTTGTTTGCTGCAAAATGCTTGATTGTACCTGTTACATTGTATTTATTCATAACCTCAATTTGAACCTTAGCCATAACACCGGTTAGGAATGGGTCTTCTGAGTAATACTCAAAGTTACGTCCACAAAGTGGGTGTCTGTGAATATTCATACCAGGGCCTAAAAGTGTATCAATGCTATGATGTGCAAGCTCTAGTGACAAGAAGTTAAATAAATCAACCACAAGGTCTGGGTTAAAAGTAGAAGCAATCGCAGTTGCATTTGGCAAGCTATACGCCATTGTGCCACAGTCCATTCTAATACCAGAAGGGCCGTCTGAACAGCAAACGATAGGCATTTTTCTATCTATTTTAAGTGCGTCTGTTACTCCACCATAACAACCAGCTGTACCTGCTGTTACTTTAGGAGAACACATGCCCTCGCCTCTTGAAAGTTGAATTAGCTCTAAATCGCTTAAATCATTAGCTAAATCTAATGCTGATATTTTGCCACTTTTTACATCTGCAAATGTGTAACCGAAGTTTGTTTTTACAACTTCAATATTGTTTTCTTCATTTGTTCTCTCTATTAGGCTGTAAGGTCTTAGGTTAGCATTTGTATAAGCTAATTTGTACTCGCCGTTTTCCATAACAGCTGTCATTTTTTTGAACTCTTTAATAGGCATTAACGCACTGTTGCATTGCTCAATTAATTCATCATTTGCAATAACAATTTCACCACTAGCCATGATATCTCTTGAGTTAAAACCTATAAAGAAGTTATACTTGCCTTTTTCTAACACAAATGCTGATTTAATATCATCAAAAGAAGCAAAGTCTTTATTTTTAACTGTTACTGTAATTGTTTGAGCTTCGTTTGGTTTAAGAGCTTTAGTTTTTGCAAACCCTGCTAGAACAACTGTTGCTTTGCCCATTGTGCCTATTGGTGCTTGCACATAAAGTTGCACTGTTCTTTTAGCCTCAACTTCGCCTGTGTTAGTCACTGTGAATGTAACATCAACGTCGTTTTCGTTTTTCACTAAGCTATCAAAAGCTAAAGCAAAAGTAGAGTATGACAAACCAAATCCAAAAGGATACATTACTTTGTCTTTTGCGAATGTCTCAAAATATCTGTAACCTACATAAATATCTTCTGCATACACATTGTCTGTGTCGCTTCCAAAATTATCGTTAGATGGATAATCGCTTATAGAGTATGCGATAGTGTCAGGCAAAACACCACTTGGGCTAACATCGCCACACAAAACATCTGCATAACCATTACCACTCTCAATACCACCATGCCATGCATATACTAGCGCAGTAGCTTTATATTCATTCATAAATGAAGTATCCATAACTCCACCTACATTTAATATAACGGCTACTCTGTCAAAATTATCGCACACTAATTTTAGGTTAGCTTTTTCAACATCACTAAGATAATAACTGCCACCCTCTGGTTTAACGTCTTTATCTTCGCCAGCGCTTCTGCCTACTACAAAAAGCGCAATATCTGTCTCTTTTGAAGCTTTCGTTACTACTTCTTCTGTTAAAACTAAATCTTTTTGAGAAAACGGCTCTTGTGCCCAACCTTTGCCTTTATCAAATGGATTTTCGCTGATAAAATCAACATACATTTGGTAAACTTCTTGGTTTATCTCTCTCTTAGCTTTAATTCCGTTTGCTATATTTACAAGATACGGAATATTAACCATACCACCAGAACCTGTGCCACAGTAATATGTATCTATTTGTGCTCTACCAAAAATAGTTACTTTTTCGTCTTTATTAATAGGTAGAGTTTTATTTTCATTTTTTAGCAGTATAACTGACTCTGAAACTGCTTCTCTTATTTTTTCTGCATATTTTTTATAATCTAATGTGTACATGTATGTGTGCTCCCTTTTATATTAATTGTTTAGATTTTTTACACTGTTGCCTTTTAATAATTCGCCTTTAACTGAAATTATTTTAGAAGTCGGTTTATCGGCATTTTCTAGTGAATTCATAAGTAAATTAACGGCTTCCTCACCCATTGCCCCTGTGTTTTGTTTCCATGTCATAAGTTTTGGGCGTATAATTTGAGTTAAACTCATTCCGTCAAACCCAGCCACGCTAATGTCCTCGCCAATTTTTACATTTCTGTTTTCCATTGCGTTCATTCCACCAATAAAAGCATAATCGTCTTGGTAAAAAATAAATGTCGGTGGAGTTTCTAAGTCTAAAAGCTCATAAGTAATATCTTCTGCTGATTGAGTATCGTGATAAACGCCCTCTCTTATGTAATCTGGGTTTATCTCCACACCTAGTTCTTCACATGCTTTTTTAAAGCCTGCAAGCCTGAGCTGTGTTACAGCTACTTTCTCTTTTCCGTGAATAAACGCTATTCTTCTGTGCCCCATGTCATAAGCATATTTTACCATTTCATTCATAGCATTTTCATTGTCAGACATAATAGAGCTACAATTATCAAAAGTGTAATCAAGTACTACCACTGGGATTTTACTCTCTACAAATTCAAGCAGTTTAATGTCATTAAACTTATGAACCAACACTAAAACACCGTCGCACCCATGAATATTAGCATATTCTTGATAGCTTAAAGTCTCGCTACCAAATTTATCGCTAATAAAGGTAACTGTGTATCCGTTTTCACGTGACTTATTGATAAAGCTGTTTAGAATGTAAGCAAAAAGTTCATGGGTAATACCACTGTTTGTTGCGTCCTCTATCAAAACACCAAAGTTATATGATCGATTAGTTTTTAACCTAACAGCTGCTGGGTTTCTGATATAACCTAACCTCTTAGCTGTCTCTTTAACCTTTTCTATTGTAGCAAGACTAATATCTTTTTCGCCTCTTAAAGCCTTACTCACAGCAGTAGCAGACAAACCACATTCCTTGGCTATCTCTTTAATTGTTATCATTGCTTACCTCCTAAGCTTTATCGTTAAAGTAAAAAATCAAAAAAATCAACGACTAAGTTACTTTATCGTTGTAGTAAATATATCATTATAATAAAAAAATGTCAATACCTAAAATAAAAAAACTATTACAATTGTTTTTTACACACTTGTAACAGTCTTTCACATTCAAATATAAGCTTAGTAAAATTGTTAAATATTCTCTTTACAAGCTATACATCTTAGCTAGTTTTGTAATAGCTTTAAAGTCTTTAGCTTCAATTTTTTTAAGGTCTACCAAATTTCCACCAACACCTACTCCCCTAACACCAGCTGTGAAATAATCTTTAAAATTATTCTCGTTAATTCCACCGACTGCTAAAAACGGAATATGATTAAGTGGGCTACACACTGATTTAATGTACCCTGTTCCCAAGTTTCCAGCTGGGAAAAGCTTAACAAAGTCAGCACCTTTTTCATAAGCAGTCACAGCCTCCGTTGGAGTTAATGCACCAGGGATTGACACTGCACCTAGAGCCACCGTTTTTTCTATAACCTCAAAGCTAACATTGGGTGAAATCATATATTTAGCGCCAGAGTTAAACGCAGCTTCGCACTGTTTTGTTGTCATAACTGTTCCCGCACCAACACAAACTGTGTCTGTAAACTCTTTAGATATAAGCTCAATTAACTCACCAGTTTTAACAAGGTTTTCTGGGTCTTTTTGGTTAAATGTAACTTCAATCAATTTTATTCCACCATTAATCAGTGCTTCTGCTGTTTGTAAAATATTCTCTTTTGCAACACCTCTAACAATTGCAATGACTTTATTTTCCAAAATTAAGTCTATAGTTTTGTTTTTCATAACATTCTCCCTATTGTATTTTTGAACATATTCATGATATTTAGTTGAAAAATTAATATGTTAATATACTAGCATACTTTAATAATTTATTCAATATGTAATCAGTGAATTTTATCGTATTTAATGTGCAAAAAGCATTGACTTTTTTAGAAAAAGTGCTAAAATTATAATATAGTATTTCGTTTTTAGAAAGGATTAATTATGAATTATACTCCTGAACTTGATTTGGTTGGCATAGATAAACGCTTTAATATTCTCAGTTATGATCAATATTTGACTGACTTAAATGAGAAAAAATTCACAAAAATGTGCATGACAGAAGTTGTAAACGCTGATATGATGATTGCAATTTATGGTGAAGAAGATTACTATAGAACAAGTACTGAGATATTACAGATGGGTAATGCTGCATACAAACAGATAGGCATTGATAATCTAATTCATGTGTATATACATTCGTATAAAACCTTTATGGCAGTTGCAAATGACGACATTAGCGACGAGGATTTTCTTAATCTTATGAGAGCCAATTACGAACAATATACACTTATCAGCTCACGTAACACAGGGCTTGGTGGTGTATCAAGATTTGTTATGTGCTTTGGCGATGATATGATAAACCGTGCGAAAAGTGCGTTTTATATGAATAGAGACACACAAAATAATTTCATTATAGCTACAAACGAAAAAGAATTATTGGCTGAACAAACTGAAAAAACCTTAGAGATATACAAATTACTACACTATGCAATTGAGAATGCTAAAGTAGATGTTTTTTACCAAGGTATTCGAGATAATAAAACAGGTGATATACACAAGTACGAAGCACTTATGCGTGTGTACGATGAAAATGGCAGAACATGCCCACCGGGTATGTTTTTAAATGAAGCAAAGCAACTTAAATTATATTTAAAACTAAGTGAGATAGTTATTGATAAAGCATTAACTGCTTTTGCAGGTAAAGAGAGCACTGTGTCGATTAATATATCACTTTATGATATTTTGTCTGAAAGTTTTAGAAACTGGTTTTATGACAGAATTAGAAGACACCCAGACCCTAGCAAAGTGGTTGTTGAATTTGTTGAGACAGAGAATTACAATGATAGCAATGACTTGGTAGATTTCTTACAAGAAGTAAGAAACCTAGGTTGTCAAGTAGCTATAGACGATTTTGGCTCTGGTTTTGCTACATATTCATCTATTATTGAATTTAAACCAGACATAATTAAAGTAGACGCTTGTATTATAAAAAACTTAACCACAAGTGATGAAAGTGTTGTTATATTAGATTCAATTTGTTATATGGCAAAACTAACAGGTTCTAAAATCACAGCTGAATTTGTGGAAAATCAAGAAATTCAAGACAAGATTGAGGAAATGGGAATAGAATTTTCACAAGGTTATTTATATGCAAAGCCAGAACCTATTACAAACTTAAACATAATATAAAACCAACGGTGTAGCATTTAGGTGTTACACTTTTTCTTGCCTGTTTTTGTATTAAATGATATAATATTAGTGTATAATATAGACATATTTTAGGATGATTAAGTAAGAACGGAGGCAAACGAATGAAATGTCGTAATTGTGGTGCCGTACTACAAATTGATGATGAGCAATGTCGTTATTGTGGCAAGGTAAATCCACGTTTCAAAAAACAGCGTGAGACAAAAAAAGATTATAGTAAAAATTATATAGAAACACGAGACGAAGTAATAGAGGAAGCTAAACGTCAATCCAGTAAACACGTTAAGATTATAGCGATTTTTGCTTTGGTGCTAGTAAATGTAGTTTTGCTTATGCTTAACGGAAATCTATGGAACATACGTTCGTGGATGATTGAAGTAGATGTTAATAATAATTCGAGTGTACATACAGCTAAAATAGATGAGTATTTAGCAGACGAAAACTTTTTGGATTTATATTACTACACAGCCGAAAACGAGCTTAGAATTGGTGCAGATACACTTGATAAGTACTATAAATTATTTTTGGTGAATGCATATTACTATTATGTTTATGATAATATAATGGACTATACACTTGATGAAAATGGTTATTACGACGTCGGCGAAACCTCTTTGCGAATTTCTGAGAGATTAGATAATGTGTATGAGTATTCTGTTCAACATGAATATGATGACCCTGATAGATTTTTGCCTGAATATGTTTCTGCAATGGCGGGTATGAAACAGGAATTGCACACGTTATTATCTGTATATGCTAATCTTGAAATGGAGATAATAAACACTTTCCCAGAACTTTCTATAGAAGAACGTGCTAGTATAATTGAGGAGGGTTTTAATAATGAAGAGTAATATTTTAAAAATAATTATTTTTATTCTTGCAGTTTTAATACCGATAAACCTAATTGCACTATATAGCAAGTCTGTATATGTTTTTGATGAATACAGTATAAGCGCTGATAACTTGTTGTGGAATATCGATAACTCGAATTATGCCGGATTAAGTGAAGATATCAGAACATTAAGCGAAGAAGAAATCGCAGAGAACAGTACTTTTACTGAATGTTATCATGTGTCAGAATACTATAAAAATGCCAATTTTTACAATGTTTATAAAGATAGCGACCCAGAAAAAGCAGAAAAGTATAAAGCGAAGCTAGATGTACATAAATCGAAAATGGGTGAATTATCTTACACAGCTGATGAAATAGACTCACTTTTGTTTAACTAACATATATTAAAAAGCCTAACCGATTATGGTTAGGCTTAATTTTTTACTCTTCAATATTTTGATTTCTTTTCTTAATAAATAGGAATACTCCACCACCAATAGCTAGAACTAAACCTACTATAGAAACTATAACAAGAAATGGTGCTCCGCCCTCTTCTTGGTTTGCTGAACCATTAGATGACTCTGGGTCTTCTGGGTTAGCGCTTCCGTTACCCTCTGGGTCTTCAGAATTCGCTTCGCTTTCTTCAGAGCTTTCCTCAGATACTTCGTCCTCTTCAGGCTCAGAAGAAGCTTCTTCCTCTAAATCAGATGACTCCTCGTCGTCTAAGCTTTCAGAGCTTTCTTCGTCATCACTAGAGCTTGATGAACTGTTGTTTGAATTGTTATTTGAGTTATTATTGTTTGTACTTTCCCCTGTGTTTGTGCTAGGTTTTGCTGTTGGAACAGGAGTTGCATTAACTTCTTCTTCTATAATATTAGTGATAGACACTGTAACTGATTTTGAGTTACCCAATTCATCATACACTGTTAAAGTTGTGTTTGTGTTAGTATCAAAAACTTTTGACAAAGATTTTCCATCAGCTGATAAAGTCCAACCCTCTATAGCTTTTAATTTTTCGTCAGAAGAAATTGTATATGTAACCGAACCTATTGTGTTGCCACTAGGTGATTTTGAAATTTTTAAAGGAGATACATCTTTATCGATATTTGTAACAGAAACGCCTATACTGCTCGTGTTACCAAGCATATCATAAACTGTTACTGTCTCGTTTGAGTTGCTATCAAATACTTTTGATATAGACATTTTGTCTGCTGAAAGAGTCCAACCACTTACTTCTTTGATTTGCTTTGTTGATTTAACTGTTACTGTTACAGATTGGTTAGTTTTTTCGCTAGTGCTTAAGCTAACAGTTAAAGTAGGAGAAGTTTTATCTATGTTATTGACATCAACACTAGCAGAGCTTTTGTTGCCAGCTATGTCTAACAATGTGATAGTCTCTTTTGTGTTTTCGCTGTATTCTTTACTCATAGATAATTTATCTGCTGATAGTTTCCAACCACTCACTGCTTGCATCATCTCATTACTTGTGATTGTCGCTGTTACAGTGCCAGTAGTAGCTTCACTAGTGCTATACTTTACTGTTGCAGTCGGTGCAGTAGTATCATAAACAATTTTTACAGTAGAACCAGCAAGACCTGTACCCACTGTGCCACCAACTGATATTGTAGCCTCGTTAACAGAATCTTCTAAAGTAGCAGTTTTGTTATCTGCTGATACATTAGCACCTGTCACTGTAAGACTGCTAACTCCAGCGTAAGTTTTTGTGTTTGTATCATCTAATGCTTGTACCAAAATAGCAGGAAGCACTATATTATCACGCTTATTTGTGTACACTGTAACATTTTGACTACCAATTGAAACAGTAGTAACCCCACTAAATGCACTCAAAGCAGACATATCTGTGATACCAGTGTCTATGATGTTTAGTGTGCTTAGCGTTGTAATATCAGCTAGAGCATTCAAAAAGCTAAGGTCAGATACCTCTGTGCCTTGCAAATTTAAGCTAGTCAGACTAGTAAACTTGCTTAAATTAGCCAAATCGTCTTCTGTTGTGTGTGCTATACCGCTTAAATCAAGAGATGTAACAGAAGATATAGAGCTGTTTTTTATTGTGATAGTTTTTAAGCTGTCATCGCTTGTAACACTGTGTGGCTCTAACGCAGTAAGCATTTTGTCATAAAATGTCTCGCTGTCAAAAGCTAGTGTTACACTATCACCTACCGATTGCGACAACGCAGACATTGTCACTGGTAGCATAAGGCATGCAACCAAAAAGATTGAAATAAATTTTTTCATAGTTCCCCCTAATAATTAAATTATTTACAATATTTACCCTTTTATATCTTTGACTATTTTACAACAAATTACAAATAATGTCAATAGTGTAATTAATTTTATTTAAAATAATTACACAAATGTAAGAAAATAGCCAGATTTATAACTAATAAGTTAATTATACGAGGTTTATATTATTTTATTTGACATACTTATTGTAAAAACACAATAAGTATTACACAAAAGTTAAAATAAAGAAAAAGTAGCTCAGTAAAAAACTGAACTACTTTCATAAATTAATTAACGCATGACATATCTAAAACTCTCTGGAACTCAATAGTGTTTGTGAGTATTCCTTGTTCTGTAATTTCTATCGTTGCAAAAGAAGGATTGTAGCTTCCAATTGCTCCTGGGTTTAAAAAATGAATACCGTGTTGATAAAATCTTTCTGCCTTGTGGGTATGTCCGAAAACACAAATAGATATATTTTTATCCATTACTTCTTCAAGCAAAGTGTTTATACCAGCTTTTACATAAAATTTATGACCGTGTGTTATGAATATATTATGTTCTCCAACCTTAATAACCTTAGAATAATCAAAATCAGCCCTAAAATCGTTGTTCCCTTTCACACAATGGAACGTTTTTTCTGGGTATTTTGTCATAATTCTGCAAATATCTATATCTCCGTCTCCACAAAAAATTATCGTGTCAATCTCATTGTATAAATTAATTGCTCTATCTATATTCGCAACAGATCCGTGGCTATCGGATAAGACTAAAATTTTCATATAAACTCCAAATTCTAAATTTATTATTCATTACTTAAATTATATTCATACTTTTAAAGTTTTAGCATAGTATATATTAAAACTTAATAAAGGGTGATTTTATGAACGAAAAACAGCTTGATGCTATTTTGAAATTAACTGCTAGCAGATTGGGGACTACTCCAGAAGCGTTAAAAGAAGCAGCTAACAATGGTGATATGGCTAAAATTATCGGCAATCAAAAAGATGCAGAGCTATTCTCAAAGGTGTTGTCAGACCCAGAGGCGGCTAAGAAAATGTTAGCTACTCCCCAAGCACAACAATTGCTAAAAATGTTAGGTCAACAGAACAATTAACTAAATTGGAGGTTAAAATGGACGATATTAACACTCAAATAAGTAAAGTATTATCAGACCCTAATAGTTTAGCTCAAATCCAGCAAATTATGGGTTCTTTAGGTGTGAATAATTCAAATAATAGTCAACCAAATTTATCAGATGTGAACAATAATGTAGCAAAAAATGAATTAGCTATAAGCAATAATGATAATTATAGCACAGGTGCACAAAATAATCAACAAAATAATGGTAATGTTACTACAAATTCAGACATGTTTGGCGCTTTAACCAAATTAGCTCCGTTAATTAGCCAAAATAGCACAAATGATACATCTGCTAACTTGTTATTGGCACTTAAACCTATGCTCTCTGCTGAAAAAAGCACTAAAATTGATGAAGCTATTAAGGTTTTAAGTATCATAAAAATGATTCCAACTTTAAAAGATTCAGGACTATTACCGTCTATATTTAGTGGATTGTTTTAGAAAGGAGCGAATATGGCACAAGATATTAGAAGTATGAGAGAAGATGCAATTAGACGTGCTAGAGAGATGTATTCAAGGGCATCTCCTCTTCCACTAGCTGAGATAGCTATTAAAGAAGAAAATGATAGAGAAGAAAAACTAGATGAAGTTATACCAGAAAATGAAGTATGTGAAACAGAGGATAAAAATGATATTATAAGTGATTTGCTAAAAGATAAGGATAAAATGCTTATAGTGTCTTTGTTAGTTATTTTGAGCCAAGACTGCAAGGACAACGCAACGCTCTTTGCATTGGTTTATTTGTTATTGTAGTACATATTAGGACAAGCGAAAAGGGATGTCATGTTAAAGATTTTCATGGTATTATTCAGCATAGTATCATTTGTAATTATTATCTTTAATGCGACATTCCCTTTTATCTATATGATAAAACTTGACTTTAATTATTTTTTGCTATATAATTCGTTACAAGTACATTCCTGATACAACCACCTAAGACTAAATATTAAAAGGAGAAAATCATGGGTAACGCTTTTCAAAGTAATAATATTGCTGATTTAATTAATAAGGCTGACGCTGTGTTAATCGGCGCTGGTTCTGGGCTTTCGACAGCTGCTGGTCACATTTATACAGGACAAAGATTTTATGATAACTTCTCTGATTTTCATAGTAAATATGGTATGGATAATATTTATTCTGGTGCGTTTTATCCTTTTGAAACGGAGAACGAGCTATACGCTTGGTGGTGCAGACACATAATGATTAACCGATATTCCGAGCAAGAAAGCGAACTTTATAAGTCCTTACTAGCTTTAGTGAAGGACAAGCCACATTTTGTGCTAACAACAAATGCAGACCAAATGTTTAAGGACAATGGTTTTAGCGAGGATAAAATTTTCTTTACTCAGGGTGACTATGGCTTGTTTCAGTGTGAGAAACCGTGCCACAAGAAAACCTATGACAATAAAGAAATTATATATAAAATGTATGAAGCTGAAAAAGACATGTTTGTTCCTGACGAGCTTATTCCTAAGTGCCCAGTTTGTGGT
This sequence comes from uncultured Eubacteriales bacterium, assembly GCA_964370775.1. Lineage (GTDB taxonomy): Bacteria > Bacillota > Clostridia > Oscillospirales > Acutalibacteraceae > SIG603. The sequence goes on along the minus strand of CAYJKT010000032.1, from coordinate 2,117 downwards.
GGCAAAATGACTGTTAATCTCAGAAAAGACGATACTTTTGTTGAGGACGAGCACTGGAATGCTTCCCTTGACAAATACGTAAGTTTTGTTAATGAGTATGAGGATAAAAAGTTACTTTTCCTAGAACTTGGTGTAGGTTACAATACTCCAGGTATTATTAAATATCCATTTTGGAAAATGAGCTATAGGTTTGAAAATGCGTTTTATGTTTGTGTTAACATGGATAAAATGGAAATCCCAGATGAATTAGCTGACAAAAGCCTTGTTCTTCAAGGTGATATTGCAGAGATTATTTATTCTGCTGAGAAAAATATATAGTTATATAAAAAAGGAAAGGCATAAAACCTTTCCTTTAGCTTTTATCTTAGAATTTGATTGGGTTAGAAGATAGGTACTTCTTAACCATTAGAGCTACTTTGAACACGATAGCGTCTTCAAATTCTCTTAAATCTAGTCCTGTGATTTTTTTGATTTTCTCTAGTCTGTAAACTAGTGTATTTCTGTGTACGAATAATTTTCTTGATGTTTCAGAAACATTTAGGTTGTTCTCAAAGAATTTTTGAATTGTGAACAATGTCTCGTGGTCTAGTGATTCGATTGAACCTCTTTTGAAAACTTCTTTTAAGAAAATATCGCAAAGAGTTGTAGGTAATTGATAGATTAGTCTAGCAACACCTAGGTTGTCGTAACGAACAATAGTTTTCTCTGTATCAAACACTTTACCAACTTCAAGAGCAACTTGTGCTTCTTTGAAAGATCTCGCTAAGTCTTTAACACCCTCAACAACAGTACCAATACCAATTGTGCAGTGTGTGTAGAATTCGCCAGAAAGTGTGTCAACAATAGAGTCAGCTAGCTTGTCTATATCTTTAAAATCGATATTAGATTTAATCTCTTTTACAAGAGCTATGTCCGTCTCATTGATGTTGATAACAAAGTCTTTGTTTTTATCTGGGAACAAGTTTTGTAGTACATCGTACACTAAAACATCTGTTCTGTTTGTGATTTTAATAATCATACAAACACGTAAAACATCTCCACTAAAATGTAGTTCTCTACTTTTTAGATAGATGTCACCTGACAAGATGTTGTCAAGTATAACGTTTTTAATAAAGTTACTTCTATCGTACTTTTCATCATAGTATTGTTTAATACTAGACAAAGAAATAGATAAAATGTTAGCATATCTATGTGAATCAGCATCTGTTCCTGAAACAAAAACAGCATATTCTGGCTTTGGATTGCTTCCAAAAGTTTTATATGTGTAGTTTCCTAGAGAAAAAGTACCTTGTACTGCAAAATCGTCAGCAGTAATACCTTCGCCTAGTTCACCTATTTTACCTAATTCGCTGCATGCTATAACACTTGATGTTTCATCGATAACACCGATTACTCTATCAATTGAATCTCTCATTTGATGGATTATACCCTGAAATAATCTGTTAGACATTTATGACTCCCCTTTTATACATAAAGTATATATTACTGTGTAGTTATTATCCCACTATTTATAGTGTACACATTTTTAACAAAAATGTCAAGTGTTTTTTGTAAAAAAAGTAGCTCATTTCTGAGCTACTTTCAAATTAGAAACATAAATTAGTTAAGAATTGTAACTTCTGTCTCTTTATCAAACAAATGCATTTTGCTCATTCTGAAAGCAACTGTTGCAGAGTCACCTGCTTTAGCTTTTGAAGATGGGTCAACACGAGCTGTGATTGCGTTACCTTCGCAGTTTAGGTATAGGTAAGTTTCAGCACCCATAAGCTCTGTAACTTCAACTTCTGCTGTTGTTTTAGCTGATGCCCATGTTTCGATCATTTCTGGCTCATCATGCACGTCTTCTGGACGAATACCAAATACAACTTCTTTACCTACATAAGAGTTTAGATCTGCTAAAGCTCCTGATAGTTTGCTGTCTGGCACTGCAATTTTTGTTGAACCGAATGTTAGGTAGAATGAGTTAGCCTCTTTAGTTAGAGTTGCATCGATGAAGTTCATTTGAGGTGAACCCATGAAACCTGCAACGAATTCGTTAACTGGGCTATCATATAGGTTTTGAGGTGTATCAACTTGTTGAATAAATCCGTCTTTCATAACAACGATTCTATCACCCA
>CAYJKT010000031.1:0-31021 GCA_964370775.1 uncultured Eubacteriales bacterium | reverse complement strand
AAACGCATAAATATGATTATCGCTCAAATGACAGAAAGGTTTTCGACGAAACCGAATGGGTAATGTATAAAGATGAAGAAAATGTGCCAGCTATTGTGTCAGAAGAATTATGGCAAAAGGCAAATGATATACTTTCTAAAAGAAGTAAAAAGCAATCAGCAGAAGATAAATCAAGTTACAGCAATAAGTACAAATACAGTTGCAAAATCGTGTGTGGCGAACATAAAACCTACTATTACCGAACATTATTCAGATACAAAACTGGGAACAAAGAAGTTTGGCAATGCAAATTATATGCCGAAAAGGGTAGAGAAGCTTGCACTGCGCCAGTGGTTTACACTACCGAGCTTGACGAGATTATGCGAGATGCTTATAACCAGATAATCAAAGAAAAGTCTAACATTATTCACGAGCTTGTCAAAATTTATTCTTCGATTGCAAATGCGTCGAATATTAAAGAAGATATTGCAAAACTTCAAACTTCTATAAATGATATTATGCAAAAAAAGGACAAGCTTTTAGATTTATCTATTAAAGGTGTGCTTTCTGACAGTGAATTTGAAAAGCGAAACAATGCGTTTAATTTGGAAATAGAAAGTGCTGAGGTGAAAATTGCCGACCTTAAAGATGAAGAAGAAAAAAACAAAGAGATGACACAAACGGTTGAAACTCTAAGGCAAATGATAGCGAGTGAGCTTGATTTTAGCGAGGGTTTTGACAATTCTATTATAGAAGCACTGCTTGACAGAATTGAAGTTTACTCCACCGATGACAAGAAAATCATAGATTTAAAGGTGTATTTCAAGGTACTTGACGGCGAGAAAAGATATAGTATAAATAGACATGGTAAAACTTCAGTTTGTTCCATATCACACATATGATGAAGACGAATATATGCACAGAACTTACTCCTATTGTAGGGTCAGAGGAGCAGTCAGAAGACTTAATTTCCTACTTAATCAATGAATTTGAAGATAGCCCTGATAATATATGGAAGTCCAATATGTTCGGAAAATCTCTACATGAACTTGTGAATGATGGAATGCATGGCAAACTGTTAAGAATGCCTGATGATGCTAGAGACAAGGTAAGAGAAACTATAGAAAGGGTTATAAATGAAGGTTGTAGTGGCCTCATTTGTATCATACTATAATGCAACGAACTGAGGATATTAACAGAATTAATGCGCGTGTAGAGAGTGTGTATGAAGAAGATGAAGAATACGAGGAATTCGAAGCTGATAATGACATAGATAATCAAATTGTAGATAGAGCTAAAATTCCTGTGGTTATAGTCCAAGTGATAATATGTTTAGTTTTTATATGCACTGTAATTGCTATTAGAGAACTTTTACCAAAGCTTTACAATGACTTAATAGCAGAGTATAACGAAGTTATTGAGCAAACAATGATGATAAGAGACGGTGAAGTAGTTATAGTGCCAGAAGATAAGATATGGTAAAAGTAGGTTTTGTTAACATAAGTTTTTACTTTGCTGCCTGTATAGCGTTAATGTTTTTATTGCAAGATAATTACTATGCACTAATAACTATGATTTCTATTTTCTTACACGAAGCAGCACATATCGCAGTGCTGCTTCTTGTTGGTGGCAAGGTAAAACAAATTGACTTAAAACTTTGTGAAATGAATATAGTTACGGCTGACTATACGCTAGCTAACACGAAAAAACTATTGGTAACACTTGCTGGTCCTTTAATCAACATAGCTTTGTTTATAAGCTTTTGGTGGTTAGATAAAAACTTTGCATCTATAAACTTAGCTATTGCAGTGTTTCAGCTATTGCCTATTAAAACTTTAGACGGTTACAGAGCGTTAGGGTATATTGGTATCTCAAATAGAATTAGAATTATTTTATCGTATTTATTAATTTTTGTTTTTGCTATAATAGGTTTTTTGGTGTTGATTTATACAAAATATAATTTCACCTTGCTTTTTGTTTGCATGTATTTACTGTTTGTAAGCTTGACTTGCAATAATGATGAAGAAATAGTATAATAATAACAATATTAACTTGAAAGGCAAGATTTATGTTTAGCAAAGAAGTAGAAAAAATACTGTTAGATGTTCAAAAACCAAGCAGATACGTTGGTGGAGAACTTAACAGCGTTGTAAAAGATTACGATAAAATGGACGTTAAATATGCGTTCTGTTTTCCTGATACTTACGAAGTAGGTATGTCTCATTTAGGTATGAAGATTTTGTATAGCTTAATTAACAGCAAAGATAATTACAGCTGTGACAGGGTTTTCGCACCGTGGATCGACATGGAAGACAAAATGAGAGAAAATAATATTCCTTTATATGGCTTAGAGAGTGGTAAAGCACTAAATGAGTTTGACATGATAGGATTTACCTTGCAGTATGAACTCAGCTTTACTAATATATTAAATATGTTGGATTTAGGCGGCGTACCTGTGCTTGCAAAAGATAGACAAACTCTGAAAAACATCGTTATTGGTGGTGGACCATGCGCATGTAACCCAGAGCCACTGGTTGATTTTTTTGACCTGTTTGCATTAGGAGATGGGGAAGAATCTACGCTTGAAGTTATAGATTTATATAACGAATGTGTTAAAAATGGAGACAGTAAAGAAGTTTTTCTAAAGAAAGCTTCTCAAATAAACGGTATATATGTTCCGTCTCTTTACGAAATTAGCTATAAAGAAGACGGAACAATTAATGAAGTACAAGCTTTAGGTGATGCACCAAAAACTGTGCTAAAAGCTTCATGCTCTGACATAGACAACATGTTTTTCCCAGATAGCTTTGTTGTGCCTTTTACAGATATTGTGCATGATAGGGCAGTGGTTGAAGTGCTAAGAGGTTGCATTCGAGGTTGCAGATTTTGTCAAGCAGGCTTTTTGTATAGACCATTTAGACAAAAAAAGATTGAAACACTAGACAAGCAGTGCAAAATGCTATGTCAAAACACAGGCTATAACGAAATTTCTTTAAGCTCACTAGCAACAAACGATTACACAGAGCTTAACGGATTGTTTGACACTCTGCATTTATGGACAGAAGAAGACAAAGTTAGTGTATCATTGCCGTCTTTAAGGGTTGACAATTTTAATCAAGAACTTATTGATAAAGTTAAATCTGTTAGAAAAAGCAGCCTTACTTTTGCACCAGAGGCTGGTTCTCAAAGAATGAGAGATGTTATCAACAAAAATGTTAAGGAAGAACAACTTATAGAGACAGTTAACGTTGCGTTCTCTAACGGTTGGACTAGAGTTAAGCTATACTTTATGATAGGTCTGCCGACAGAAACTGCTGAGGACGTAAGTGCTATACCTCAGTTAGGTTTGAAAGTTGTGGACGAATTCTATAACAATCCAAACAGAAATAAAGCAAAACCTGTTAGCGTTACTGCAAGTGCTGCAAACTTTGTACCTAAACCGTTTACACCGTTCCAATGGTTTGGACAAGATACGCTTGACACTTTAATGGAGAAACACAAGCTGTTAAAAAGTGGTGCAACAAGCAACAAATTGAGCGTTAATTACCACGATGGAAAAACTAGCTTTTTAGAAGCAGTTTTTGCAAGAGGAGACAGAAAGTTAGCACCAGTGCTATATGAAGCTTATAAAAGAGGTTTTAGATTTGACGGTTGGCACGACTGTTTTGACTATAATGCGTGGATAAAAATATTTGAAGATTTAGGCATAGACATGGCTTTTTATGCTAACAGACACAGACCATTCGAAGAAGTTTTTCCGTGGGATCACTTAGATTATGGCGTGAAAAAAGAATATTTATTAAGCGAATATAAAAAAGCTTTGGAGCATGTTACTTCTCCAAACTGCGCACAAAAGTGCTCAAATTGTGGAGCGACAGTATTTAAAGGAGGAATTTGCTTTGAAAAACATAAGAATATGGTTTAAAAAAACTGGAACTGCTAAGTATATTTCTCATTTAGATTTATGCCGTTGTATGGAGCGAGCAATTCACAGAGTAAAACTGCCTTTTTGGTATACAGAGGGCTTTAATCCACACATCTTCTTGACAATTAACATGCCTATTTCTTTAGGTTATACAGGCGAAAAAGAGTGTATGGACGTTAAGCTTTTAGATGACGATTTTAGTTATGATGAGATTATCGAAAAACTTAATGCAGGATTACCTATTGACGTTAAAGTGTATGAGATAACAGAAGTGGTTATGAAGCCTAAAGAAGTTGCTTATGCTGAATACAATGTACATATCGAGAACAAAGATGGACTGGCAGAAGTAGCGACTGAATTGCAAAACTTGCCTGAGATTATTGTAGAAAAAAGAACAAAAAAAGGCATGAAAAATACGGATATTAAACCATTTTTCGATAAAATGACACACGAAGTTCACGGAGATGAGTTAGTATTTAACATGACATTACCAAGCAGTAATTCAGGTAGTATAAATCCGAGGTTATTTTTTGATTTATTAGAGAAAAACTATGGAGAAAAACTATATCCTCAGACATCAAGATTGAATTGCTTTAATACCAAAATGGAAGAATTTAAGTAGGAGATTTATGTTTGTATTAATTCTTATTGCGATTGCCTTGCTAGAATATGTGTGGCTGATTGAGCCGAATAGGTTAAAAATCACGCATAAAAAAATTGGAGAAGGGCCAAAACTTAGGGTGGTTCAATTCACAGACACTCACTTTGGCAGACTTTATAACCCTAACAACATAACAAGAATAAGAAAGCTTATAAATTCAGCGAACCCAGATATAGTGTTGTTTACAGGTGACTTTTTCGATAATTACGACAGGGATAAACATAGATTGAATTACGACTTTTTTAAAGATGAATTATCTAAAATTAACGGAACTAAGTACGCAGTAAGAGGAAATCATGACATATTACATGGAAGCAGTAATCTAATAAAAGACCTATTTAGAGACAGTGGTTTTACCGTTCTTGTAAATCAAGCTGTATATAATGAGGAACTAAATGTTAACATTTTAGGAATTGACGATTTGTTGTTTGGTAAAAAAGATGCTAATGTTTTTACATTAAAAAATAATCACTATAATATAGTGCTTATGCATCAGCCTGATTTTGTTGAATTGTTTAGACACGATATAAACGGAACTGCGTTTTCTGGGCATTCACACGGTGGGCAGGTGAAACTGCCAATTTTAACTAGATTTGCATTACCTCACGGTGGAAAGAAATTTGTAAAAGGATTTTACCCAAAACGTGACTACTCTTTAAAAATAAATTCTTACGTTAGTAGTGGGATAGGAAACACAGGATTAAAGCTTAGATTTTTTAATGTCCCAGAAGTTGCAGTAATCGATTTTGGCACAATAGAATAAGAATATTTCATAGCGAAGAGAGCGTGTGTTTTCTTCGCTATTTTTTAAAGATAATATAGTTGATGTATCCAATAGCTATAATTAGTGGATATGTACAATAAAGTGTTGTATATTTATACAAAATATATGTTGACTTAATCGATTAATTGAAATATAATTAATAAGAATTACATTAAAACAGATAAATTGTTACAACAGAGAGAGAGGTAGACACATGAATAAATATTTCCCAAGTATCGATAAAATCAAATTTGAGGGTTCAAAATCTCAAAATCCACTTTCATTCAAATATTATGACGAAAACAGAGTTATAATGGGTAAAACAATGAAAGAACATCTACCATTTGCTATGGCTTGGTGGCATAACTTGTGCGCCGAAGGACTGGATATGTTTGGTAGCGGTACTGCTGATAAATCTTTTGGTGCAGCAAAAGGCACAATGGAACACGCAAAAGCTAAAGTAGACGCTGGTTTTGAATTTATGTCTAAACTAGGCATCGAATATTTCTGCTTCCATGATGTTGATATTATACCAGAGGGAGACACAATTGCAGAGACTAATGCAAGACTAGACGAAATCACTGATTACATAAAAGTAAAAATGGACGAAACAGGTATTAAACTTTTGTGGGGTACAGCTAATATGTTCTCTAACCCACGTTTTGTTAATGGCGCTGGTTCTTCTAACTCAGCTGACGTTTTCGCTGCTGCTGCTGCTCAAGTTAAAAAAGTGCTTGACTTAGTTGTAAAACTAGGTGGTAAAGGCTATGTTTTCTGGGGTGGACGTGAAGGTTACGAGACTTTGATGAACACAGACATGAAATTTGAGCTTGAAAATATTGCAAGACTTATGAGAATGAGTGTTGACTATGGAAGAAAAATCGGCTTTACAGGCGACTTTTTCATAGAGCCTAAGCCAAAAGAGCCTATGAAACATCAATACGACTTCGATGCTGCAACAGCTATCGGTTTTGTTAGACAATTCGGCTTAGATAAAGACATTAAAATGAATATCGAAGCTAACCATGCTACTCTAGCAGGACATACTTTCAGACACGACCTAAGATTTTCTGCAATGAACGGCATGTTAGGTTCTGTTGACGCTAACCAAGGTGATTTACTACTAGGTTGGGACACTGACCAATTCCCATCAAATGTATATGAAACAACAATGTGCATGTATGAACTTCTAAAATGTGGTGGTCTAACTAACGGAGGACTTAACTTTGACTCTAAAAACAGACGTGCAAGCTACACATTAGAGGACATGTTCTATGGTTATATTTTAGGCATGGATTCATTTGCTCTAGGTCTAATCAAGGCTGCTGAACTTATTGAAGACGGAAGAATTGAAAAATTTGTTGAAGATAGATATGCAAGCTACAAAACAGGCATTGGTGCCAAAATCGTTGCTGGCGAAACAACTCTTGAAGAGCTATCTGAATATGCAATTAACCTAGGCAAACCTGAGCTACCAGGAAGCGGTAGAGAAGAAAACCTAGAGAGTATCTTGAATACTATCATGTTTGGTTAATCTAAGCTATAATTTAATAAAATATTGGGCTGTCGCATTCAAGTATGTCGGCAGTCCTTTTTTGTTACAAAAAAATATATATTATTAAAAACAAAAAAGGAGATGTAAACACATCTCCAAATTTTATAAGTATATTCAGCTACAGATTAAACTGTGCCCTTCCATAGTCCGTGTAGGTTGCAATATGCATACGCTGCAACTACTTCATCGTCCTCACATAGAGAAAAACATGCTTTTGGTTCGCCTTTTAGCTCTTTTCTTTGGTTGCCTAGTTTTGTTTCTAAAGCAATCCATTCTATACTGTGTTCGTCAGCCATTGGGTGAGCTACACTTCCAACATCAACAAGAACTTTATTACCATCTACTTTAACAACTGGAACATGTTTCTCTTGAGCAGCGTCGATTTCACCACATACTAGAGTTTTCATTGATTTACCACAACATGTTAGTGGAACACCACTAGCCTTGATTTGACCTACCATATTTCCGCATACTTCACATTGTAAAAATTTCATAAGAATAATCTCCTTTAATTTATAATTAATAAGGTTTTGACCTTGCTTACATTATAAACCTGTTAGTTGAAAAAATCAAGTATTTATAGTAAAAAATATAATGATGTGCAAAAGTTTATGGAATTATTACATATAAAAATGATAATAATTCGCAAATTTATCTATATTTATTAAAAAGAAAAAGTCGAATGAGGTATTAAGGCGATTATTGTAAAAAGTTAGTCAATGCATTGATGTTTAGTTTGTCATAAGATTTTTCTGTTAAGAAATCATTTAGAATATTAGCAATAATCTTATTACCACCATTAACGTTGCTTTCAATATTAACTGGCATAACAGGGTCATGCACGCTCATTCTTAGTAAAACCCAACCGTCACCGTTAGTGCTGTCAAAGCTTACTCTAATTCCCTCGTGGTTATCATTTGCTATAGCATAGTTTCTCTCAGTACAATATGCTTCAAAGTCAGCAATTATTCTATTTCCATAGGTTTTGAAATCAGCAGTGTCAATTGTAAGTCTAATCTCGTTTTCCTCGTAAGGGTGTTTTAAAGATTTTAGCAAATCATTAATATCTCTGTTCTCTTTTTTAAGCTGTGCCATTTTTATAACGATTTTAGTAACAAGATACGCACCATCATCTAAGAAATAGTTTTCTCTTAAAGCAGCGTGACCACTTGTTTCTATAGCTAAAGGACAGTTTACACCCTCTTTGTTAAGGCGAATTGCCTCGTTAATAACATTTTTATAACCACGTTTAAATCTGTGATGTTTACCACCAAGAGTAGTTTCAATATATTCTTTTAAGCCGTCAGAAGTTGTAGAGTCAGTAACAACGGTAGCACCTTGATTATCCTCTAATGCAATAGCAGAAGCAAGGGCGATAAGTGTATTTCTATTAATCTCGTTGCCGTCACTTGCAACAGCGCCGCCTCTGTCAACGTCGGTGTCAAAGATTATACCTAAGTCAGCTTTTGACATAATTGTAGCCTTTGAGATTGACTCAATCGCTTCTTTATCTTCTGGGTTTGGCACATGGTTAGGGAAAGTACCGTCAGGCTCTAAAAACTGGCTTCCGTCAGTGTTTGCACCTAGAGGAGCTAAAACATTTTCTGCATAAAAACCACCTGCGCCATTACCTGCGTCTACAATGATTTTAAAGCCTTGCAACGGTGTGTTATAATTATCAGCGTTTACACCTTTTTTAATCATTTCTCTTAGGTTAGATGCATATTGTTGCATGTAATTAGATTTCTCTACCTTGCCTGAATTTGTAATCTCTGGAGTGTTACCTGACATAGCATAATTAAGTATTTCAGATATATCTGAACCCTCTAGGCCTCCGTCTTTTGTAAAGAATTTAAGTCCGTTTCTGTTAAATGGGTGGTGGCTTGCTGTAATCTCTACTGAAGCATCACATGGTAGCTCTAAAACAGCCATAAACATTGATGGTGTTGACGCTAAACCACAGTGATACACTGTAGCACCACAAGCTGTGAAAACTTTGCATAAAGCAGTAGAAATTCTGTCTGCTGATATTCTAGAGTCGTGACCCATAGCAAGCTTAAGCTCACTTGCTTTTTTACCTGTTTTTTTCTCGCACCAAACAAGGTATCCAGTAGCGATTTTTTCAATAACTTCATCAGTTAAATCAATCGGTTGGTTAGGAACGCCCTCACTTGCAATTCCTCTAATATCCGTACCACTTTTAAAATGTAATAAATCCATAATATCCTCCAAAATGTGTAATCTAATAATAAATATACCTTAATATAGAATATATTGCAAGTAAATCATTAATTTTTTATTGAAAAAAGTCTACTAAAGTGGTATTATATATAAGTATAGGAAAAAATGAAGAGGTATAGGTTATATGAATTTAAAGAGCTGGCAAGTAAATAATCTTGACAAACAGGAAGCTGTAAATATCGCTGATAAATACGGGTTGCCACATATTTTGGCAATGCTGTTGCAAATTAGGGGCGCTACCACTACAGAGGAAATTCAAAGCCTTATTGGAGACAATGAGTTTGAGGAGTCTCCTTTTGACATAATAGACATGGAAAAAGCAGTAAACAGAATTAAAAGAGCGATTAACGATTTCGAGAGAATTGCTGTTTATGGCGACTATGACGCTGACGGAGTTACGGCTACGGCAATTTTGTATTCATACCTAGAAACTGTTGGCGCTGATGTAATGTTTTATATCCCTAAAAGAGAGGGCGAGGGCTATGGTATGAATAGCTCTGCGATAGATTTTTTACACGAGCAAGATGTTAAGCTTATTGTAACAGTGGATAACGGAATTTCATCTATAGACGAGACAGAACATGCAAATTCGTTAGGGATAGATGTGATAATAACCGACCACCATATACCTCACGATATATTACCAAACGCTTTTGCAGTGGTTGACCCTCATAGAAAAGATTGTGCTTCTAAATACAAAGCATTTTGTGGTGCTGGAATTGCATTGAAAATGGTTATGGCGCTAGAGTGGGAAGACGGAGACCCAGAGTATGCGTTCTCTAACTATGTGGATTTAGCAGCACTCGGTACTATTGCAGATGTAGTATCTTTAAAAGGTGAAAACAGAGTGATAGTAAAGCAAGGTTTAGAAATGCTTTGCGAGAGCGAAAGACTAGGGATTAGAGCACTGCTAGATAAAATAGAGCTAAACAATATAAATTCGCAGTCAGTTGCATATAATATAGTACCAAGGATTAATGCAAGTGGCAGAATGGGAGACGCAGACAGAGCAGTAAGGTTGCTTTGCACCGAGGATAGTGAAGAAGCTGTTTTGTTTGCAGAAGATATATTCAACGACAATGAAGATAGAAAAAACATTGAAAATGAGATAGAAAAAAGTGCTATAGAGGCAATTGAGAGCGACGATAAAATCAAGTACTCTAGAGTTATAATTGTAAGTGGTGATGACTGGCACAGAGGCGTAATTGGAATTGTGGCATCTAAACTATGTGAAAAATATTCAAAGCCTGTTATTGTAATATCATTCGACAGTGACGGTAACGGTGCAGGCAGTGGCAGAAGTTACAGTGGATTTTCTCTGTTTGACTGCATTAGTGCTTGTTCATCAAAACTTATAAGATTTGGTGGACATACAGTAGCAGCTGGATTGAGTATTGAGAAAGCTAATTTAGCTGATTTTATAGCTGAGGTAGACGAGTATACAAAGAGAGAATATAACCTTATGCCAGCTAAAAAGCTAGACTTAGACTGCAAATTAGTTCCATCGGCTTTAAACGTTAAGATAATTGAGCAACTAAAGGACTTAGAACCTTTTGGAACAGATAACCAACAGCCGACATTTGGACTTTTTAATATGACACTAAATGCGATTACTCCAGTAGGTGGAGGTAACCACTTGAGATTATCGTTTGTTAGGGATAAAATCACAGTGAACTGCATGAAGTTTTTCTGCACAGCAGAGAGTTTTCCGTATAGTGTAGGAACGAATTTAGACTTAGCTGTAACGCTAAATGAAAACCAATTTAAAGGTGTTTTGAATTTAAGCATTATTATTAAAGAGATGAAACCTAGCAATGTGGATATTGACGATGCAATAATGACTTATTCTCTTTATGAAAAATATAGAAGACATGAAAGACTAGCAAAACACGAGATAGACACGATTATGCCAACAAGGGAGGATTTTGCTGCATTATATAGAGCTTTAAGAGGAAAAAATGGTTGGGATAAAGGTTACCTAGAAATGCTTACTATTTTTTCTCCTACAGATAAATTTAACTTAGGAAAGCTGATGATTTCTTTAGAAGTATTAAGCGAACAAAAGCTGATAGAATACACTGGCGAAGACGTGATTAACATAAAATTGTTACCGACAAATGGCAAAACTGATATAATGTCATCAGTAATTATTAAGACATTATGCGGATTGAGAATGGCGTAGGAGGAAGAAATGAAAGTAAGTACAAGAACGTATGATGATTTAATTGCAGTTGTTAGTAAACCTGAGAAAGGTTATGACATTACTCTAATAAAAAAAGCGTATAACTTAGCAGAGAAAGCACACAAAAATCAAGCACGTAAATCTGGAGAACCTTATATAATTCACCCTGTTACAGTTGCGTGTTTTCTTGCAGAGTGGGGAATGGACACAGCTTCTGTAGTGTCTGGTTTGTTGCATGATGTTGTAGAGGACACGGATATTCCGTTAAAAGATATTAAAACGATGTTTGGCGAAGATATTGCTAAAATGGTTGATGGATTAACAAAAATCAACAAGCTGGATTTTTCTACAAGAGAAGAAGCACAAGCTGAGAATTTAAGAAAAATGCTTATGGCAATGGCTGAAGACATACGAGTAATTATCGTAAAGTTTGCTGACCGTATGCACAATTTAAGCACGCTGGAATATGTTAAGCCACAAAAACAAAGAGACAATGCTGTTGAGTGTCTGGAGGTTTATGCTCCGATAGCTCACAGGCTTGGTATGCGTAGAGTTAAAGAATACATGGAGGACATGGGTTTAAAATATCTTGACCCTGTAGCGTATGATGAGATTATTGATAATCTAAATAAAAAAGGTGCTAAAAGAGAAAAATTTATTCACGACACAAAAAAAGAAGTAGAAAAAAGGCTAGAGCCAATAGTTCACAAAGTTAAAATTGATGGAAGAGTTAAAAGCATTAACGGCATCTATAAAAAGATGTTCTTAAACGGCAAGAACTTTGATGAGATTTATGATTTGTTCGCTATTAGAATTATCGTTGATAGTATAGCCGATTGTTACAATGTTTTGGGAGTTATTCATGATATGTTCAAGCCTTTGCCTAACAGGTTTAAGGATTATATATCCACACCAAAACCTAATATGTATAAAAGCTTGCACACCACAGTTATAGGTAAGGACTACACTCCGTTTGAGGTGCAAATTCGTACTTGGGAAATGCACAGAATTGCAGAATATGGTATCGCAGCACATTGGAAGTACAAGCAGGGTATTGGTGGAGATGTTAAGGACGATAGCTTTGAAAAACGATTGCTTTGGATACGCCAAATGCTTGAAAATCAAGAGGACAGCGAAGACGTAACAGAGCTTGTAAGTTCTATTAAAACCGACTTAGTACCAGAGGAAGTGTTTGTGTTTACACCAAAAGGTTCGGTTATTACACTGCCTTTAGGCTCTAACGTAATTGACTTTGCGTATGCTATTCACAGTGCTATTGGTAACAGAATGATAGGTGCTAAGGTTGACAGCAGAATTGTTCAGCTAGATTACAAAGTTAAAACAGGTGAGATAGTTGAGATTTTAACAACTAAAGAAGTAGGAAAAGGCCCTAGCAGAGATTGGCTTTCTCTTGTAAGAACAAGTGAAGCTAGAAATAAGATTAGAACTTGGTTCAAAAAAGAAAAAAGAGAAGAAAATATACTAGAGGGTAAAGCAGAGCTTGAAAAAGAGTGTAAAAGAAACAGTGTGGTTTTAACAGCCGACTTGCTTCAATTTATTTTGGAATCGATTGGTAAAAAACATAGTTGTTCAAGCATTGAAGACGTTTATGCAGCTATTGGTTATGGTGGTATTGTTATATGGAAGATACTGCCAAGAATTAAAGAAGAAGCACAAAAGCTAAATAAAAAAGTGTTTGTTACACCTATTATAGCGCCTACTTCGCCTAATAAATCTGTAAGTGGCGTACTTGTGGACGGTATGGACGGTTGTTTGATTAAGTTTTCTCGTTGCTGTAACCCACTGCCTAATGATGATATTATTGGATTTATCACCAGAGGTTACGGTGTATCGGTTCATAAAAAATCTTGCACAAACGTACCTGTTAACATGGCAGAGTGTAGCGAACCTGAAAGATGGGTCAAAACATATTGGGCAGACAATGTTAAAGAAGAATTTAAGTCTACTCTACACATTAAATGTAGCAACAGAACAGGTATTCTTGCAGATATCACAGTGCAACTTGCGACAATGCGATTGCCGATACACAGCTTGAATTCAAGAGAGCTTAAAAACGATGAAGCACTAATTTCTGCTACAATATCAATTAACGGTATAGACCATTTAAGCTCTGTTATAGAAAGAATTGCTAAGATTGACGGAGTAGTAAACATTGAAAGGAGCTAAACCATGAGCATTACTGTAAAAAGTTATATAGGAGACGGACTGTATGAGGAAAACAGTTTTCTTATAACTGATGATAACACAGGTAAAACTGCGATAGTAGACCCTAGTTTTTTGAATTACAAGTCATTTGATTACAAAGGCGAGATTGAATATGTTTTGCTTACGCACTGTCACCTTGATCACATTCAAAATGCCGAGGATATAAAAAAAGAATATAGTGCTAAAATTATCATTGGAGTTCACGAAAAAGAGGGCTTGATGAATGCTGATATTAATTTAACTAGCACGATAGGTGAGCCTTTAACAATAGAGCCTGATATACTAGTAGAAGACGGCGAAGTTATAACTTTGGGAGATAGCAAAATAACTGTAATGCACACACCAGGGCACACAAAGGGTGGAGTGTGTTATATAGTGGATAATTACATCTTCACAGGTGACACTGTAATGGGTGGAACTATTGGCAGATGTGACTTACCTACAAGCGATTACGGTGTTATGAAAGACACCATACAAAAAATAAAAGAGAAGAAAGAAGATTATATTCTTTGTTGTGGGCATGGCACAAACACTAGCCTAAATGCAGAGAAAAAATATAACCCATATTTTAAAGATGATGAATTTTTATTTTAGTCATAAGTATTTTGACTACGAGGCGGCGAACCTATTTAGAATATTTTATCCATACACTAAATTTACAGTTGTAAGTGAATATAGTGATGAAGTAAATTTTAGTATTATAGACAAAGAAACTCAAGCAGAGATAACACTGGATATAAACCAAAATTGTATAAGCGAAAAAATCGATTTTGAAGCTGATTTAACAGAGAAAGACAAAGAGTATATAATTACATCAAGAGTATATAATTTGCTTAGTGAAGTAAGTGGATACACGCCAAAATGGGGAATGTTAACAGGTATTCACCCAGTTAAATTATTCTCAAATTATGTAGAAAATTACTCGCTTGACTATGCAGAAAAGCATTTTTTGAACAACTTTTTTGTATCACAGGAAAAAGTGGATATTTGCAAAGAAATGCACTTGTTG
This sequence comes from uncultured Eubacteriales bacterium, assembly GCA_964370775.1. Lineage (GTDB taxonomy): Bacteria > Bacillota > Clostridia > Oscillospirales > Acutalibacteraceae > SIG603. The sequence continues at coordinate 16,480 of CAYJKT010000031.1, read as the reverse complement.
CAAGCTCCTTATGTTAAAAAAGTAGCTAAGGAATTCAGCTTATATGTAAGCATACCATTTTGTCCGTCACGCTGTAGCTATTGCAGTTTTGTGTCTCAAAGTGTGGAGAAAAGCAAAAACTTAATACGTCCGTACCTCGATTTACTTGTGAAAGAGTTAGAACACACAGCGAAAAAAGTTAAAGAAAAACAACTTATTCTAAAAACAATTTACATAGGTGGAGGAACACCAACTACTTTGAACGCAGAGGAGTTAGAGATATTGATAAGCACTATTAAAAATAGCTTTGATTTATCAAAATGCACTGAATTCACAGTGGAAGCCGGAAGGTGTGACACCATTAATGCAGACAAACTGAATGTGATAAAAAAATTAGGAATAGACAGAATAAGCATTAATCCACAATCTTTAAATGATGAAGTACTTGTGAAAATAGGCAGAAAACACAGTGCACAAGATGTTATTGACACGTATGAAATCTCTAAAAATATAGGAATTACGGACATTAACATGGATTTAATCGCAGGTCTTGACGGTGACGATTACGAAAGTTTTTGCAAGACGATTGACGAGGTTATAGAACTAAATCCTAGCAATGTGACAGTACATGCGCTGGCTTTAAAAAGGTCCGCTACTATTTTTAACGAGGAAAATATAGAAGCGTATCATGGCAGAAATGATGAAGTTATTAACATGATAGATTATTCTATAAAAAAACTAATGGAAGCCGATTATGTTCCATATTATTTATATAGGCAGAACAGAATGGCTGGAAATGCTGAGAACATTGGTTGGGCAAAAAAGGGAAGTATATGTGTATACAACATATTCTCTATGGACGAATCACATACAGTAATCGCCTGTGGTGCAGGTGGAGTATCTAAAATTGTTGACCCAAATTCTAACAGATTAGAGCGTGTGTTTAACTTTAAATATGCGTATGAATATATAAACAGATTTGACGAAATAATTGCTAGAAAAGATGAGGTGGTTAATTTATATGAGCAGTTTTGCGAGCGGATACATTAAATACATAAATCACTTAGAACAAATAAACGACACAGCATTGTCTGACCCTCTAAAAATGATTAAAGAGGTTGAACAAAGCTTTTTTGAAAACCTAGAGGTAATTGCATCTAACATAATAAAACACAAACATAACATAAAAATTGTTATGTTAGCAGGGCCTAGCAGTAGTGGCAAAACTACTACTGCAAAACTATTGAGCGAATTTTTGATTAAGCAAAACAAAAATGCATATATTATCTCTTTAGACGACTACTACCTAAACCACAGCGAATTGGTTAGAGGTGCAAACGGAGAGATAGATTTAGAGACGATAAAAGCTTTAGATGTTGAGGGTATATCCGAGTGTTTAAAGACAATTTGCGACAACGGATATATCGAAGTTCCTAAGTATGACTTTCCGTCTGAGAGTAGAATTGGTCACTCTTTAAAAGTTGAAGTTAAAGAGAATGATATTTTTATTGTAGAGGGAATACACGCATTAAATCCAGTTTTCACAAAAGATATAAATAGTGATAATTTGGTTAAGCTTTATGTTAGCGTTAAACAGTCTATAAAAGATGCAAATGGTGAAGTAATCGAGCCTATGGACTTGCGTTTGTTAAGGCGAATTGTAAGGGATATTCAATTTAGAGACACGGCACCAGAGGAAACTCTTGGCATGTGGAAATCCGTTGTAAAAGGCGAGGATAAATACATCAGACCGTACAGATTAAGTGCTGATTACACCGTTAATTCCACACTGATATATGAGCCGTGTGTTATCCGCAAATTGGCAATTCCAATTTTAAGAAGAATATTAGAAGATAGCCCGTATTACAGAAAAGCAAGGGCGCTGGAGGCAAAACTCATGCGTTTTGAGCCTATAAGTACGGACTTAGTGCCTGAAACCTCGATACTTAGAGAGTTCATAGGTTTTGGTGTGACAGCTCTTTAATAAGTCATAAATATACTGATTTTTGATTATATATTGTATAGAAATATATAGGATTGGTGTATTTATGAAAATTAAGAGACATTCCTTTTTGCAAGGTGCAGTTATATTGACAGGTTCCTTGATTATAGTTAAAATAATTGGCGCTTTTTTCAGAATACCATTAAACAGGATAATAACAGAAAACGGAATGGGTTATTATAACACAGCGTATTCACTGTACTTTGTGTTTTATAGTCTATCTACCGTTGGTTTTCCAACAGCAGTAGCAAAACTTGTTGCTGAAAATTATAGTCAAGGAAACATAAAAAACATAGTAAAAATTAAGAAAATAGCCACGCTTTTATTTACCATTGTTGGCTTTTTAAGCATGGCGATTATGGTGCTGATAGCAAGACCATATACCGATAATATTGAAAATAGCTTGGCTTTTTTGCCGATAATCACTCTAGCACCGTCTGTGTTTTTTTGCTCGATTTTGGCTATATATAAAGGATATTTTCAAGGTTTAAGCAACATGACACCCACAGCAACAGCAGAGGTAATAGAGGCATTAGGAAAGCTTATTTTTGGCTTGAGCACAGCATATTTTACTGTAGATTATCTTGGTGAAGAATACAAGCGTTTTGGAACAGTACTAGGCAAATCGCTTCACGAAAGTGACGCTATGTTGCAGATTTATTCACTAGCGACAACAGGAGCAGTGCTTGGGATAAGCATAGGAAGTTTATCAGCATGTATATACATTAGCATAAAGTACAAACTTAGCAAAAATCAGCTGTTAAGCATAAAAAGCGTGGGGGAGGAGTGGAGTAAATCTGCTCTACTACTTAGGCTCATAAAAACAGCAATACCTATAGGAATTGGAGCAGTTGCTATTAGCATATCGCTTTTTATTGACTCATCACTCTTGTTGACAAGGTTAAACGCAGTTACAAGAGAAAACAGTAATGCTCTTTTGGATATTTATATGAGCTATCTGCCAAGAGAAAACATATTAAATACAGAGACTATACCTAATTATTTATACGGCTGTTTTAGCTTTACAATGGCGATTTACATGCTAGTTCCAACCATATCACAAAGCTTTGCTATAAGTGCCTTGCCAGCAGTAACAAGTGCATGGGCAAAAGCAAACATAACAAGCATAAAACAGAATATAGAGGCAGTTTTAAGAATAACTTCGTTATTTTGCTTGCCAGCTGGGTTTGGATTATCAGTGTTATCAGTGCCGATAGCAAGCCTGTTAAACGGAGACAACGAGGGAACACTAATAATATCAAAACTACTTGTTTTTCTAGGAGTAGCAGCAGTTTTCTCTGCATTATCAATACCAGTTAATGCAATGTTGCAAGCGATAAACAAAGCTAGACTTGGCGTGATTAACCTAATAATTGGACTTACACTTAAAATTATATTAAACTATGTTTTATGTGCAGTACCAGAGATTAACGTAATGGGAGCAGCGACTTCCACGTTAATATGCTATTTATATATATGCATAGCTAACATGTATGTGTTACTTGCAAATGTGCCAGTGAAAATTAATGTGTATTCTTGCATAATTAAACCATTTATCTGCACAGCTATAGCAATTCCAGCGACATATTATTTGTCAAGATATGTCTTGCAAAATGAAGTATCAATGAGCATAAATTGCATAATCAGTTTACTGTTTGCAGTTATAATATACTGTTTATCTGTATTAATAACACGCACATTAAACGAGACAGATATAAAAATGTTGCCTAACGGAATAAAGCTTGTAAAAAAATTAAGGAAATATAAATTAATAACATAAAGGAAAATAAAATGGAAATTAAAGAATTAATTAATAAAGAGAAATATAACATAGAAGACTTACTAAGCATAATGGAGATTTTAAGAAGCCCTAATGGTTGTCCGTGGGACAGAGAGCAAGACCATAAAAGCATTAGACAAAACTTTATAGAGGAATGTTATGAAGCGATAGAAGCGATTGACACAGAGGACACAGAGCTTTTAAAAGAGGAACTAGGAGACGTGCTTTTGCAAGTAGCGTTTCATTCAGAAATGGCAAAAGAGAACGGTGAATTTACCTTTGACGAAGTAGTGCATGACGTGTGTTATAAGCTTGTTATCCGTCATCCACACGTGTTTTCAGACACTGTAGCAGACACGACAGGCGAGGTTTTGATGAACTGGGATATGATAAAACAAGAGACTAAAAAGCAAAAGAGTGTAAAAGAAGTAGGCGAAAGTATAGCAAAAACACTACCTGCGCTTATGAGACACCAGAAATTATTGAAAAAAATGAACAAATTTAAAATTTCTTTCAATAAAGATATTGACTTTTTACTAAAATCGGATAAAATAGATAGTGAACGTATCGGGGAGGCTCTGTCATATATTATTAATATTGCTAACGAAAATGATATAGATGCAGAAAAAGCTTTGACAGATACAACAAATAAATATATTGAGAGATTATAAAATTCTTTTATATTAATTTAATGAAAAAATGGAGGAACTAAAATGAATAAAACAGAATTAGTTACAGCAGTATCAGAGAAAAGTGGTTTAACAAAGAAAGATGCAGAGAGCGCAGTTTCAGCTATCATCGATTCAATCACAGAGAGCTTAGTAAAAGGTGAGAAAGTTCAACTAGTTGGCTTTGGTACTTTTGAAGTTCGTGAAAGAGGAGCTAGAAAAGGCCGTGACCCAAGAACTAACGAGAGCATTGATATCCCAGCATACAAAGCACCTGCTTTCAAAGTTGGTAAAGCATTAAAAGATGCAGTTAAACAATAATTAATAAAATTTCAGCGCCCGTTATGGGGCGCTTGTTTTATATAAGGAGATAAATATGAGATTAGATAAATACCTTAAAGTGTCAAGAATAATAAAAAGAAGAACAGTAGCAAATGAAGCTTGCGATGCAGGCAAAGTGCTCGTAAATGGCAAAATTGCAAGGGCATCTTATGATGTAAAGATAAATGACGAAATCGACTTACAACTAGGTGCTAGGTCTATTAAAGTTCAAGTAGTTGCAGTTGTGGAACACACAAGAAAAGAAAATGCTGGTGAAATGTATAAGGTAATTGCAGAAGCATAAAATTAGATTTACAAGCATATTAATATAAAAAAGGAAAAGGTGTTGATATGCTTGAACACAGAAAACAAAAATAATAGAGAACATACTTTAATTGTAAGTGCTAAAACGACAATAACAGCAACAGCTATTCAAAAGGTCGAATATTTGTCCAAAGAAGCCGTAATTCTCGACAGTGATGTGGGCAGAATAGGCATAAAAGGGCATGACCTTTTTGTAGAAAACTTAGACTCAGGCACAGGAAGTGTCATAATTAAAGGAAGTATAATAACTATTGCCTACTACGAAAAAGACGATAAAAGTGGTTTATTTAAACGTATATTAGGTTAATTTTCAGGAGTGTATAATTTATGATATATTCTACTGAAAACATAGTGCTTTCGCTTTCATTTGGTGTAGTATTAGGTATAATCTATGCTATAAACAGGCTTATAAAACATATATTTGGCAATAAAAAAACATATTCTTTCATCTTAGATTTTACATTCTGCGTCACATATTTTGTGGTAACATTTATACTATCACTAGTGACAAGTGAGGGACGACCTAGGTTAATTATCATTTTATTACAGCTACTTTCATTTTTATGTGTGCTATATGTTACAAATAAAGATGTGCATAAAGTTAAAAAAAATAAAAAATAGCTAATTAATTTGCTAAATTCTACAAAATTAATAATAAAATGATTTTTTTTTACACCAGTACTTGATTAATTATATCAAATTATAGTATAATAATACAAATACTTAAAGAAGGTGCACTGGATGAATGAAGTAACTACAAAAAAGCAAAAAAACAGTAAGATATTTACTATCTCGATGATTGCTATGTTTGTGTTTTTAGCAGTAGCTATAATAAATACTAGAATTCAAATAAATATGAAAAATGATGAGCTTGAAGCATTAAAAGAGCATGAGGAAGCTCAAATTGTTATAAATAATAATTTACGTACATCTGTTGAAGAATACGACAGTGTAAAAGATGGTTTGATTGAAGATGAAGCCAGAGAAGAATATGGTTACGCTAGAGATGGCGAGATTGTTTTTGAAATTGTAAATGGTAATTAATTAAAGGAAGATATAAGGAGGCAGTGTATTTTTTATGACACTCGAAGTAGGCGAAATTTTTGAAGGCAAAATAAGTGGAGTTACAAAGTTTGGTGCTTTTGTAACGTTTGGAGAAAACAAAACCGGAATGGTACATATTTCTGAAATCTCTCATACATTTGTTAAAGAGATTAAAGACCATGTAACCGAAGGTCAAGAAGTTAAGGTTATGATAATATCAATTTCGCCAGAGGGTAAAATTGCTCTATCTATGAAGAAGACAGAGGAAAAACCTAAGGTTAATTTCGGTGAGAGAAATAATAATCATAACAAATCAACTTTTCAACCTAGAGAACAACGTTCATCTAGACCACCTAAAAAACCTTATGAACCACCTGTTCAAAGTGCGGGCAGACCAGGAGATTTCGAGTGGCAGTCAAAGGGAACTTCAGTTGGTGGAGGAAACTTTGAAGATATGTTGTCAAAGTTCAAACAAAGCAGTGATGAAAAAATATCCGACCTAAAAAGAAATACTGAGAGCAGAAGAGGCGGCGGCTCTCGTAGGGACGGACAAAAATAATTTGTTTTATATGGGGGGAATCTATTGTATGCGTATCTTTGGTATGTATACAATAGATACCCTATATTTTTGCGTTTTAGCACTTTTCTTTGTTGAAGAAAGTTGCGAAATATTATCTAAGAAAGGTATGAATACCGTGTAATTTATGAGCATTTGAACATTGTACGGTAAACAAGACAAGGTCATTAAAATGAGAAAAGTAGAGTCTAGCCAAATTGTAAGTGCTGTGGAGAAAATTTTTATTGCGGCAAATAAAATTTTGCCAACTAGTTTAGAAAACTTGATACTAGAAGCCACGATACTTGAAGAGCACACGATTGGTAAGCCGATTATGAATGATTTGTGCAGAAACATGGAAGTTGCGAAAGAGCTTAACATACCAATATGCCAAGATACAGGAATGGCAGTTATTTTTGCAGAAATCGGACAAGATGTTCATATAGATGGAGATTTTAACGAAGCTGTTAACGAAGGAGTGAGACGTGCGTATATAAATGGGCTTTTGAGATGTTCAGTTGTGGGAGACCCACTAGAGCGAAAAAATACAGACGACAACACTCCAGCGATAATACACACAAAGCTTGTTAAGGGCGACAAAATAAAGCTTACAGCAGCACCTAAAGGTTTTGGTAGCGAAAATATGTCTAGGCTGAAAATGTTTACTCCAGCGGCTACAAGACAAGATATTATTGATTTTGTGGTGGAGACTGTTGTGATAGCAGGTAGCAATCCGTGCCCTCCGATAGTTATTGGAATTGGAATTGGTGGAGACTTTGAATACAGTGCTGTTATGAGTAAGCAAGCGCTGTGCAGAAGCGTATCTGTTAGACATTCTAACCCATATTACGAGCAAATGGAACGAGATATATTAGAGGCTGTAAATGAAACAGGTATAGGCCCACAAGGCTTTGGAGGCAAGACTACAGCACTAGCAGTTAATATAGAAACGTATGCGACACATATTGCAGGACTACCAGTAGCTGTGAACATTGGTTGTCATGTTACAAGGCACAAAAGCATTGAGATATAAATATTTAGAGCGTACACTAAACTTATATATAAGCAATAGTGTACGCTCTACTTTGTTAAATTACTTAGAATTTTGCAAAGTGTCAGCAGTAATTCTATTTTTACGATATACACGAGGAGTGCAGTGAACTTCTTTTTTGAAAATTTTGGTGAAGTAATTATAGTCAAAAAAGCCTACTAGTTCGGCTATTTCGTGAATTTTCATGGTGGTGTCTATCAGTAATTCTTTCGATTTTTGAATTCTCACATTTTTAATATGGTGCATAATTGAAACACCATATATATCATTTGTTATGCGATAAAACATAGTTTTACCATATCCAAAATGCTCGCATAATCGAGAGACTGTTAGTTCTTCGTTTATATGAGACGTGATATAACTATCAATTTCTAGCTTGCGAGGATTTTCGCCAAAACTTGTTAAATGGTTACTGCTTATATAAAAAGCGCACATTTCTAATAAATGCTGGATTGCAGTTATTTGGTCAGGAGTTGAAGTGTATAGTTTCTCAAAAGAATTAATTAGCTGTTTATTATCAAATTCAAATGCATTAAGCTTAGTTAATAAACTGTCAAGATCAAAACTATCATCAACAGAACGAATTTGCCCAGCCATTAAGTAACCTACTGCTTTACCGTCAAATAGAATTGGCACAATGATTTCATACAATCCAATATGGCACGCATAGCGTAGTGTTGAGCCTTGTTTTTTGCAAAGTTCAAAGTGAAAATTATCACATACTCTGCATTTATCATTAAGTATTTCGTTTTGTCGTAGAGTACTACAAAATTCGGATAACCTACCAGAATGTGTGTAAATCTCACGATATTCTGCATCAAAAAAAGCAATACGACAGGGGTTTATCAAATATAAATTTTCTATAAGCTTCTTTATTTTTTCTATATCAAAATTAACATTCATAAACTAACACCTCTGTGAACAAATTTACTATTTTTGGAACTACACGTGCTATTATTATAGCAAATATTATAGTATAATGCAATTAATATACACAAATTTAGTTAAGGGGAGCAAGAAAATATGACAAGAAGAGAAAGAGTTATAGCAGCATTAAACCACAAAAATACAGATTTTGCACCATTCCACATGGATTTTACTCAACAAGCACTAGACAGACTTATTGAGCACACAGGTGATAAAGATATAGAGAGTAAGCTTGGTACACATTTATACTATAAGCAATACTGGGGATGGCCAACTGAACTGCCAGACAAACCAGGGCATTTTAAAGATGAGTTCGGTGTTGTGTGGAACAGAACAGGAGCTGACAAAGATATAGGCTTACCAGACGAATATCAAATTGACGATCTAGAAGATAACGAATATGTTTTCCCAGTTTGTGATGAAGCGAGATTACGCGCTGAGTGCGAAGAAATGATGACAGCAAGAGCAAATGGTGACGACAGATTTATGATGTACGGATTTGGATTTTTGATGTTTGAGCGTGCGTGGGCTATCGCAGATATGGAAAATGTGTTGATGGGCATGGTAGCTTGCCCAGAAGATACTCAAGAGTTTTTTAACAAAATTGGCGATTATTATGCTCATTTGGTTGATATCGCATTGGAATACGACTTTGATGGAATATATTTTGGTGATGACTGGGGACAACAAAAAGGCTTGATTATGGGTTATCCGCACTGGAAAAACTACATAAAACCACAAATGGCAAAGCTTTATAAAAAAGTAAAAGATAAAGGTTTATTCGTGTTGCAACATTCTTGTGGCGATTGTCGTGAGCTTTTTGATGACCTTATTGAAATTGGACTTGACTGCTATCAAACATTCCAACCAGAGGTATATGACATAGAAGAAGTTAAAGCTAAATATGGCGACAGACTTGCGTTTTGGGGTGGTATTTCAACCCAACAATGTTTACCGTATGTAACACCAGATGAAGTTAAAGCAGAGATAAAAAGAATTTATGATGTGTTGTATAAAGACGGTGGATATATTATTGCACCTACTCACGCATTAGAGTTTGATGTACCACCTGAGAACATTTTAGCAATGGTAGAAGTTTGCCAAAATCAAGCTAAGTACTTATAATAACCGACATATAAATGAGGCTCAAACCTAGCTTGGTTTGAGCCTATAATAATTATTATAAATGTTATTAATAATGTGAAATGAGTTACTGATTTGATATTAACTTAAAGCAGCATGAGCCTCTTTAAGTCTTGCTGGGATATCAAATTTTTGTGGGCAAACTTTTGAACATTTACCACACTCTACACATTTAGTTACGTCTTTTCCAGATTGAACAAGCATTACGTTGTAAAGCCATTTTTGAGCTGGAGTTTTAGCAATCTCGTTCCAAACGTGGAAAACAAGTGGGATGTCAACTTTTGCTGGACATGGCATACAATAGTTACAGCCTGTACACTCAATATTAACAAAGCTTTCCCAAACTTTTCTAGCATCATCAAACAAAGCGTTTTCTTCGTCAGATAATACACCACATTTAGCATTTTCGAAAATTCTTAAGCTGTCTTCAAGTTGTTCCATAGAAGATGAACCAGATAAAACAACAGTTACCTCAGGTTGATTATATAGCCACATAAATGCTTTTTCTACATTTGAAGTATCTTTTTTCCAATCGCCAAAAGCTGCTTCAACTTTTTCAGGTACATCTTGTGCAAGCATACCACCGTGTAGAGACTCCATAGAAACCACTGGAATTCCCTTAGCAGAAGCGTATTTCAAGCCTTTTTGACCAGCTTGATTGTATTTATCGTAATAGTTATATTGAATCATAGCTAAATCCCAGTTGAAATAATCTATTACTTTCTCAAAATGGGCATTGGTTCCATGCATAGAAACAGCGATATAGCTTATTTTACCTTGTTTTTTAAGGTCAACCATAAAATCAAGAGCGTCAAATTTAAGAACTTTTTCCCAGTTTGCTTCAAACAAATTATGTAAGAAATAAACATCAATATGCTCAACTTGTAGTCTCTCAATTTCTTCGTCGTAGTATTTTTGTAAGTCTTCCTTACATGTAAGATTAGATACAGGTAATTTTGTCGCTAGTATTACTTTCTCTCTGTAACCGTCTTTTAAAGCAAGCCCAACAACTTCTTCGCTCTCACCATAAAAATATGCTGTATCAATATAATTAACGCCACTGTCAATCGCTTTTCTGATAAGAGCAATTGCCTCTGGTCTGTCAATTATTTCATTTCCTTCTGCGTCTTTCGTTTTAGGTAAACGCATACATCCAAGACCAAAGCGACTTACCTTTTTACCATCATGTTTAAAATCTACATATTGCATTACTATTTCCTCCAATTATTTAAGCGTACAAGTTCATTATAGCACTTAAAGGTTCACTAGTCAATTGACAATTATGCGAGTAATATTAGTTCTAAAAATTACATATTTATACTTTTTTGAACAGAAAGTTAAGTAGTTTTAAATAAAATAAATGCATTTTTATAAAATATTTTACTTTCTATTTCTTCGCCTAATTTACATTTTAGAATAAAATCTTTTTCTTGTTGTGCTGTGCTCCAAGGTGAGTCCGTACCAAAGAGTATTTTATCTTCTCCGTGTGATTGTATTATATCTTTCATTTGCTCTACATTTAAAAAATGTGACGCATAAGCTGTGTCAAAATATACATTTTTTGCTCCACACAAATATTCTAAACATTCATCATACATATCCATTCCACCAGCGTGTGCTGCTATGATTGTTAAAGTAGGGAAAAGGTCTGCGATTTTTCGAATACTTTTAGGGTGCGAATGAACTATATCAGGGCTAGATGGGTCTCTACCAACGTGAAAAGCTATAATCAATCCTAAATTTCCGCATGTTCTGTAAATATCGTGCATTTCAGTGCTGTCTACAAAAAAGTTCTGAAAATCAGGGTGTAGCTTTATTCCCTTTAAACCTAATGATTTAATTCGGTGTAGCTCATCAATTGCATTTTCAGATTTTGGGTGAACACTACCAAAACAAAATATATTTTCACACTGAGAAGCGACTGCAAAATTGTTTACTGCTTCTTGTTGCGTAGGATTTGTTGCTATATGCAAAGCAAGGCTGTGAGTAACTCCTTGTTCAGCATTATGTTTTAGTGTGCTTTCTAGTGTTTCATCTCTATAGTATTTAGTTTGAATATCTAAAAAAAGCTTATTAAAAACTTTGTCTTTAAGTTTGTCTGGAAAAAAGTGAATGTGTGTATCAAATAACATAATTACCTCTAAAAAATATAAATAAAGGAAGACTATAAAAGTCTTCCTTTGATTTCAGTAAACATTACATCACTAATTATTAGTCGCTTGAGAACGGTAATAATGCTAAGTGACGAGCACGTTTGATAGCAATTGTTAAGCTACGTTGATGTTGTGCGCATGATCCTGTAACTCTTCTAGGTAGGATTTTTCCTCTTTCAGAAATGAAACGACGGATTTTTGCTACATCTTTGTAATCTATATAATCTGCTTTATCTACGCAAAAGCTGCACACTTTTCTGCGAGCTTTACGAGGACCGCCTTGTGGACGGCGATATTCTCTCTCTTGTCTTTCGCTCATAATTAAAGCCTCCTTCTTTTAGGTTAAGTCATCAGAATGGTAAATCATCATCACCGACAACTACTTCAAAATCTTCCATATCTCCGCTTGAATAAGCAGGAGCTGGTTCGTTATACTGAGGTTGAGCAGGAGCGTTGTTATAAGAATTGTTATAATTACCACCATTGTTAGAGTAGTTATTATTGTTATTAGAGTAGTCACCACCACCAGAGTTATTTGCTCTAGATTCTGTGAAGTGAACATTATCAGCTAATACTTCTACAACATAACGCTTATTTCCGTTGTTGTCGGTGTAGTTACGAGTTTGAATTGAACCGTTAACACCAATCATTTGACCCTTTTTAAAATACTTACAAATAAACTCAGCAGTTTGGCGCCAAGCTACAACATCGATAAAGTCTGAAACTCTCTCGTTATTGTTTTTATAAGGCCTTTGCACAGCAACTCTAATTTGAGTTACAGCAACACCTGTTTGTGTGTGTCTTACTTCTGGGTCGGCAACAAGTCTGCCTACTAATGCAACAACATTCATAATTTTTCCTTCCTTTATTAGCCCTCAGTTACTGTCTCATTAACAGCTTTTTCGCTTGTAGCTTCAACTGTTTTAGCAGCTTTAGCTTCTTTTTTACCAGCAAGAACTTTTGGATCCTTTTTGATAATTAAAGTACGAAGAATACCATCTGTAATCATGTATCTTCTATCAAGCTCAGCAGTAAATTCTGCACCTGAAGTAAAGTTGATTAGTGTATAGAAAGCTTCTGATTCTTTGTTGATTAGGTAAGCTAATCTTCTTTTTCCCCAGCTGTCTACGCTTTCAACAACACCGTTTTTCTCGATTAGAGATTTGAATTTCTCGATGATTGCCTCATTACCATCTTCACCTAATTTAGCTGAAACAACGATAACGGTTTCGTAAGAGTTTTTAATTTCTGACATTATATTGCACCTCCTTTTGGTCTTTGGCCCCTTTATCCAGGAGCAAGGAATTAATTTCTGTTACAAGCACAGTGCTCATAAACGAATTAATTATATCACAAATATTGAAATTGTCAAGAAAAATCTACAAATTATTTTCTTAATCTCTTTTTATGTATGATGCTCCAGGTATAATCTCACCGTGTCTATAAGCTTTTAACAGCTCTTCAAGCTCTTCAATTCTTTCTTTATATTTAATACCTGCGTCAGTGTCACCTATAGTGAGTCTAACAGGCATTTTTTCAATCATCACAGTTTGAGATACTATATCGTTTTCATGATTAATAGCTTCCTCAGCACTAGTGAAAGGTTCGTGTGCTACTAAAATTAAACCTTTTGAGTTAAAAATTAAAGTATAACCAGCAATACCAGTAACTTTTTGGTAAGCTTTTGCAAAGCCACCATCAATAACCAAAACTTTACCACCACACTTAACTGGGCTTTCACCTTTAATGCTCATTACTGGTACATGACCATTGATGATATGAGCAGTTTTTGGGTCTAAAGCGAATTCCGTTAAAATCTTGTCTACCATTACTTCGTCTTCTAAATTTGTGTAATAGTAGTTCTTTTTCTCTATGTGCATTTTAGGATCTTCGATAAAATATCTCTCAAAATGAGTCATTTTATCTTTTCCGTATAGAGGTGAGAACTGGTTGCACCAAATCCACCACAAAATATCCTTGCCTTGGTTTTTCTCCTCAGTTTTAACAGAGAAAAATCCTTTTCTAGCATAAGAGTCTAAGAAATCATATAATTTTTTACCTTTGTATTTTCTACCAAAAATTTTAACCTCGGCAAAATCTCCGTCCTCTGTCATAGGCACGCAACCGTGGAATAATAGATTATTGTTATGCACTTTGTAAAGAGAACCATTATTTAATAGAAACGCTGCATGAGTATGAAGTTTCTCGCTATTTTCAAAAGAAGATTGCAAGCGAGCTACAATGCTTTCTTCCTCAGGAGTCAGTTTATATGGATCATTTGGGTCGATAGTTGGAAAATGATTATCAAGAAGTGGGTAGCTTTTTTCACCTATTTTAACAATATTATTTTCATAATCAATTAGGTGTAAAAAATTTCTGTCACTCATATTGAAATCAGGGTTTTCGCTAATAAGCTGACCCTCTAGTTTAAACTGTATAATAGATATAGCTTTATGAATTTTTCTGTTAACTTCTATCTCTGCTTTTGTTCTGCTAGAGTTTTCCTTTGTAGAAAAACGTGTGCAAGGGTCTTCTTTATAAGTTTCTATCGCAAAAGTCGCAAGAGGTAACAAATGGATGCCATATCCTACCTCAAGAGTATCTAAGTTGCCGTATTTTGCTGTTACTCTAATGACATTAGCTATGCAAGAAGTTTGTCCGGCTGCTGCACCAACCCAAACAATATCATGGTTACCCCATTGTACATCTACTGAATGATAATTACAAAGAGTATCCATAATCTTCACAGCCTCAGGGCCTCTGTCATAAACGTCGCCTAAAATATGTAAATGGTCTATAACCAATCTTTGAATTAGTTCTGATAACGAAGCAATAAACTCTTTTGCTCTTTTAATTCTGATGATAGTGTTGACTATCTCCTCATAATAGGCTTCCTTGTCTTGGACTTCGTACTTTTCTGTTATAAGTTCTTCTATAATATACGCAAAATCCTCTGGCAAAAACTTCCTAACTTTAGCCCTAGAATATTTAGAAGTAACCCTTTTGCATATCTCGATTAATCTATATAATGTAATTTTATACCAAGAGCTCATGTTTTTCTCTGTTTTAGAGATAATCTCCATTTTCTCTTTTGGGTAATATATTAATGTTGCAAGTGAGCTTTTATCGCTTTCGGACAAAGTATGTCCAAAAACTTCCTCAATTTTTATAGCGACAGAACCTGAACCATTTTTTAACACATGAGAGAATGAGTCGTACTCACCGTGAATATCGGTTATGAAATGCTCTGTTCCTTTTGGTAAGTTGATTATTGATTGCAAGTTGATAATCTCTGCTGAAGCTTTTGCAATTGTTGGGTAAATTTCTGATAATAATTGTAATTTTTTTAGTCTGTTCATGCTACCTCCTCTTCGTGCAATATGCACTAAAATCAATATATAAATTTTAACATTAACCAATTTATAAGTCAACTGATAAATATTTAATTAACCTATTCACAAATGATAAAAAAAGTGGTATAATATAAAGGTTAAGTAAAAATAGTACAATTATTAAAGAGTTAGGTACAGTTAATTTCAGAAGGGAAATGGAAATGAATTCAAGGGAAAAATTAAGAAACGTTGCGATTATCGCTCACGTTGACCACGGTAAAACAACACTAATCGACCAATTATTGCGTCAAAGCGGTATTTTTAGAACAAACGAAGCTGTAGACGAGAGAGTTATGGACTCTGGCGACTTAGAAAAAGAAAGAGGAATTACAATTCTTTCTAAAAACACAGCAGTTATGTATGAAGATACTAAAATCAACATTATCGACACACCTGGACATGCCGATTTCGGTGGCGAAGTTGAGCGTATTTTGATGATGGTTGACGGCGTTTTGCTTTTAGTTGACGCATTTGAGGGCTGTATGCCACAAACAAGATTTGTTTTGAAAAAATCTTTAGCGCTTGGCAAAAAACCTCTAGTTGTTGTTAACAAGGTTGATAGACCTGGTTCTAGACCACATGAAGTTGTAGATGAAGTATTAGACCTATTTATAGAATTAGGTGCTAATGATGATCAATTGGAGTTCCCAGTAGTTTTTGCAAGCTCAAGAGAAGGCTATGCGATGAACACTCCAGAGGAAGAGGGCGTAGACATGAAGCCTTTATTTGAGGCGATTGTTAAAGAAATCCCAGCTCCAAAAGGTAACGAAGAAGAACCGCTACAAATATTATTCTCTAACATTGATTACGATAAATTTGTTGGTAGAATTGGTGTTGGTAGAGTTGAAAGAGGAAGTGTTAAAACTGGTCAAATGGTAACAGTTTGTGGTGCAGACTGTCCTCAAAAAAATGCAAGAATAGTAAAGCTTTATCAATTTGAGGGCTTGAAAAGAGTGGAGTATGAGACAGCAACTGTTGGTGACATAGTTTGTGTTTCTGGTATTACAGACTTAAACATTGGTCAAACAGCATGTGATGTAAACAATGTAGAGCCACTACCATTTGTTAAAATAGATGAGCCTACTGTTTCTATGATGTTTATTGTTAACAACTCACCTTTTGCAGGTAAAGAGGGTAAAT
>CAYJKT010000030.1:23213-34758 GCA_964370775.1 uncultured Eubacteriales bacterium | reverse complement strand
AGAATGATATTACACCACATATAGCAGCACACAGAAGTGATACTCCAACATTTTTATAGAAAGTATACCATTTTAAATCTAACAATTTTGCAGTATACGGTAATATAAAAATCAAAGTTCTAAGCAGATCTGTAACAGAACTAACTACTGCTATTGCATACACTCCTAAGTTTGTTGTGCTTAATAGTATTACCACCACAATAATATTAACAACACCATTAATACAGTACCCTATCGAATTAAATTTCAATTTATTCTTTACTGTAAAAACATTATATAAAGTTTGTGTACCTGCTGTTGGAATAAATCCTAAGCATGTAAAAAAAGATAAAATCAATAAAGTGTTTTCATCTAAAGTAGGTTGCCATAGTCTATAAAAGTTCAACCCAAAAACGGTAAAAACCATTATAGGTATAGATATTACCACGCTTGACACTTTCATATAATAGTTAAGATTTTTCAGCAACTGTTCATTGTTTCCGTCAGCCTCACTTATAACTAAAGACGCCGACAAATTGTAGTTTAGCACACCAGCTAAGTTTATAATTTGTGTTGGAATAGATTTTGCAACATTCAGAATACCCATAGGTGTCGGTCCTAAAAAGATATTTGCTGCTAGCAAGTCTAGTCCTGTCATCAATAAGATACCACAATGATTAACTGTGTTCCACACTCCGGCTTGCAACAATGTTTTTATGCTTTCTAAATTAAAACATTTCACACTGAATGTAATCTCTGGCATGATTTTCCTTTTTATTAAGTAATATGGAATAATGCTTAAACTGTTTAACACTAAACCAATTAAACCGACATAGAAAACTCTAGGGTCAAAAGTAACAAAGAACACTAATGTGAATATCGCATTTATACACGCAACTATAGATATTAGTGTGTTAGAGATATATAGTTTGTTTTTAACGAAAGTTGAAGAAACAAATATACCTGAAATTAATGATACAAAATAATTTGCAAAACATAACAAGAAAGTAAATTTCACATCACTAACTAATTCACTAGGAATTTGTATAAATGAATCTAAGTTCATCACTAACAATATCGATGGTACAACTAAAACCAAAACAACAGAGAAATTAGCAATCATTAATGATGAATAATATTCTTTTGCTTTGTTAATTTCTCCACTATTATAACTGACTGAAATGAATCTTGAACCCATAGAGTTCACAGCTACAGAAATAAGACTAGCTCCTACAACAAAATTGTTAGCAAGTTGAATAAATCCGTTTGCCTCTGCGCCTAAATTTTCCACTATATATGGAGAAAGAAAAAATCCTACTACAAAACTAATTAGCATACTAGCAATTCCAGAAACAACATTCAAAACTGTATGCATTTTTTCGTTATTCTTTATGTTCATTTATGTTTCACCCTTACTTCTTAAAACACAATTATACATATCCATATCTAAGGACATTATTATCAGTGGAAGTATAAGAATGAATTTTATACCAAACATAAATTCTATTTTTTCAGTAATCTTTCCTTTTAAGCTTAATTTTTCTAATATTTGATACGTTTTTTCCATTCTATCTCCCAAAACTTTACTACTTTGATCTTAATTTCATGTAAGATTTAAACATGTTTAAAACACAGTAAACTAACAATGGATTTTTACTGCGTATAGAATTATATAATACTTTATATGTTATTCCGTCTGGTCTATATTTTTTTATATCTTTTATAATAACTTCATTTGTTATCATCTCTTTAATTTCAGATAATTTGCTAGAAAACGATTTTTTTGATTTTAGCGTATTTTCTAATACAGCAAAAATTAAATCGTTAAAACCTACAACATATCTATCTTTTTCAATCTCTCTGCTACCTAATTTTTTTATCATATTATTTTGATTAACATATTGATTAATAAGTTGCTTAAACAAGTTTTCTGAATATTTTGCCATTGCAGATTCATCACTTATTCTGTAATTATATAAATATTTATCAATCACTTTTATATTTTTACAATGCACAAAGTAGAGCATATTAAAACACAGGTCTTCACCTATTTTAACACTCTCATCAAACCTTATTCTATTAATATCTATTATCTTTTTATGATACAATTTATTCCAAAGAGAGTTAAGGTCTATATCTCTTTTTAGTCTCCAATAGTTATTTGCAAATTTATCTATATTTATATTTTCTTCTTTATATCTTCCAAATTTAACAAGCCCTAATTCGTCAAACTTATTTACACCATATATTAATAAATCAGTGTCTTTATCTTTATTTTTTATAACTTCCGACACTGTTCTTTTGTCTAAATAATCATCTGCATCTACAAAAATTATATACTCACCACTAGCTAATTCTAAGCCTTTATTACGTGCTGAAGAAACACCACCATTTTCTTTGTGGCACACTATTATTCTGTTATCTATCTTACTATATTCTTCGCATATTTTACCGCTATCATCAGGTGAGCCGTCATTTACTAATATAATTTCTAAATCATCATAAGTTTGGTTAATTACACTATCTAAACAAGTTTTTAGATATTTCTCTGCTTTATAAATTGGGATAATTATACTAATTTTCTCCATTTTATCTCCTATATTTTAATTTTTAACCAATCACCTTTTTTCAGCCTTACATAACTCAAAATAAACCTAACTATTTGATCTGCTGAAAAACCTACCCAAGCGCCTACTACGCCTAGTCCTACCGGGTAACTAAACACCCACGTTCCAAGTGGCCTAATTACTGCCACACTCGCAAGGGATACCATTGCTGTATATCTTGTGTCGCCTGCACCACGCAAGCAACCCATGCCTGTTACTTGCCCTACTTGCGCAAACATAGCAACACACATAATTCTCATAATTATCTCGCCTGTGTCTAAAATCACTTGTTCATCTGTAAACAAAGTGAATAATTCTCTGCCAAACAGCATGAATACTAGCGAAATCACGCAAGCACACGCAAAGCCTAATCTTTGGCATGTTACGCTGTATAATTTTGCTAAATCTGTTCGTTTTTCACCTAAACTTCTTCCAACTAACGCCACTGAGGCTATAGCTAATCCGTCTGCAATCGAAAAAGTTACAGACACAAAGTTCATTGCAATTTGATTTGTTGCAAGCCCTGTTGTTCCAAGCCTTGCGATTATCATAACATTAACAAAAAAACCTACTCTTAAAAAAATCTGCTCAGCAAAAGCACTTGAGCCTACATTTAGTATAGACATCAAGTCCTTTTTAACAGCAAATCCGATTTTCCTCGCACCAAGATATATAAATCCATCTTTATTCAGTACGGATATTATACTCATTGT
Organism: uncultured Eubacteriales bacterium; assembly: GCA_964370775.1. Classification (GTDB taxonomy): domain Bacteria; phylum Bacillota; class Clostridia; order Oscillospirales; family Acutalibacteraceae; genus SIG603. The sequence continues at coordinate 31,460 of CAYJKT010000030.1, read as the reverse complement.
GCAACTTACCATAGTGCCTATTACTGTTGCAATTGCGGCACCCTGCACACCAAGAGCTGGAAACCCCAAGTTTCCACCTATTAGCAAATAGTTAAATGTCATGTTAACTATGTTAGCTGTCACATTTGTTCGCATAGCTATCATAGTATTCCCCGCGCCTCTTTGACACGCGTTTATAAAAAGTCCGGTAGTGGTAAAAACTGTACCACTCATAATTATCATATAATAACTTTTTGCCATTTCATGCGTTTGTTCCTCAGAACCTATGAGAAAAAGCATGAAATCAGCTATGGATAAAAACAGAACTGTAACAAGAGCAGTTAAAACCAATCCAAAAACCATTGCAGTTTTTAAGATTTTATTTGCACTTTCTCTGTTGTTTTCTCCTCGTCTTCTTGCGATTATAGAAGAAAGAGCTGTTGCAATCGCAAAAAAAACAGATAATGCTAAAAACTTAGGTTGGGTAGTAAGACCAACGGCAGCAATTGCCGAACTTCCTAATGCTCCAACCATGATAGTATCTACAAAACCTGTTAAACTAACCAAAAAAGATTCTACTACTGAAGGCCACGCAATTTTAAGTGTATTTCTCACTAATTCGCTTTGTTTGGGTAAATCGCCTTGGCACTCTATGCCCTTTAAAGCTGATTTGTAGTTAACAAACTGCATCTGCGTAGCTCCTCTCTATTGATAGTTTATAAGAAGTATACCACAAAATATAGTATAGTGCAACTACTTTGAAGTAGTTGCACTAATTATTCAAAATAATTTAATATATTACTAATTCCTAAGTCTGTATACAATGTAACCCACAGACTTCCATTAGTTACCTCTGCACTTTCTAATCCTACTGTTAAGTCAATACTTGCTATAGTAGTATCTAAAAATGTTGTAGGAATTGCAAAATTGCTTATGTCGTTTTCCTCTGTAGAAATATAGTCTACAATGTCAGCTCTAAGATATTCTGGAATTTTGTATTCACCTAAGTACATATCGCTAAGCTCAAGTTTCAGTTCACCGTCACCTTTAGTGTACGACAACATAACGTACTCAGAGCAAATATCAACTTTGCCTATGTAATCAATGTCCTGTGTGAAGTAAAGCCTTATCTTGTTTTCGTTTGTTATCACAAGAGAAATATCACTTCCACTGCTATCTTTTATTACACCAGTTAACAACTCGTCTGGTATCTCAATCGCTCTGCCCTCTATTAGTGAGTTCACTACATTAAGTGCATAGTCTTCTAAAACTAATACTTCTACCTCTGGTTTTGTCGGCGTGGTTATTTTTGAATATATGCTGTATATAGAAAAAGATAAACCACCAACCAACACCAATATAAGTGCTATAATTATCCCATGTCGCTTTTTCATCTGTTATGCTCCTTATTACTTAAGTTCAGCAATGGTAACACCCATTTCTCCCTCACCAAAAGTTCCAAATCTATAACTTTTTATGCTAGGATGTCTTTTAAGATGTGCTTGAATTGCATTTCTTAAAACACCAGTACCCTTACCATGAATAATAGTTATAGTCGATAAATTCTGTCTTAACGCTCTATCTATAAAGTTGTCAACATTCATAATTCCTTCGTCACAGGTTTGCCCTCTAATGTCCACATCCATGGACACTGGTTGTTGTTTCAACGACTTTGTAACTGTTCTATACATCGATTGTTGTTTCACTTTTTGTTTTGGTTTTTCTGTAATAAGTCTCAACTTTTTAATGTCTACTTTTGTTTTAATAATACCAGCTTGCACCATTATTTGATTACCATTAATCTCTAGCACTACAGCATTTTTGTTTATATCAGAAATCAACACGTCGTCGCCTACTTTTAGCTCTCTAGGTAGCTTGTAATCGCTATCTGTTATGTCGTGTATTGGGTCAGCTTGATTTTCAAGCTTTCTAATTCCCGACTTCAATCTTGCCTTATCTTCTAGGGATAACTCTTTGTTCTTTTTCTTTTTAATTTCTTCTAACTCAGTTATCAAAGCTTCTGCGTGTGCCCTAGTTTTTGCAACCATTTGGCTTGCTTCATACTTTGCTCTGTCTAATTCGGACTGTGCACTTCTCTCTGCTCTAAGACGTAATTCTTCTGCGTGTTTTAAAGCCTTTTCTGCTTCGTCTCTTTGCTTTTTAGCCTCGTTTTTTTCGTCTTCCATTTTTCTTCGGCTGTCTTCTAGCTTAGATATAACACTCTCGAACCTGTTACTATCTACGGACACCAGTTGTTTTGCTCTTTCAACTAAGTACTCGTTCATACCAAGTGTTTTAGATATTGCAAAAGCATTTGATTTACCCGGTACACCTATTAATAATTTATATGTTGGACTTAAAGTTTTTACATCAAATTCACATGCGCCATTTTCAACTCCTGTTGTTTTTAACGCATATTCTTTAAGCTCTGCATAGTGAGTAGTAGATGCAAGTTTTGCACCTTTAGAACGTATGTCTTCTATAATTGCAGTTGCTAAGGCTGCACCCTCTATAGGGTCCGTACCTGCACCCAGTTCGTCTACTAAAACCAAGCTGTTTTCATCGCATCTGTCTAATATATTTATTATATTCTTCATGTGTGATGAAAATGTCGATAAGCTTTGTTCTATGCTTTGTTCATCACCAATATCTACTAACACTTTGTCAAAAAACGCTACCTTACTACCCTCAGCACATGGAATCATAAGACCACACGCCGCCATAAGGCAAAACAGCCCTAGAGTTTTAATCGACACAGTTTTACCACCAGTGTTAGGTCCTGTGATAATCAAGCTGTCAAAAGTGTAACCTAATTCTATGTTAGTAGGAACAACACTGTTTTTGTCTATTAATGGGTGACGAGCACTTGTAAGCTTAATTTTTCCGTCTTTTTCTATAATAGGTTTAACGGCTTTCATTTTATAAGCTAGTTCAGATTTTGCGAAAATCAAGTTTATCTCAACAAGCATGTTGTATGATTCAATAATAGTTTCTGCAAATTCGCCAATTTCTAGCGATAACACTGTCAAAATACGCTCAATCTCGTCTTTTTCTTTAGACTGCAACACACGTATCTCGTTGTTAGCGTCAACAACAGCCATAGGCTCTATGAATAAAGTTGCACCACTCGCTGAGCTATCGTGTATTAATCCTGCTACGTCTCCCCTGTGCTCTTGCTTAACTGGTATAACGTATCTTCCGTCACGTTGAGTAACAAGGTTTTCTTGCAAATATTTTTGATAAGTTGATGACCTAATTATTTTATCTAACTGGTCTTTTATTTTAAGAGATTGCACTCTAATTTTTCTTCTAATATCAGCCAGTGCTGGGGACGCAGTATCTGCAACTTCTTCCTCGTTTGCAACAGTGGAATTAATTCGCTCCTCTAAATATTTGTTAGGGCTAAGTGCGTCAAAACGATAGTCTAGAGCTGTAGAAATACCGGCACTTTTACTTCTCCACTCCTTAACACCTCTAATATTTTTAAGGTTAGTGTCTACCCTAATAAGGTCGACTAAGCTCAATACTCCACCAGCATTTGCCCTTCTTAAAGCATTAACCGCACTCTTTAAACCGTAAAAAGAAGGCGCACCAAACTTAGCGCTTAACACGTAAGCACCGTCAGTTTCTTCTAAAAGCAATTTTGCGTGTTCGACAGTTTTTGCTGGCAACAATTCCATAGCTAAACTTTTGGAGTCCTCACACGCTGTGTGCATAGAAAGCATATTAAGTATTTTATCAAGCTCTAAAGCTTTATAGTTTCTATCCATAATAATCCTCATTTATATTCTTAAAAAATTCTAATGTTTTAGGTGTTTTATCAAGCACATTTAAAGCGTAAGTCTCCACTACTTTTGCCAACATGTTGATAGATTGTTTCGACATTGAAAAAGAGTATATCTTGTTAAAATCAGAGAACACGATATATCTCATAGCATTAACAATATTTTGCTTTATGTTAAAGCTATATACGTTTTCTTCCTCGTAACATTCACCGCAAATAATCTCACCGTTATGCACATTAAAATACCAATTTTCGTGCTCATACATTCCGCATTCGCTACAAGCAACAAGGTTTGGCATATACCCAGATAAACTCATCATTCTAAGCTCTGTTATAGCTTTAATAAGCAGTTTATCTTTATTTTTCAGCATACTCATAGAATTTAGCACAAGCCTTAAAAATTCCTCTGACTCTGTCTCGTGTGGAATAAGCAGAGCTGAAATCTCGCAAAAATATTGTGCCAAGCTCAAGCTATCTAAATCTTCTCTTACCGAGAAATAGCTTTCTATAGGTCTTGCATTTTCTATTATGTATTTTTCTTTACCCTTGTATATTTTGAAATCAGAATAGCACAACAAAGCCGTGGAGGAAATTTTAGAATCGTTATATTTCTTAGCTCTTCTAGCAAAAGCTTTTATAACGCCCTCTTTCGCAGTAAGCACCGTAACAATTCGGTCGCTCTCCCCCACGCTTTGTTCTTTAATTACAATTCCTTTTGTTTTAAACGTCATTGTTGTGTCTCGCGTTTTTTTCATCAAAATTTGTTACTGCATTAACAAACGCAGTATCATTTTTCACTTCCGTATATTTTATATAATCAGTTATTTTACCCGTCTTGCAGAAGTTTTCCCATGCTGTTTTTTCATCCATAACAAGACCTCCTTAACTTATTATACAATAAGTATTGGCGAAGATTTTGTAGTTATGATAGGTAATATAACCCATAATTTATTTTTGTGAAAAATGTATAGAGATTTAGTTTAAATCTCGTGAACTAAACCCTAGTCCATGCAACACTTGTGGGCGTTGTCTCCAATCCTCTTTAACCTTAACCCAAGTTTGCAAGTTAACTTTCATGCCAAAGAAGATTTCCATATCTGCTCTTGCAAAGCTACTAATTTTTTTAAGAAGTGCTCCACCTTTACCAATTATAATGCCTTTGTGGCTGTCTTTTTCGCAGTATATAGTAACCTCTATGTCAAGAATATCTCCGCGCTCTTTCATGCGTTCTGTAACAACAGCTACACCATGTGGAATTTCTTTTTGTGTAAGTCTTAAAATTTTCTCTCTCACCATTTCAGAAGCTACAACTCTTTCTGGTTGGTCAGTTAGAGTATCCTCTGCAAAAAAGTGTTGTCCTTCTACGCATAGTGCTTTAAACTCTTTTTTTAAGATATTCATACCATTTCCGTCTTTAGCAGAAACAGGTATTATAGACGCAAATTCATATAGCTCTGTGTACTTACCAATTTGCTCTATCAAAACAGTTTTGTCCTCTATCATGTCGATTTTATTTATAACAAGCACTGCATCTAAATTAAGTTTTCTAAACTTATCGATTAAGTCTAAGTCAGCTGGAGATACATCTCTTCCAGCCTCAACAACTAACGCACAAAAGTCCACACCAGCAATAGATGAGTTAACAGCTTTTACCATATAATCACCCAAGCTGTTTTTTGATTTAATTAACCCCGGTGTATCAATAAACACCATTTGGTATTCGTCCTCTGTAACCACTCCCATAATTCTTGTTCTTGTGGTTTGTGGTTTTGACGATACTATCGCCACTTTTTGTCCTATCATTTTATTTAGCACTGTGGATTTACCAACATTTGGTCTACCAACAATTGCAATAAACGATGATTTTTGAATAATTTCTTCTGCCAATTTAGTTACCCTTTCCTTTTAAACAACTTCATTATCTCTACTGGTCCTACAAATATATAGATTATACTCCAAATTACTGATAAAATCAACATTATTAAGTAAAATGGGTTGCTAATTATATTATTAAGCAAATTAAGTATCTCTACAGGTTTGTATAACAACACAAAACCTACGCCAACTGCCACTAAAGATGTCACAAAAACAGCACCTGCCGCAGTGTCTTTAATATGCTTAATACGCTGGCTATATTCTTTGGTGGCAAAATCGCATACCTTTTCTATAGCAGTGTTGAACATCTCTGCAATAACAACAAGTCCAATAAGCACAATAACAAGTGCATTTTCATCTCTCTTTAAATCTAAAAAAGGAGCAAACAAAAGCACATAAAATGCAGCGCATGTGTGTATTCTCATGTTTCTCTCTTTTTTAATGCAATACCATAAACCATTTATAGCATTTTTAAAACTATCCGTAAGTTTTCTGTTCTTACCAATCCTATTCATTTATCGTTCTCCAAATATTATAAGTTTGTCATTATTATCTTTACTATTAAAAGAGGACGGAGTATAACCCCGTCCGCATAAATTTCAATTTTAAAATTCAATACAACATTCCAGAACTAGAATACTATTATTCAATCTGAGTGCATTTTTTAAGATTTTCTGATTGCCCAAGTGTAGCTAGAAGTAACTGATAGACCTAACTGAGACATCACTCGTTCTTCTTTTTCTCTCATCTTGACTTTATCAATACCGTTATTTTCGTGATCATAACCTAAAAGATGTAGCATAGAATGTGCAACTAAATATGCCATTTCTCTCTCTAAAGAGTGCCCGTATCTTTCGCTTTGCTCTTCAACCTTTTCAACTGATACTACAATGTCTCCCAAGATTTTTGCTCCAATGGCTTGATTTTCATTATACTCACCATTCTCACCCATTGGGAAAGATAAAACATCTGTTTCAGTATCTTTTTCTCTGTATTGTTTGTTGAGTTGCTTTATCTGCTGGTTATCTACGAATGTAACGCTTATTTCAGCCGGATGTGGGAATTCTTCCATCACTAAAACTGCATTACACGTCCTGCGAATTAGCATTCTTATACCTGTCGGTATTTTCCTTTCTTTCTGTTGATTGGTAATCGTAACTCTGTTTTTTTCCATTGAATACATTCCTTTACTAAGTGTTTAACCGTTTTTTTCATAAGCCTTAACAATATCTTGTACAAGTTTGTGACGCACAACGTCTTTTTCACTAAACCTTTGTATTCCAATATCATCTATGTTTCTTAAAATTCTAGTAGCTTCCTTTAATCCAGACTTCTTACCGTCTGGTAAATCTATCTGTGTAATATCTCCCGTTATTACCATTTTAGAATTAAAGCCAAGTCTTGTTAGAAACATTTTCATTTGCTCTGGGGTAGTGTTTTGGGCTTCGTCAAGTATGATATAACTATCATCTAATGTTCTACCTCTCATATACGCCAAAGGCGCTACTTCAATACTACCTTTTTCAAGCAGTTTCAGATAAGTTTCTGAACCTAGCATATCAAAAAGTGCATCATAAAGAGGTCGTAAATATGGGTCTACTTTTTGCTGTAAGTCTCCTGGCAAAAACCCTAGTTTTTCACCGGCTTCTACAGCAGGTCTTGTTAAAATAATTCTTTGAACAGAACCTGATTTAAAAGCTTTTACTGCCATCGCTACTGCTAGGTATGTTTTGCCTGTTCCCGCAGGCCCCACACCAAACGTGATGGTTTTAGACTCCATTAGTTTGTGGTAACTTTTTTGCCCAATTGTTTTAGGTTTTATAGGTTTGCCTTTGCTTGTGATGCAGATAATGTCATCTGCAAGTTTTGTGAATGTTTGTTCATCTCCTTGAGACACCATATCAATGCAGTAATAGATTTTAACTTCGTTAATTTCTTCGCCTTTTCTGGCAAGAGAAATCAAGCTGTTAATCGTTCTGACTGCTTTGTCTACGTTTGCATCATCTCCTTTTACTAATAAACCTGAGTCGCGAAAAAATATAGATACTTCACACGCTTTTTCAATAATTTTTTGATTAATGTCAAAGCTTCCAAAAATCTGTGCGATATGATCCATTTGATTAAAATTAATAACTTTTTCCACGCATACCTCTTAACAAATAAAAATTATTTTACACTACTAAAATTAGAATAAAAAGCCAATTACATTAGTGCAGTATTATTATACCATAAAAGTGACTATATTTCAAAAGGGCAAATTGTATGAAATTTTTATTAAAAAACTATTAATTTACTACAACAGATTTTGTAATTACTATATTTTCTGTGCAAATACATGTGATTGTTGCGAATATTTTATTATCTTTCACTGTATAAGTTATTTCGGATTTAGAATTCACTGTCTCTCCCTCGGTAATTTCTTTCTCTATTTCTTTGTTAAGAAGTTCCTCTAACTGCGCTTTAGCTTTATCATTATTAACATAACTTTTATATTCATTAACACTAGTGAGTTTTTCAATTTGAATACTTATCGGCAACTTAGTGCCCAAAAGCCATATAAAATTTTCTTCTTTCTGGTATAAATAATCTCCACTTGGCACTAAAGAAGT
>CAYJKT010000030.1:0-23203 GCA_964370775.1 uncultured Eubacteriales bacterium | reverse complement strand
AATATCAATTCCAAATATCGAAAATTCATATTTAAAGTAATCTCTACTGATGTCATAAAGTGTTTCTACATCATCTATACTCACCTCGAATACATTTATCGTCTCTGCCATTACTACACCTGTAGCTTTTTCATAAAAAATATCAACCTCATCTTTTAATTGCCATTCTTCTTTATCTCTATTTGTGTCCCAAATTCCTGTAATTAACAATTCTCCCTCTTTTACTATGTCGCCTACTTTAACCTCAACCATGCCTGATGGCGCAAGTATAGATACAATTGTTCCACTTTTTTCAGCTACTATATTTTGCACTATATCTTCTTCTATCATTTCAGGTTTTTCTTCTGAATACTTCATAGCTATCTCTATTATACAACCATCTGTATTGATTGAAATCCATTGTAACAAAGGTAATTCATTCAACATATTTAGTGCTATCATCTTTTCATCTATGCTGTCTTTGCTTGCTCCTACATACAAACCTTTGTCCTCTGCTACTTCTAGGATGTACGTATCTGTGTACACCCCTACTGTTGGAATTTCTATAACCCAATAGCAATTTATCAAATATAAATATATTATAAGTCCTGTTACAATTCCAAAAACCAAACCTAATTTATGCTTTAATACTCGCCTTTTTAATATAATCCCACTTTTACTTTTTATTTTTAACTTTACATAACATCTCTTTCTAACCAAACGTAATTTCTTGTAATCTCTTAATCTTATTTTCAACAAATACCCATTTTCTATTCTTTTATATTCATAAAAAAATATTTTCTCTTTAATGGCTATATTGATAAATCTGCTAGAGTTTTCACCTGTTACCTCTACCAAAACATATCCAATAATATGTTTTGCAAAAAATTTCAGCATATTCTCACCCTTACTCAAAAATATGTGTAGCTCACGTTTTCAACAATTCCCTCTATCACTGCTGAATTTTCTGCTAGTATTTTTATCTTTAGCATTTTGCCAATTATACTTACCTTTAATTTGCCAGATTTTATTATTATGCAGTCGTCAAAAAAGTCTACAATTCCGTCGCAACCATCTATAATAACTTTGTGATTACCAATTATCTCTGTCACTACTCCACTATTTATCATTACAAGCTCCCCTTTTTTGTTGTAATAATATTTATGTTAAATAAGTATTATTTAGTACATGCTTTTTAAAAGGAGTTCATTATGAAAAAATTAGTCGTTAATATAACAACAATAATTTCATTGATAGCACTGTTCTATATGTCAGTAGTTTACAGAACAGAAATATCAAACGGAGTTATAAATTCTATCAGCTTCTGCCTGTACTCACTTATACCCACGCTCTTTCCAACCATGTTTTTGGCATCAGTAGCAGTTTTCTCACCTATAAATTCATTTGTTAGTAAGAGGTTGAGTAAATTTTTTACATCAGTATTTAAAATATCACCAGCATTTATATTTCCTTTTATACTTAGTTTGTTCTGTGGTTACCCTGTTGGCGCAAAACTATGCTCGATATTACACACAGATAAAAAAGTAACAGATAATGACTGCAAGCATTTTCTTTTGTTTGCAGTCACCCCTGGAATTTCTTTCCCTATGCTTTTTGTTGGCGATATTTTGCTTAACAATATATATATCGGTTTGTATTTTTTCATCGCTACCTCTATGGCTTCTGTAACACTTGCTTTATTTTTAAGTATAAAAAGAGCAAAACCCTCTAACAAATATCTTAAAGAATATGATTACCCTTTGTTAACAAATATCAATCTGTCATTAAAATCTACACTCTCAGCAGTCACAAATATGTGTATGTACTACATTTTATTTTCATCTTTCATTCCATTATTGCATAGCACAGGTTTTTTTCAGTGGTTAGTTTCAGTCTTATCTAACATCACGTTATTCACTCCAATGGAATATGCCTCTATGTTAAAGTCATTCCCAGATATCATAAGTGGAGTGATAAGCACACACGATCTTATGGTCTCCCCTATATATTACTTAGTAGGGTTAAGCTTTGCAGGTCTTTGTGTACATTTTCAAGTTTTTAGCTTATTTGATAAAAAATCTCTTAATAAAATACACTTTTACATCTTTCGCATTTTGCATATAGTAATATCTATAATCATTTATAAAATATTAATGCATTTTTTTCCTATTGCAATAAACACGTCTTCAAATTTTGACAATCACACTGTTTTTTTAACTCAAACCAGTATAGGAGCAAGTGTTATTATGTTATGTTTATGCTTTATATTTATATTTTGCAGTCAAAGTACAAATAAACGATAAAATGAAAATAATTATCATTATTTTTTAACAAAATAGAGAAAATGACAAAATTTTGCATAATAATCTGTTTTTTTCTTTTTTATATTTACACATATTTTACATTCAAATTAGTCAAAATAGACAAACAAACTTACATTTTATCTAAAATTCTTACACCAAAACACATTTTTAGTTATTATGTGTAAAAATTCAACAAAATAATACATAATATTTTTTTAAAAAAAGTTTGTCAAAGCCTTGTAATACTTGAGTTCTTGTGGTAGAATTTGTTCACATTCAAAAAACATAGGAGGATAACATGGAAAAACTAATCAACATACTTATTACATCTGAGGACGAAGATTGGGGAGTAGAAGCTTGCAACAAAGCAAAACTACTTGGTGCTACACTTTGTTTCATAAAAAGAAACGGTTTAGTCTTAACAGAAAAAATTCAAGAGCTTCGCCCACAGATTGTAATTGCAGATTTCTTTATGCCGGGCAACGATGCAATCGAAGTAATACACAGTCTAAAAAGCAACAATATACCACTTCCAATTTTTGCAGTTACAGCCGCGTACGCTACTCCAATTCTTGAAAGAGAAGTAATGAGCGCGGGAGCCGCACACTTTGTAACTACTCCATTTAACAAGATTTCAGTAATAGAAAAACTAGTTCAGTACTATAACACAAGTGAAGACAAAAGAAACGATGACCTGTTTGAACCAACATTAAAACTCCAAGTTACAGACATACTACACCAAATTGGTGTACCTGCACACATCAAAGGTTACCATTATTTACGCACATCAATTATAAAAGCAGTCGAAGACCGTGATATAATTAATGCCGTAACCAAACAACTCTACCCTAGTGTCGCAAAAGAATACGAGACAACTAGCTCCAGAGTAGAAAGAGCTATTAGACATGCTATTGAAGTAGCTTGGGACAGAGGCGACGTTGACGTTTTGAACTCTTATTTTGGTTATACAATACATAACACAAGAGGAAAACCAACAAACAGTGAATTTATCGCAATGATTTCTGATAAATTAGCACTAGGACACTATGCAAAGCAAGCATGAACTCTATAAATTAACAATATAACTAATTGCGGTATAAAGTAAAATAACAACACAAAAATTTATTGGGGACGAACTATCGTCCCTTTTTTTGTTAAATTATATAATTTTTACTGATAAAAACATAAAATTTATACTTCACTTTTTGTGTGAATAATGTTAAAATAGATAGTATTAACTTTTTAAGGAGATTTATGTGAAAAAAATACTATCAGTCTTATTGACTTTATCTATATTATTATCAACAATTGGTTACTCTGCTTTTGCAAAAGGTTTTGAGGTAACTTATGAAGATTTCGATCCAACTTGTAAAGCATATTCTATGATTAACATGGAAAACGGAGAAATTGTTTATAACAACAATGCTGATGAACGGTTACCGATGGCTTCTCTTACAAAGATTATGTCATTCATCGTAGCTTACGAGAATATCCCAAGTATTGAGACAGCTAAAACAACAATGACTCAAGAAGTGCAAGATATACTTAACGCAACAGGCAGTTCACTTTCTGGAATAGAAGTAGGTGAAGAACTTACTATATTACAGTTGTTTAACTTAATGCTTGTGCCATCTGGTAATGATGCCTCTATGATAATTGAGGAATATTATAACAACCTAATGGGCTACACTGCTCCTTTTACCGGAGAAGATGACGAAGGTGTGGATAACAGAGCTTACGATATGACTGGTTCTCCATTTATTACACTTATGAACGAAAAAGCAAAAGAGCTAGGGTGTGAAGATACTAACTTTACTAATTCTCACGGCTTGCATCACGAGAACCATTACACAACTGCAAATGATTTTGCAATTATCACTCATTACGCTACTACCTTACCATATTTTTCAGAGATTACAGCACAAACATCATATACCCTACCACCAACGAACATGAATGACGATACAAGAACTGTTGTGACAACAAACGGCTTGTTGACAGAATTTTATGCACAAGGTACATTATCATATTACTACACGTATGCAACTGGAATTAAAACAGGCTCACACAGTCAAGCTGGTTATTGCCTGGCAGCTTCCGCTAGTTACGAGGGGTACTCATATATCGTAATAGCATTAGGTGCTCCTATGCGAGATGCAGACGGAAATATCATTGATGAAAATGCTTCTATGAAAGACACAGCTAATTTGTTTAGGTGGGCGTTTTTAAACCTCAGTTACCAAAATGTTATAACCGAGGGCACTCTTTTAGGTGACGTTGATGTAGAATATTCGTGGGAAGCCGAGAGGCTTCAACTGGTTGCAGAAGATAACCTAAAAATTCTGTTACCAAACGACACCACCGTATCTGAATTAGAGTATAAGCCTAATATCCCAGAGACCATCCAAGCACCTATAAGCCAAGGCGATTTAGTAGGTTCTGTGTCGGTTCTTTATAATGGAGAGGAAGTTGGCAAAGTTAACTTAGTTTCTCCACAATCTATTGGAAGAAACCCTATAGCTCAAACGCTTGAAGTAAGCATGGACTTTATCACCTCCCCTATTTTTGTTGTGATAATCGTTATAGCTATCATCGTATTGATTTTGTACTTAGCTTTAAGCATAGCTTACAATAAAAGAAAGAAAAAGATTGATAAACTTTCTAGAAGAAGACGAGCTAATACTCGATTTAGAAAGTAAAAATTAATAATAGAACAAAGAATGTATACACTTTTACACTGTATACATTCTTTTGTGTTCTATATCCATTTACTTTTTTAGCATTTTATGATAAAATATATTTATTACTGCAAGCAAGTGCAATACAAACTTGCTTATTATCTCAAGGAGGTATATCTTTGCACCGATATATAATACTAAAAACATATCTATTTATTCTTTCTGCTACTTTTTTAGCATTTAATAACACGACAGTGACACTGCTCACTTTTATTTTTCTTAATATATTATTGTTAATTTTGGTACTAATGAACTCAGCAAAAGTCAAGCATAGCCTTATTGCAATATTAAGCTTCTCGTGCTTAATGCCTATACAAATTTGTTTTGCAGCTCTTGTGGTCGGCAACCCAGACGCAACAATTGCAGGTGTTATACTTACCTTTATTTTAGCGTATCTATTGCTAATCTTTAGCTTTACCCTAGAAAAATTTTTAGATTTAAGAAACTATCATTACTACTTTTTTAATTCAACCAAAAATGCACATACCCTGTCTTTTAGTGACTTAAAAATATTTGCAAAGGCATTGCAAGAGAAAAAAGAATTGTTAGGCAAAGCGACAGCTGTTTTCACAAAGGAGAATATCTCCACTTTGATTGATGAAGTAAAACGCAATGACTCGTTTAGCTATATTAACAATGGTACGTTAAATGAGAAATACATATCGCTTCTTGAAAAATCTATCTCGGATTCATCTGTATATATAGTATTATCCGATACCGGTAGTGTTCCAAGTCAGTTTATCTCTCTTTTCACTTCTAAAGATTACAACCACATCTCCATAGCTTTTGACAGTGAATTGCACACTTTGGTTAGCTACAATGGTGGCGAGCGTGTTAATCCACCTGGGCTTAACCGTGAAATGCTTAGTTTTTTTTCAAAAAAAGAAAATGCAGTAATTTATGTTTACAGTCTACCTGTTACTAGAGAACAAAAGCAAAAAATGATTGACAAGGTTATAGAGATTAATGAAAATGGAAGTGCTTATAATTTGCTAGGTCTTGTGCTAAAAAAATCTTACAAACCTAATATCATGCATTGTTCTCAGTTTGTTTATACGTTGCTTGAATATGCAGATGCAAATTATTTTGTAAGAAATAAGCACGATATTAAACCCACTGATTTAATAGAGCTTGATTATCACAAAAAACTAAAATTTGAATACGAAGTTCGTTTTAAATAAAAAGTAAGCGTATAGACACTAATTTGTCTACACGCTTACTTTTTTACTCAGCCACAAACCATGGGTCATCTATCTGGCTATCCAACGATATATCTTCTGGACATTCAGATAAATATAATCCTATATTACATTCTCTAATATCTACCACGGTGAAGTTTGGCGCAATCCATATATCTTTCATAAAAATATTTTTCCTTCCGTTATCTGCAATTATAACACAATAAAAAAACTAATTCGCTATTTCTTGCAAAAATGATAGAAAAATTATTATTCATTCTTTAACTTTTCCCTTGTCAGACTTAGGTGATACTGAATATTTAGTTTTATAAGCCCTAAAAAAAGAAGTGTAATCATTAAACCCTGCTTTATAACATGCAGTAGTAGCAGACTCTCCGGAATTTATCAAGCTTTTTGCAAGTACTAAACGCTTTGTTATTATGTAATCCCACACAGTGGCACCTGTCGCTTTTTTAAAAAGTCTACACAATTGCGATTTACTTATGAAAAACTCATCACAAATATCTTGCAGAGAAATATCCTCTATCAAGTGATTATTTACATAGCTGATAACCTCGTAAGACAGCATATTGCTCTCTTGTGGTAAGCTCTGTTTATGCATAAAATTGTCTTCTATTCCATTCAAAAGCTTTAAAACACACGTAACAGCATGTACTTTTTTATTACCTGCCGGTTTTAGTAACTCATCAATAAAATAGCGTGGATGCTCAGAAATCAGCTCATTTATATGGTATTTATTATGCTTGCCTAGTGGTCTGTTATCAAAAGCATTTAACAATGAAGATATACCTGATACTTTTTCAATAAACTTTTTGCTAAAGTGCATTACAACTCTCTCATAAGGAACATTGGGTTTGATATGTACACAGTGAAACTCGTTTTCTCTCATAATTAATACATCGCCAAAATGCAAGCTATACGGAGTGCCCTCCACATAATAAGTACCTTTGCCAGACAAAAACAATAGCATTTCATATTTTTCATGTGCATGCATGTTTTTAAGCTTGTCACTATCTGGCTTGTTATTTAGTGTGTAATTTATTGTAACATCGTCATCTTCAAAATCGTAACGTCTATCCATACTCTTACTCCATTTTACTTTATACATTATATATACACCAAAAACAGAATTTTTGCAATACTTTTTATTAAATCTTATCGATATATTGTAATTATTCCCAAATCAACAATATTTAAGACAAATTATATTAACTTATTAACATGTAATTTGTATTTTTAGCTAATAATAAAATTTTTATTAATTTTAGCTTGATTATTTTGCGATTTATATGTATTATATATAAGGAATTAAAATATACAAAAATTGTATATAATTGTTGAAAGGCGTGATTTGTTGAAAAAATCTTTACCAACATTAATAAAAGCTTATTTAGCTGGAATAATCGTATCTATCGGAGCAAGTAGCTACCTTTTAGTAGAAAATAAAAATATCGGTATCCTGATATTTGGTATTGGACTTTTTACCATATATGTTATGGAGATGTACTTGTTCACAGGTAAAATCGGTTATCTACCAGAGGATAAAAACCCAGGACAGTTAGCAGTTATTTTCCTTGCTAACTCCTTAGGTACAATAAGTGGTTCACTTGCTCTACTGCAAACCAAATTACCTAACACAACAGAGATGGTCGAATATGCACATAAGGTTTCTATGGGAAAAATCGAAGACAGTTACTTAAGCGTATTTATACTTGCTATTTTCTGTGGAATGTTGATGTATGTTGCTGCATATAGTTACAGAAAAACCAAGGACACACCAAACGCAATTATGGGCGCGATTATTGTTTACTTATGCGTTGTAGCTTTCTTGTATGCAGGGTATGACCACAGCGTTGCAAACACAGTGTACTTCACAATTGGTGGAGCATGGAGCCTTGAAGCAGTGATAACACTTCTTGTATCCGTTGCTGGTAACAGTGTAGGTTCAATTATCTTTGGTTTGGCATTCAAATACTTAAAAAGTGTAGAACACTGATAATAAACACAAAATCCTAGGATAAATTTCCTAGGATTTTTTATTTTGCAAAACTAACAATCAGTCGTCATGTTTTTCCTATACTCGCTAGGCGTTACTCCATGAAATTTCTTAAAGAAACGCATGTAATTTCGTACATCAGGATAGCCTAAGCGTGCACTTATTTCTTGAATACTCAAGCCTTTTTCCTTTAATAACTCAAGCGACTGTTCAACTCTGTAAGAGTTTAGGTACTCCGATACACTTTTGCCTGTTGCAGTTTTAAACAATTTGTTTAGATAAACAGGGTTTAACTGAATTGCATCGGCTAATTCAGGTATGCTGAAATTTCTAGTATAATTTTCCTCAACATATTTTACGGTTTGTGTCACGTAATTATGTGAGCGGTCGGATACTTTTTTATTGCTATATAAAAGGGTCAACAAGTATTCTCTAAAAAGAGTAAATATAGTTTCTGTAGAAGTCTCTGCTGAAATTTTTCTAATTGCAGAAGCCATTTGTTTTTCACTCACTTCTACCCCTTGTTCGCATAGACGTGTAAAAATTGAGCTTAGGCATACATCGGTCATTCTAATTGCCTGAGATATTGAAATCTCATCTTGCAAATTCCACTTTTTATAATAACATAGCAAGTCCTCTACCTCTGAACTGTTTTGCATGAAAATTGCTTGTGACAAACGTTCTATTAAAACTGTGTCAGTGTATGGTTTGTAATCTTCTTGACTGCTAAAGCAAATATATTCATCTGTGTCAGAAGTCATATACTCTAAATTACGTTTTGCACCGAAATACGCACGATATAATAGAGGTGAATGGCTAGAACATAAACCTATAGATATATGTACTTTTATTCCTAATGTAGCTTTCAAACTTTCAGATAAAGCCATGCATATACTGTTAATATGCTCCTTCATTTGACAATCGTGCCCCATGTTTAGAACTCCAAGCACTACTTCATTTTCGCCAAGTGTTGTATAACAATTGCCTAATGTCTTAAAAAACTCTGTTGCAGTTTCCTTAGCAATTTGAATATTATTTTCCCTAACTAATTCTTTGTTGCCATATATAGATAAATCTAATTGCATTAAAAAAACAGCAAAATAAGCTTGATTAAACACCAGTTTACACTCTTTACATTCATCTTCGACCGTGGTGAATTCAGTAGGCGTTGTCAACAATTTTAGCAACAATCGCTCTTGAATTGTAGTGGTGTTTTTTTCTATATATTTATCCATTTGTCGTACTCTACTATCCAATTGCTTAATTGCATCTACCATAACAGATAAATCTTCTCCTACAATTTCGCCACGTGTTAGTTCTTGAACTTTTTGCAACAAGGCTAGTGTAGGTCTTGCCATATATAAGCTATATATATATGATATTAAAACACAAATAAAAAAGCTGATTATCGCCCCAACTATGCTAATAATAATATTTTTGCCTAGATAATCATTTAATGCATTAGTATCTATTCCACAGCTGACCTCAAATTCATTTTGTTTAGAGACAGCAAAATGTTTATTGAGCGAACCAGTTTCATATATTTTATTATCTTCATAACTTAAGCTGACAGGCAAGTTATCTGAATATAAACTAACAATATTTGCAAGTTCATTTGTATTTACATTGACTGCGACAACTATTTTACCAGTCCCAGATATAATTGCATCTTGACTAAAATATGTAAAAATATCAACTGGGTTGTAAAATAGCTGATTATATTTTCTGTTAAAAACCCATGTGTTTTTATTTTGCTGAGCAAGAACAGATGTTAAAAGGCTTTGGTCGAAATATTCGTCATAATCGTACATACCTAGACCACTGACATATATTTGTTCGCTTGATAACAAAAAAAGCTCTATAGAGTGAAAAAAACTAGCGTTAGCTATAGCTGTTACGTCTTCAGACATTCGCACAAGCTGGCTTAAGTTAGGCTCTTTATTTTCAGATAAAACAGAAACAGATTTAAATAAATCTAATGTTACTGCTGTGTTTTTTGCTTCAGAGAGCAAAGTTTCATACTCTGCAAGAATTTGTGTAGCCTTAATTTTAGATTGCTCTAACAAACTGTTATAAAACTGATTATACAAAGCAGTATTTACTGCAAAAATTAAAGAAAAACATACTGAACATAATATCAACATAGAAGATTTAAAAAATGGTTTCTGCTGTTGATGTTGATTAATCAAAGATATTTTCGCCATAATTCCCTCCTATTTACTCTACATATTTAAATCGTGACTACCTTATCACTTAATTCATTCGTCTAAATATACAAATATATTTTTTATTATAACAAATTTATATCCAAAAATCAACTTTTTATATTAATATATATTTATTTGTGTATAAGTTTTATTGCAATTATTAAATATTACACCTTAAATTATAGTATGATTTTTGCAATTCTATATATTTTTTCACTAATTTAATCAATAAATTATATTTTTTAACATTATGATGAATATTTGAAATTGAACTATATGGTGTAATTTGCTATTATTATATCAACAAAAAACATGAATTTTGTAAGTTTACACATTTTAAGTTCCTAGTAAGTAATTCTGCAGATAACTTACTAAAAAATTTGAAAAGGAGTAATAAAATGACGAAGAGTAATAGCAGTTCCGCATTCTTTAAATATTTGTTTAAACATAAGTGGCTGTATATAATGTTAATTCCTGCACTAATCTATTATATAATTTTTCACTATGTACCAATGGCAGGTATCGTATTGGCTTTTAAAGATTACAATATAATGGAAGGTATTTGGGCAAGTCCGTTTTTGGGATTTGACTGGTTTGAGGAATTATTCAACACACCTAAGTTTTACGAGGTATTTTGGAACACCATTTATATCAGTGTTATTAGACTCATATTCGGTTTCCCTGTTCCGATTATAGTAGCTCTTATGTTAAATGAGATTAGATCAATTCGTTACAAACGTTTTGTTCAAACTGCAATTTATATACCACAATTCATTTCTTGGGTAGTTTTGGGTGGTTTAATGGTTAACCTTTTATCTCAAAACAACGGAATTGTAAATGGAATTATAACTGCTTTAGGTTTTGAACCAATCGGATTTTTAACAGATGAATCAGCGTTTATTCCTACCTTAGTAGTTTCTATGATTTGGAAAACATTTGGTTGGAACACTATCATCTATCTTGCTGCATTGTCCTCACTAGACCCACAACTTTATGAAGCAGCAACCGTAGATGGCGCTAGCAGATTTAAACAACTTATACATATAACACTACCTGGTATTATGAGCACTATAGTTGTTATATTAATTCTTAGAATAGGTAGTCTTATGCAAGCTGGTTTCGAGC
This sequence comes from uncultured Eubacteriales bacterium, assembly GCA_964370775.1. Lineage (GTDB taxonomy): Bacteria > Bacillota > Clostridia > Oscillospirales > Acutalibacteraceae > SIG603. Next base: position 11,656 of record CAYJKT010000030.1, on the reverse strand, counting down.
AAATATTTGTTTTGTATCACCCAGGTGTATATGGCGTTGCAGATATTCTTGACACTTACGTTTATCGTCTAGGTTTAGAAGACGGTAAATTTGAACTTGCAACTGCTGTGGGACTCTTTAAATCAGTTATTAACTTTACATTGTTAATAATTGCTAACAGAGTAGCTAGAATTGGAGGAAAGGAGGGTATATATTAATATGAAAAGAGTAAACAAAATAAAAAGAAGTGCTAGTGATAAAGTTTTTGATATTTTTAACTACTCCATACTCGGACTTCTTGCACTTTTAACACTGTACCCTTTCTGGGACTCTTTTGTGGTTTCATTTAGCTCACTAAAAGCTTATCTTTCAACAGATTTTCATTTGTGGCCGTCAGAATGGTCATTTGAAGCTTATGAGTTTATGCTTACAAATAAAGAACTTTGGTCTTCTTACGGAAACTCAATTTTCATAACTGTTGTTGGTACACTTTGTAATATGATTGTTACTATTATGACAGCGTATGTTCTTTCTAAGAAAAAACTTAAAGGTCAACGCATTATAATGTTCGGTATCGTATTCACAATGATGTTTACTGGTGGTATCATTCCTCTTTATATGGTTATTAAAGATTTAGGTTTGCTGGACACTTTGTGGAGTATGTTTGTGCCGACTTTGGTAATTACATCAAACTTAATCATCTTAAGAAACTTCTTCCACGATTTACCACAAAGTCTAGAGGAAGCAGCTATGATAGATGGTTGCACAGAGGTTGGAGTTCTGTTTAAAATTGTAATGCCAATATCAAAACCTGCAATCACAACAGTTGCGCTATTCTATGCTGTTGAGCATTGGAACAACTTCTTCTCTGCTGTTATGTACATTGTTGACAGAAGCAAATGGCCACTACAATTATTCTTACGTTCCTTACTTTTTGAAAATGAAGCCGCGTATGCAAGTGGTGGTGAAAGCTTATTCTTGTTAGGACAACCTATGAAAATGGCTGCTGTTATGTTAGCAATTATTCCAATTATGTGTGCATATCCATTTTTCCAAAAACACTTTACTCAAGGAGTTTTAAGTGGTGCGGTTAAAGGATAACAATTGTTTTCAAGCGATATTCGCTTAAATAAATAAAAAGGATGGAAATATTATGAAAAAAATTACTGCTTTTTTAATCTCGATTGCAATGCTTGCATCTCTTGTAGCTTGTACTTCTGCTCCAAGTGAATCAACTCAAGAAAATACTGGCGATACAAACGAATCAACTGCTGAGAACACTGAACAAAGTGACGAAGTAGCACCTATTGAATGGTTAACAACTGGCGATGCTGGTGCAGCGCCAATGGTAGAAAACGACCGTATAGTTGCTGAAATCAACGAAAAATTCGGCATAGATTTAAGTGTTACTATTGTTCCTGAGGGTAGCGTTGAAAAAGTTAACGTAGCAATGGCAACTGGCGACTTCCCTGATATAGTTACAGGTTCTTACGGAACTGCTGCTACTCAACAATGGATTGATGACGGAGTTTTGTTAGACATAGGTACATACCGTGAAACAATGCCAAATATTGACGCTTGGTTAAGTAACTATGAGTGGACTGCAGTGGACGGAAAGTACTATGGAATTCCATTTATAACACAATTTACAACTGCTAATGCACTAGTTATGATGAGACAAGATTGGCTGGACGCTGTAGGCATGGAATATCCTACAACAATTGATGAGTTCACAGCTGTAATAACTGCTTTTACAAATGGTGACCCAGACGGCAACGGAGAAAATGATACTTTCGGCTTAAGTGATGTAAAACCAAGTGCAGGTTCATTCAATTATATATTTGCAGCTTTTGGTAAAGAATATGGTGACTTTGCTTTAGATGGCGAAACTCTTATTCCATCATTTGAAGACCAAAGTTTTAAAGATGGTATTTTATACTTACAACAACTATGGAATGACAAAATTTTAGACCCAGAGTTCTTGTTAAATGACCAAGCTAAATTGGAAGAAAAATTCTATCAAGGACAAATTGGAGCTGCTTCTGTTCCACTATTCCGCCATGTTTCTCGCCATGAAACAAACCTACAATCTATCAGCCCAGAGGCTGGAATTGCTTACGGTTTACCTCCTGCATCAGCAGACGGAAACTTCGGTAATGCTGTTCAAGGTAAAACTGGTATGTACACAGGTATTGTAAGTACATCTGAAGCTCCTGATAAAGCAGCTGCTTTTATCGATTTCATGATTTCAGAAGAAGGAACAGAACTAGTTCGTCTAGGTATCGAAGGTCTTCACTATACTATGGACGGAGACACTATCGTTTATAACGAAGAAGAACGTGCCGCAGATGCATTCTCTGCAAACGGTTGGGCACATCCTCTAGCTTGGGGTTCATTCTATTGGCCTTTAGAGAGTAACTTCCTACCTGTTACAGAACCTTCTTATGATCGTGCACTTGAATCAGTTGAGCTAGCAAGTGAAGCTCAATTAGAAAACCTTGTTAAGTTCAAAACAGAAGCTGACATTCAATACGGAACAGCTTGTGATGACATTTATGTTCAATATCTAGTAGACCTAATTCAAGGTAAAATGGACGTTGACCAAGGAATTGCAGACTTAGGCGCAGAATGGCGTGCAGCTGGTGGAGATGCTATATTAACAGCAGCTCAAGAAGCTTACGATGCAACAAAATAATACCATAACTTAAACAATTGCCGTCACAAATTTGTGGCGGCAATGTAAGATTATAAATATAGGAGTACTTATTATGAAAAAAATGCCTAATATACTTTTTATTCTAACTGATGATCAAGGCCCTTTTGCAATGCACTGTGCTGGCAATGATGAACTATACACACCTAACCTTGACAGAATTGCGAAAAACGGCAGATTATTTGACAATTTCTTTTGCGCTTCACCTGTATGCTCCCCTGCTAGAGCCTCTTTGATGACAGGAAATATACCCTCTGCACATGGTGTGCATGACTGGATAGCAAGTGGCAATGTTGACAAAGCTTATGTGGATAAATTAGAGCTTGATAATCCGTATGGTGGTTATTTTCACGAGGACAAGCCTATCCAATACCTAAAAGGGCAGACAACATATACAGATGTTTTAACTGAACACGGTTATACCTGTGCGTTATCTGGTAAATGGCATTTGGGCGATAGCTTAACTCCGCAACATGGGTTTAAGTATTGGTACACTATCGGAAAAGGTGGTTGTTGCTATTACCACCCAGATATGATAGAAAACGGTACTATTGTAATGGAGGACGGAAAATATGTCACAAACCTTATTACTGATAAAGCTCTTACTTTTTTAGACGATTTGTCTGCTAAAGAAAATCCATTTTACTTAAGTGTGCATTACACTGCACCTCATTCACCTTGGGAGGAAGAACATCATCCAAAAAAATGGATAGATTACTACAATGATTGTGAGTTTAAGTCTACACCAGATATTCCCGACCACCCTGATATGACAACAGGCCCTGTGTATGGAACAAGTAAACGTCGCACTAATCTTAGAGGATATTATGCTTCTATTTCTGCTATGGATGAAGATATTGGCAGACTTTTGGATAGATTAGAGGAACAAGGCATTGCAGATAATACTATAGTGATATTTACCTCTGACAACGGCATGAGCATGGGACACCACGGTATTTGGGGCAAAGGCAATGGTACATTCCCACAAAATATGTATGACACTGCTGTTAAAGTTCCTTTTTTAATCTCTCACCCAAACGATCCTTGCAAGGGAACTGTGTGCAATGATTTAGTAAGTGCGTATGACTTTTTCCCTACTTTAATAGATTTATTAAACTTACCATCACAGAGCACCGTAAAACTCCCTGGTAAAAGCTTTGTAAAATCTTTTCTAACTGATACTCCTCAAAATACCGACAATTGTGTTGTTATTTATGATGAATACGGACCTGTTAGAATGATTAGAACTTCTACACAAAAATATATTCATCGATACCCTTATGGTTATCATGAGTTTTACGATTTAGTAAACGACCCAAACGAAGAACATAATTTAATTGATAGTGTCGAACATCAAGACGATATTTTCAAGCTAAGAAAACAATTAGAGCTTTGGTTTTATCGTTATGTCGACCCAGCTAGGGACGGCACGAAAGAGGAAGTGTCAGGTTTGGGGCAACTTTGCTCTGCTGGAATATATTCTGAGAAAACAGTTAAGTATATTCGAGAATAAAACTCTATTAATAACCTTAGCACATATTTAAGGGCTATGTCACATTTTTATGTGACATAGCCCCTTTGTTATTTAATCTACTTGAGTTACCAACGCTTCAATTTCGCCCTGCACCAAGAATTCACCGTGGTTTGCAGTAACAAAAATGCTGTCTCCTTTTTTAAACTCTACAGTTTCATTTTCAGAAGATATTATGCCTGAACCACTTAAAACTAAAATGCTTATAAAAGAGTTTTCAGTAGCATTTAATGTTATGTTTTTATACGTTTTGTTATCAAGATAAATTTTATCTACAGTAAAATAATCGCATTTTGCAATATGAGGAAGCATGTTGGTTGAACGTGACAAAGCTTTAGTATTCGTCACTTCAACAGCTTTTTCTATGTGAAGTTCACGGGCATTTCCGTTTGCATCAACACGTCCGTAGTCGTACACACGGTAAGTCACGTTAGAATTTTGTTGAATTTCTGCAATTATTATGTCTTCGCAAATTGCGTGAATTGTGCCAGCTTCTATAAACAACACATCACCATTTTGCACGTACACTTTGTTTAAAACATCAAGCAAAGTGTTATTTTTTATTCTTTGCTCAAACTCATCTTTTGAAACTTCTTTGTTAAAACCATAGTACAAAAATGCTCCCTCTTTTGCAGAGACTACATACCACATTTCTGTTTTGCCATATTGATTTTCATTTTTCAAAGCATATTCGTCATCAGGGTGTACTTGAATAGAAAGATTGCTTTTTGCATCGATAAATTTAATTAGAACAGGGAAGTCTTCAAACTTCTCACAGTTTTTTCCTACCACTGTTTTACCTTTATCTGCTAAAAAATCTGCAAGTGTTTTGCCGTTGTACTCACCATTTGCAATAACAGAAGGCCCGTCTTTATGAGAAGAAAGTTCCCATGTTTCTGCCAAAATATCTCCGTCAAATTCTTTGTTATATTCTTTAACTAAGTTGTTTCCACCCCAAATATAATCTTTATATGCAGGCTTTAACTTTAAAATTGCCATGTAGTTTCCTCCATAATTTAAGCTACAAACTGAGAAATTTGTTTCTCTATATCTTCAGTACAGCTATAAATATTAACTTCTAAAGGTTTGCTTAAATCAAGGCTTAATAAGCCCAATATTGATTTTGCATCAACGATATATCGACCTGAAACAATATCAACATCGCTTTCGAATAGTGTAACTGTCGTTACGAATTTTTGAACATCTGCTATTGTAGTCAATTTAATCATAAAAGTTTTCATAAGCTATCTCACTTTTTATTATAGTTTTAATCTAAATTACAAATTACTTCTCTTACTTGCAAAATTGCTGACGGTGAAACTGATAATTCTTCAATTCCGTACTCAACAAATTTTTTAGTTAACTCGATATCAGCACCAAGTTCACCACAAATACCCGCCCATATATTATGTTTTTTTGCTGTTTGTCCAATGATTTCTATCATTCTTAACACTGCTGGGTGGTGTGCGTCATAGAATTGCTCTAGCTTTTGATTTTGCCTGTCTATTGCCAGTGTATATTGAGTTAAGTCGTTTGTGCCTATGCTGAAAAAGTCTACGAGTTCCGCTAAATCATCTGCAATCATAACAGCTGCCGGAGTTTCAATCATCACACCAAATTCAATGTCACCATAAGGAATATTTTGCTCTTTTAGCTCAGTTTTCACAGAGTTTATAAGCTCTTTTACTCTTTTAACTTCCCATACAGAAATTATCATTGGCACCATTACTGAAATTTTACCAAAATAACTAGCTCTAATCAGTGCTCTTAATTGAGTTTTAAACATATCTTCGTCATTCAAACAAATTCGTACTGCTCTATATCCTAACGCTGGGTTTTCTTCAGCCTCTAGGTTAAAATAATCTATTTGTTTGTCAGCGCCTATGTCCATTGTTCTAATGATAACTTTTTTGCCAGCCATCATCTCAGCAGCTTGTTTATACACTGAAAATTGCAGTTCTTCACTTGGATAATCGCTTTGTTCTAAGTATAAAAACTCACTTCTAAAAAGTCCTATCCCCTCCGCATCATTTTGCAGAGCTAATCCAATATCTCCAATAGAACCTATGTTTGCATACACGTTTATTTTTTTGCCAGATTTTGTAACAGAAGGTTTACCCTTGTATTCTTCTAGCAATTTTTTACGGATTTTTTCACTTTCAGCTTTTTTCTGTGCTTTTGCAACTTCTTCCTCTGTAGGCTCAACTATAAAGTCACCTTTCATTCCGTCACAAATTGCAGTTTTGCCACTAAGTCCTCTAGGCACGTCTACTCCAACAATAGCTGGAATAGACATAGTTCTTGACAAAATCGCTGTGTGTGAATTTGTTGAACCTTTTCTTGTTACAAATCCTAGAATTTTACTTTTATCCATTTGAACAGTTTCGCTTGGCGTCAAGTCATCTGCTACAACAATGCACGGTTCTGCAAGATGAAGTCCTGTCTCTGATTTTCCTAAAAGCACATTAATCAGTCTGCCAGAAATATCTTTAACATCTGCTGCGCGTTCTTTCATATAATCATCATCCATGCTTGCAAAAGTGTTTGCAAAGTTGTCTGAAGTAACTGCTACTGCGTATTCTGCATTAACCTTTTGGCTTTCAATAATATTTACGATTGAGTCCACATAGTCGTCATCTTCTAGCATCATTTTATGAATATCAAAAAGCAATGCATTTGACTCTCCCACTTGTTTTAACGCAATTTCATACAAATTTTCTAGCTCTTTTATCGCTTTTTCTTGAGCTGTTGTAAATCTAGCTTTTTCAGCTTCTATATCGCTAACACGTTCTCGTCTAACAGTGTCATTTTTTTGTTCAAGCTCGTGAATTTTTCCAATTACAACACCTTTTGAAGCTACACTTCCATGATATTTTTCCATTGAAAAATCCTCCCTTTTGTTTTATTAAAGGTTTTCTTCCATAAAAGACTTAATTGCATCAAAAGCTGTGTCTTCGTCTGCTCCGTCTACTGTGATTTTAACTGTTTGACCGTTTTTAATTCCCATAGCCATAATAGCCATTAATTTTGTCGCATCAGTTGTTTTTCCGTTGCCCTCAATTGTGATTTTACTCTCATATTTTTTTGCTTCTTTAGCAAATATACCTGCTGGTCTAACGTGCATTCCTTGTTCGTCTTTAATTGTGTATTCAAATGTTTTCATAAGTTTTGTTTCCTTTCAAAATTCAAATTATTTAATTAAATATGTTTTAACTACATCTTTTGGTAGTAAAATTTTATCAGCATCACTAATTTTATCTTCGTTCAAATTAGTTTCACATTGAATATTTATTCCTTTAACACTAGGCTCTGAACTATCCACAGAACTTTGGTAAGCTCTTAAAATATAAGCATCTTCGTTCTCTGATTTTTTTAGAACACTAAGCACTAAATTGTCATCTTCTATATTTAACATAGAAAAATTATACGGTGTGTTAAAGCTTACTTCATTCAATTTCATTGCATTATAAGGCATTTTGTTGTAGCACACTAAAGGAGTTACGTACTCTTTTGCATCTCGTGCTAAGTTTTTACTATTAGCAATCAAAGCTAGGTCAAATGTGTATTTGCCAATCATTTGTGAATCAGGTGTCTCCATGCTAATTCCAGACGGTCTACCTGGGCGACGATATAAGTTATCTTTGCCAAGCAAGCCTACACCACGTAGCAATGTGATTGCAATAGTAGAATAATCTTCACCGATAAGCTCAAATTCTCTTACAGAATTAGTAGCTACTGCTAAACCAACTTCGTTGTCAGTTGCCACATAAGATAGCATTGGATAAATTGAATCAGGGCGTTCGTCCCATTTTTCTTTCTCCCAAACTTCCATAGCACTGTCAACTACTGGGCGTTTAATCATACCAAATTGATTATCTGACACAGAAAAACTTGTTGCAATTCCGTTTGGAACTAATAATCTTACTCTGTGGTCATTAACTTGATTATCAATCTCTGCATTAATCTCGATTATCTTAGATTTATTATATAACATAACAGTCAATTTTACAAGGAATTCACCATCACATTTTTTAGCTTTTCTGCTGTCTAAATCTTTTGGAACACTCATTTTATAAGCCGATGTGATAACAGTTTTGTCGCCAAGATTTTCTATACTAACGTCTGCTTTTACATTTTTTGAAGTTATAATAAAATCATCTTCTAACGGAGAGAAATCGTATTCATCGCCGTCATCACTACCATCTTCAACTGTAAGAACTTCTGTATATTTTTTACCAGAATTTTTATCTGTGATGTTCAAGCTTCCATTTTCGTTTACAGTGATAGAATAGAATTCATTTTCTGCTACATCTGTGATTTTGCTATCCTCTACTGCTACGCTACCTTCTTTTTCTTTTATCAAGAAAGTTTTGTAACCCATAGACGGAATATCGTCCACAAAAGTAACATAATATCTCACAAATGGGTCATAGTCGCCATAGTGAACGATTTGTCTATCAATTAAACCAGCGTCAACTACTTCTTTTTTAGTAACTGTAAAATCATATTTTTTGCCGTTTTCATCTACTAAATCAAAGTTTTTCATTTTAGTGATAAATTGGGTATCAATAACTTTATTACGGTTATAAGGCAGTAAGTTAAAAACTGTAATTTTATCAAGAGCTATATCACAGCTAACTGCATCAGTGATTTTACGTTTGTAATATTTAATTAGTTCGTCAACTTTGTCTTCTGCTAGGAAAAATCTATTTTCTATTTGCTGATGAACTTTATCGCTACAGCAACAACCTATTGAGTCGTGTGCGTGGTTTTTCATTATCTCTTTCCAAATTCTTTCGATTAATCCGTGTTCGTAAGAAAAACCTAAACTGTGCGCGATAGAAGCCAAAGGCTCTAAAATGTTAGTGATTTTATTTTCGATCCTTGTGTTGTATGCTTTTATATCTGCTCTTGTAGAGAAAATACTTCTATGCACACGCATATATTTTCCGTCTAAAAGCTCACCTTTAATAGTGTCAACATTTTCAACTTTTTCTAGTTCTTCAAAAATATTTTCATATCTGCTTAAGAAAAATTCTTTGTCAGGATAAATCTCTTTTAGAGTTTTCATAACATCAACAATATTTTGTTGAATAGGCATTTGGTCATGTCCGTTAGGTAGTGCTATTTCCTCGTTAATCGCACCCCTATCTAGCACTGGCATATATTTGCTCATTCTTTTTTCTAAAGCGTCTTTTTCAGCAGGCAAATATTTACCGATTGCGTACCCTAGAGGTAACAGGTGAACTAGAACACGTCCACCGTTTTCGCCCTCCCAGTAAAAGTTTTGTTTGTTAGTTCCGTGTCTCTCTGAGCTTCCTCTCCAGAAAACTGAACGAGTAATTCCAAAACCGTTTAGTATTTGAGGCATTTTCTCACTTTGACCAAAGGAATCAGGCAGGTAACCAATCATCATAGGCTCGCCAAACTCTTTGCTGTCTTTTATACCGTAAAGCAAGTTTCTTACAATTGACTCACCACCAACAACCATTTCGTCAGTTTGAGTATACCACGGACCTACAATAAGTTTACCTTTTTTAACAAGAGCGTCTACTCTAGCTTTATTCTCAGGTTTAACTTCAAAGTAGTCTTCCAAAATTGCAGTTTGTCCGTCTAACATATAATATGGGTAACTATCATCTTCTTCAAGACGTGTCATTATTTCTTCCATATTGTTAACAAGTAAAATTCTTGATTCTTCTGTTGTAAAGTACCACTCTCTGTCCCAGTGCATGTGTGGTATAACATGAACATTTTTTGCCATATAATTGCCCTTTCATAATAAAATTATGCTTATTTATTTTCGTAAATTTCTTGATGTTTACCTTTTTTCATCATAAATACTAACATTACTGTTGAGATAATTGCACCTAAAACTGCTGCTAGTAGCCAAACAGCTGCGCTTAAAACTGGACTTAATGTAGATGCTGTTGTATCTAGCAAGAACATTGAGAATATTCCAGCACCAGGAACACTTAAACCCATGTTTGTCCAAGCGATAATCATGCCACATACAGCAGACCCTGTGCAAAGTGAAGTAATAACTTTTAGTGGGTGTTTCATCATAAATGGAATTGCACCCTCTGTAATTCCACCAAGAGCTAGTAACCAAGTAGTTTTTCCAGCTTCTCTTTCTTCTTGTGTGTAATATTTTTTAGCAACAATAGTTGTCATTGTGATAGCAAAACCAGAAACCATTTTTACAGAAGCAAAAATTGCATAAGGTAGAAGTAAATTTTCGTCTAACGCTGCTACAGAGAACGCATAAGCTGCTTTGTTAACAGGGCCACCTAGGTCAAATGAAGTCATAATTCCAATAACTGCACCTAGTAATAATACGTTTGCACCTTGTAGGCTTCTTAGGAAATCGAATAATAGGTTATTTAACCAAGCAACAGGTTGACCAATTATGAAGAACATTATAACTCCAATTAAAACTGTGCTTACAATTGGATAAACGAAGAAACTGATAAAACCAGAGAACGCACCTTTTGCAGGGATATATTTTTTCATGTAACGAACTAAATAACCAGCGATTAAACCACCAAGCATACCAGCTAAAAATCCGCCGCCTACCATGTTAGCTGCAAGACCAGCTGCAAAACCAGAACAAAGAGCTGTTTTTTCTGAAATCGCATACGCCATATACGCTGCCATAACAGGAACTAGCAATGTGCCAAGTAATCCACCAGACAACAAACGGAAGTTGTTTAGCCAACTGCCGGCTTCATTATATAAATCTTGTAAACCAAATTGTTGAGTAATCAAAACTGCGATTGCAAGTATCATACCACCAGCAACAACTAGTGGAACCATGTGAGAGATACCAGTCATAACTGCTTGTTTAACTTCTCCACCAAAGCTCAATTTACCATCGTCATTTCCATTAGCAACATATTCGCCTTTTTGGAAGTTTTCTGCTTTATCTAAAGCTCTTTTTATAATAGCTTTAGCATCTTTAAGAGGTTCTGCTACTTGAGTTTTTGTAATTGGTAGATGATCAAAACGTTCAGCATCTTTAACTGCAACACCTACTGAGAATATAGTTGCATCAGCATTTCTTAACATTTCAGAAGTATGTCTATCCTCAATTCCGTTAGCACCTTGTTTTTCAACATAAACTTTTACGCCTAGCTCTTTACCAGCTTTAACAAGTGCCTCTGCTGCCATGTATGTATGCGCAATACCAGCAGGACAAGCAGTTACAGCTACGATAGTTTTAGTGTACTCAACTTCTTTTTCATCAGTTTTTGCTTCTTCATAGTCTAAGTTTGCATATAATTCTTTTGCAGATTTTGAAGAAAACAATCTGTTAGCAAAGTCATCATCACTCATTTTAGTCATTAAAGTTGCTAAAATATCAAGATGAGTGCTTCCACCTTCGCTTTTTGGAATTGCAAGCATAATAATATTTTTAACTTCATTATCAGGGT